>JAJDUQ010000119.1 GCA_022826505.1 Gammaproteobacteria bacterium
GTGGCATGCACTGGAGCGTTGATGGCGCCAACGCCATCATCGCCCTGCGATGCGCCATCACCAGCAACCGCTTCGACGACTACTGGGAGCGCCAAGCTGCAACATCATGACCTCATACCACAAATCTGACGTGCACCCAGCCCGGAACGACGACGATCCCGTGCAACAGTTGCTCCGCTCGACGTCAGATCGATGGCGACGCGCGAACGCGCACTGCGTCGCGGCCCAGGACGATCACGGGGATATCCACGAATGATGTCGCTCATGGAACCGCGAGCCAGTCTCTGGGACGAAGAAACCGTTCGACGAGGCCCGCTTCAGCGCTCTCGGGCACCGGCTTCCAGTCGTATTGCCACCGCACCAGCGGCGGCAGGGACATCAGGATTGACTCCGTCCTCCCACCCGACTGGAGGCCGAATAGAGTGCCGCGGTCATACACGAGATTGAACTCCACATACCGTCCGCGGCGCATCAACTGAAAGTCACGCTCGCGCTGCGACCAGGGCGTTCGGCGTCGACGGCGCACGATGGGCAGGTAGGCATCGACGTAACCGTGACCGACACGTCGGGCGAACTGCTCACACAGTTCGAACCCCCATTCATTCAAGTCGTCGAAAAAGATCCCGCCAACACCCCGGGCCTCGTTGCGGTGATGAAGGAAGAAGTACCGGTCGCACCATTCCTTGAATCGCGGGTACAGATCGTTCCCGAATTCTTCGCACACGGCGACGGCGGCCCGGTGCCAAGCCTGTGCGTCGGTCTCGAAACCGTAGTACGGCGTCAGGTCGAAGCCACCTCCGAACCACCAGACTGGAGCCTCGCCTGGAACCTCAGTCGTGAAGTAACGCACGTTGCAGTGAGATGTCGGGACGTAGGGGTTCAGTGGATGAACGACCGCGGAGACACCCAGCGCCTGAAACGCTCGGCCTGCAAGTTCCGGTCGATTGACGGTCGCGGCCGGAGGAAGTTCCTCACCGTGCACGTGGGAGAAATTGACACCTCCGCGCTCGAACACTTCTCCATCCGCGATGACTCGGGTCCGGCCCCCGCCTCCACCGGGCCGCTCCCACACATCCTCGACCAGTTTCGCGGAAGGGTCCTCGGTCAGTAATTCGCCAACAATTCGATCCTGCAACTCTCGCAGCCAGGAATGCACTCGATGCACGCAGGGGTCCACGACCGGTTCAACTCCGAATGACCCGACCGTCCCGGACATCGATGATTGGCGTAGGGGAATTCAGTCCTCCCACCCGACCGGTGACGTAACAGTCGATCGCGGCACCGAAGACAGCGCGAGCACGCAAGACGTCGCGCACAGGTAAACGTCCAGCGCGGTTGGCACTCGTGGAAATCAGAGGTCCGCGAAAGCTTGCGCACAGACCTCCGGCTACCGGATGGTTCGTCACCCGAGTCGCCACGGTCCCATCGGCATCGACGAGCCAATCGGGAGCTCGGTCACACGCAGGCGCGACGAGAGTGACGGGGCCGGGCCAGTACCGTGACGCCAACTTGGTGAACTGGCGCGCCTGGACGTCGACAACGCGATGGAGCTGGCTCGGATGCGCGGCTATCACGATGCAGCGCTTCCGTCCAGGCCGGCGCTTGACAGCGAACACGCGCGCGACGGCCGCACGGTTCCACGGGTCGCATCCGATCCCATAAACTGATTCGGTGGGATACGCGACAACACCGCCGGCCCGCAAAGCCGAAACGGCGCGGCGATAGCGCCAACCGGTCATCCATCCCCCGTCGTGCGCGAATTCATCAGCCTCGCAGCTTCTCCTGAAGCGCGTCGTTCTTACCCAGGATTTCGGCAGCGTTGCGTTCGCGTTCCGCGCTCAGATCGGATGCGAGCGCCTGGTCGGCGACCCCCAGAATCTGCACGGCGAGATAGCCCGCGTTCTTCGCTCCCGCCTTGCCGATCGCGACAGTCGCGACGGGAATCCCTCCGGGCATCTGCACGGTGGACAACAAGGCATCTTCGCCTTGAAGCGGACCGGCGTCGACCGGTACACCGATGACCGGGCGAATCGTGAGGGAGGCGACCGCACCGGCGAGATGGGCGGCCATGCCGGCAGCCGCGATAAACACGGCACAACCCCGGCTTTGCGCATCCAGCACGTAATCGCGTGTCGCGGCGGGCGTTCGATGCGCTGAACTTATGCGTACTTCGTATCCGACGCCGAACGCATCCAGCACCTCGAGTGTGGATTTCATCACCGGGAAGTCGGAATCGGAACCCATCAACACGGCAACGAATGGAGTTGGAACGGTCATGAATTCACCAGGACTGGTCAGGAATTTCTTCGACGACGTGGGCGCCGCGACGGGGCAGCGTCGATCAACCGCTTCGCCTCTTCAAGCTCGATGAGGGACGGGTCACGGCCCTTGGGAACTCGGACATTCTTCTTCCCATCGGTGAGGTAGGGGCCGTACCGCCCCTTCAGGATTCGAATCACCCCACCTGCGAACTCCTTGATCTCCCGTTGCGCGTCGACGCGCTTCTTCTCGGCAACGATCTCGAGTGCACGAGCGAGGTCGATTGTATACGGGTCGTCGTCGGCGCCGAGCGACGCAAACTTCGAGCCGAACTTCACGTACGGACCGAAACGCCCGATGTTCGTCAGAACCGGCTCTCCATCCGGGGTAAATCCGAGGTCTCGAGGCAGACTGAATTGCGCGAGCGCCTCTTCGAGGGTGATCGTACCCACCCGTTGATCGCGCCTCAAACTGGCAAACTTGGGTTTCTCCTCATCGCCCGCGCTGCCAATCTGGGCGTACGGGCCGAATCGGCCCACCCTGACCGAAACCGGACGTCCCGACATCGGATCGGTTCCCAGATTCCGGGACTGTGAGGCCTCGGTCCGCGTAACGCTGGCTTCCTTGTCCGACACTCTTCGACGGAAGGGTTTCCAGAATTGATCGAGCAAAGGCACCCATTCACGTTCGCCTCGGGAGACCGCATCCAGATCGTCTTCGAGACGGGCAGTGAACTCGTAGTCGACGTAGTCACCAAAATGTTCGGTCACGAATGCGTTGACCAGGCGACCAACGTCGGTGGGGTGGAATCTGCGCCGTTCCAACTCTGCGTACTCGCGTTGCTGGAGCGTCGAGATGATCGCTGCGTAGGTCGAGGGACGACCGATACCGTAGTCCTCAAGCGCACGAATCAGAGTCGCTTCGGAGTAGCGAGGCGGCGGCTCGGTGAAGTGCTGTTCCGGACGCAGCGCCCGGAGCGTGGTCGCGGCGCCCTCCTTGAGTGGCGGCATGCGCCGCTCCACCTCCCCCTTCTTGTCGTCGGCACTTTCTTCGTACACCGTCAGAAAGCCCGGAACAGCGATGCTCGAGCCCGTCGCGCGGAACAAGTCCTCCGGAATCGGGGTGGCCGACCGGGGTTGCGCTCCGCAGGTGAACTCCACGGCTACGGTGTCGATCGTCGCATGACGCATCTGACAGGCGACAGTGCGCTTCCAGATGAGTTCGTAGAGCTTGGCCTGATCAGTTCCCAGCACCTTGGCGAGCGAACCCGGAGTCCGGGCGACTGCGGTCGGTCGAATCGCCTCGTGCGCCTCCTGCGCGTTTCTTGCGCGCGTGCGGTACACGCGCGGTTGCGGCGGCACGTTGCCGCGGCCGAACTCGCTCGCGATGTATTCCCGGATTTCCATGACCGCATCGGCCGCCAAGGTCGTGGAATCGGTGCGCATGTAGGTAATGAGTCCCACCGCGCCGCTTCCCGTGTCGATTCCCTCGTAGAGCTGCTGAGCCACTCTCATCGTCCGGCTCGCGGTGAAACCAAGCTTCCTGGCAGCCTCCTGTTGCACAGTCGAGGTGATGAACGGTGCGGCAGGGTTGCGCCGCCTCTGCTTCTTCTCGACGCTGTGCACACAGAACTCGCCGACGATGCCTGTCCGGCCGCAGATGTCACCGGCGTTCGCCACCCCGCTTGCCGCGCTCAAACCCGTCAATCGTTCCGTGGCCTTGTGGGCATGCGCTTCGTCCGTGACGCTGAATTGCTCGACCTTCTCTCCCTCGAGCCGCACCAGCTTCGCGGTGAACTCGACCCCACTGTCTTCCAGGTCGGCTTCGATGGTCCAGTACTCTCGCTTCTCGAAGCGCTCGATCTCCTCTTCGCGCTCGACAATCATGCGCAGAGCGGGACTCTGAACCCGACCAGCAGACAGTCCCTTGCGGATTTTCTTCCACAGTAGTGGAGACAGGTTGAAGCCGACGAGGTAGTCGAGTGCGCGGCGCGCCTGCTGTGCATTGACCAGCGAGGTGGAAATCTCGCGGGGATTCGCGATGGCCTCTTCGATCGCGCGTTTGGTGATCTCGTGAAAGACGACACGGCATACCGGTTTGTCGTCCAGGACGTTCGTGGCACGGAGAAGCTCGATGACGTGCCACGAGATTGCTTCCCCCTCCCGATCCGGATCCGTTGCCAGATACAGGGCCGTCGCCTTCTTCATCGCCCGACTCAGCGCGTTGACGTGCTTGGAGTTGCGCTCGATGAGTTCGTAGTGCATGACGAAGCCGTTCTCCGGCTCGACCGCACCGTCCTTGGGAATCAGGTCGCGCACGTGCCCGTACGATGGAAGAACCTCGAAGTCAGGTCCCAGGTACTTTTTGATCGTTCGGGCTTTGGCGGGCGATTCAACGACCAGGAGATTTCGCGCCATCGACGAAGAAGCTCACTATCTGTGTGTCCGAGGGTCGGGTGTTGGGCTGCCGCGCGACAAGATATTCGAAACGGGAATGTTGACGGAAGAGGGGCTTCGAGTGCAGTACTCGACGACCAACCCAGCAATTCCCGCTGGGCCGGATGTTCGATGCGTGAGGCGGTGAGGAGCCGCGGTGTGCTCGCGGGATACGACGCAGGGCGAGCCTGGCCGTCGCACGGTGTGGTGCGCGGTGTCGATGGCGGCTACGTTGTTGTCCCCT
>JAJDUQ010000085.1 GCA_022826505.1 Gammaproteobacteria bacterium
ATCACTCGACCCACTGCGCAGCAGCGCCGCGCCTTCAAGCTGCTCGGTGTTCGGCTGGAACGTACCCAGTAGCACGCCTGCCATTTTTTTGTTTTATCCCGAAAAACAATGGGTTGATTCGTGCATACTCTCGAAGTTCAGTCTAGCGCGCACCGGCCGATCCGGCACGGCGAGCGTCGGCCATGGCGCGCTCGCTCGATTCCGGATGTGGCGCAGCGCCGATTCCCGGATCGGCGAGCGGAGGTCTCGCTCCCTCGAAGGACTACGCGCGACATGCATCGGGAACGTGTCGACCCGAGTCGGCTGGCGGCCGTCGGCCGGCGGGGACGGGAACGCTGAAAACGGCATGCACTCGCCGACCGGACCGGCACCCACCGGGGGCACGCCGGGCGGCGCAGAAACAGTGACGGCCGGTCGGATTCCCCGATTGTGACGGGCGGGTGCGGCCCGGTATCGTTCGCCCTCGGACCGCATGCACCCGCACTGCCGTCAGCGAACATGGAGAATGGGACGATGCTCGATGAAGTGACCGCAGTTCGCGATCTGCCGACAATGGAGCGGCCGCTCACTCGCGAGCCGAATACTTCGTTCACCCTTCCGTCCGAGTACTACACGAGTCCGGCGGTCTACGAACGGGAGAAGGCGGCCATCTTCTACCGCACCTGGCAGTACGTGGCGCATCGATCCGCCTTCGCCGACCCCGGCGACTACGTGACGCTCAGGATCTGCGATCAGAACGTCTTCGTCATGCAGGGTGGTGACGGCGAGCTGCGGGCCTTCTACAACGTGTGTCGCCACCGCGCGCACGAGTTGCTCGCCGAGCCTCGCGGCAACGTGGGCTCCTCCATCGTCTGTCCCTATCACGCCTGGACCTTCGAGCGCGAAGGGGGGTTGCGCGCCGCGCGCCATTCCTCGAAACGGCCCGGCTTCGACAAGGCCGATTTCGGGCTGCGCCGGATTCGGCTCGAGTTGTTCTGCGACTGCGTCTTCGTCAATCTCGACGACGACGCGGAGAGCCTGGCGAGCCTCGCCGGGGACATGGAGACGGACTTTCGCCGGCGCGTGCCCTTCCTCGGCGAGCTGAAGATGCACGACCATCCCATCGACCTGCTGGGCGATGCGCACCAGCACGCGGGATGGAAGGTCGTGGTGGACAACTACGTCGAGTGCTACCACTGCCGCCACGCGCATCCGGACTTCGCCTCGCTGATTTCGATGGACGAATACCAGCTCGACGTTGGTCGAATCTGGTCGCGCCAGTTGGGACCGGAGACCCGGCCGATCAACACCGCCTATGAATTCGACCCGGACGAGGGCTACCGCGGAGCGATGTTCTGGTACCTGTGGCCGAACACGACCTTCAACATCCTGCCCGGCTCGAACGAGCTGGCGGTGTACCGGGTCCGGCCGATCGACCACGAGTGGTCGAGCTTCGAGGGCGATGTTCTCACCGCCGACGGCCGGACCAACGAGGCGCGTACCACCTATACCGCCGACGTGCTGGCTCCGGAGGACATCGCGCTCTGCGAGAGCGTGCAGCGGGGCTTGAAGTCAAAGGGTTACGACCAGGGTCCGATCATGGCCGGCGATGCTCCGACCGGCGAGAACGAGTACGCGATCCATCATTTCCACAAGCTGGTCCACGAAGCGTTGAACCAGTACGGCTGAGCCACGCCGGCGATGCCGCTCGTTGCGCCGGCCGGTCCCGCACCGCACGCCGGCTTCACTCCACCGCGTTCTCCAGGATCAGAGCGCCGAGGGCGATTCGAACCACGTCGCCGGGAACGAGGGAGAATTCGTCGGGGGGGACGAGCCCGGTGCCGGTCATGATGAAGGCGCCCTCGGGGAAGTCGAGCTCGGCGAACAGCCACTTCGCAATCTCTTCGAGCGAACGCTTGAGCTGCGAGGTGCGGGTCTCCCCGTCGAACACCGTGGCACCGTCGCGTTCGATGGTGAGACTCAGCGGCAGATCCCGCATGGCGTCGGGCTCCGCGATCACTATGCCGGGACCCAGCGCGCACGAACCGTTGTAGACCTTCGCCTGAGGCAGGTAGAGCGGGTTTTCGCCCTCGATGCTGCGCGACGACACGTCGTTGCCGGCCGTGTACCCGACGATTTCGCCCGCGCGGTTCAGCAACAGCGCAAGTTCCGGTTCGGGCACGTTCCAGGCACTGTCGCGGCGCACCCGAATCCGATCGCCGTGACCCATCACGCGCCAGCCGTTCGACTTGAAGAACACCTCGACTCTCTCGGCGCTGTAGACCTTGTCGTAGATGTCCGCGGTTTCCGATTCCGCCATGCGGGCCTCGCGGCTGCGCCGGTAGGTCACACCGGCCGCCCAGACTTCCTGCGTGTCCTCGACCGGAGCGACGAGCCCACCCACGGCCGCTTCGTCCGAGCGGGCATTGGCGAGCGCGTCGCGGATCTCCGCGAGCGGGCGCTGGAGCATCAGATCGAGGTGGAAACCATCGGGGAGCCGATATCCGTCGACCGCCCAGCACGGTCCGCTGAATGTCTGGTGGCGCGTCAGATACATGGTCGGGGCTCCGGTGCGTCGATGGATTTCGTCGAGTGGCGAGGGGAATTCGGGGATTCGAGGGCGCCCGTTTGTCTGGAGTTTCTCGGGGGCGCTGGTCGCAGGCCGGCGATGGTAGGTTGCCGCGCATGTCGTTGGAAGTCTCCGGTTGCGGCAGGTCGGGTCCGTCGCCGGTCTCCGCGTGGTGACGGTCCGGTACCCGATCGCCAATGATTGTGGCATCGTGCCACCGGAGCAGGACGGCGCTCGTCTCGTAACGGTGACCGCGCCGTACGTATCGGAACTCGCAAGGAGACGCATGCATGGCAGCGAAGCAGAAGAAAGTGATCATTACCTGTGCGGCCACCGGGTCGATTCATACTCCCACGATGTCTCCGCATCTGCCGCTGACGCCGTCGGAGATCGCGGAACAGTCGATCGAGGCGGCCGAGGCGGGCGCCACCATCATCCATCTGCATGCGCGCAACCCCGAAGACGGCAGCCCCACGCCGAGTCCCGACGTGTTCATGGAGTTCCTGCCCCGCATCAAGCAGAGCTGCAACGCGGTGGTGAACGTCACCACCGGCGGTGGGCACGGCATGACCCTCGAGGAGCGGCTCGCCGGCGCGATGCGAACGAAGCCGGAGATGTGCTCGCTCAACATGGGCTCGATGAACTTCGGGCTCTATCCGATGCTCGATCGCTACCCGGAGTTCAAGTACGAGTGGGAGCGCAAGCACCTCGAGAACAGTCGCGACTTCATTTTCCGCAACACGTTCAAGGACATCGAGTACATCCTGCGCGACCTCGGCGAAGCGCACGGCACCCGCTTCGAGTTCGAGTGTTACGACGTCGGACATCTCTACAACCTCGCCCACTTCCTCGACCGCGGGCTGGTGAAGCCGCCGCTGTTCGTTCAGACCATCTTCGGCATTCTCGGCGGCATCGGCGCGGACCAGGAAAACCTCATGCACATGAAGCGGATCGCGGACAAGCTGTTCGGCGAGGACTACTACTGGAGCGTGCTCGCGGCCGGCCGCCATCAGCTCGGGTTCGTGACCATGAGCGCGATCATGGGCGGCAATGTCCGGGTCGGTCTCGAGGACAGCCTGTATGCGGGCAAGGGCCGGCTCGCGAAGTCGAACGCGGAGCAGGTCCGGATCGTGCGCTCCATCATCGAGAATCTCTCGCTGGAGGTCGCCAACCCGGACGATGCGCGCGAGATGCTGGCGCTCAAGGGAGGCGATGCGGTCGGGTTCTGACCGAGTCGAGTCGCCGGGCGGGGATCGGCGGCCGACCGCGTGGGAGGAGGCCGCCGGCGCAGGGAAGGCTCTATCCGTCTGCGGCCGCCCGAGCGCTGGAGACGAAGCCGGTGGACGCGCGCAGATTCCGTCCCACCGTCCGCACGTAATCGAAGACGTCGTCGTCGAACCAGCCTCGCAGTGACGCGGGCATCGCGCGCTCGCGCTCGGTGTCGATCGCGACCGTCACCGTCATTCCCGCTCGCAACGGATGTCCTTTCGGCGGTTGCTCGACGTCGAGCAGCACCGGTATGCGCTGAACGACCTTCACCCAGTTGCCCGTCGCGTTCTGCGGCGGAAGCACGGAGAACTCCGCTCCGGTCGCCGGCGCTATCGCATCGACGGTTGCGGGCCATTCGACACCCGGATAGGCGTCGACGGCAATCGACGCCGACTGGCCTTCCAGGATGTGCGTGAGCTGCGTCTCCTTGAGGTTGGCCTCGACCCAGACCTTCGCGTTCTCGATGATGCTGAAGACGGCATGGCCCTCTTCCACGTACTCGCCCGCCTGCAGCTTCATGTTGCTGACAACTCCATCGACCGGTGCTTCGATCGACGTGTCAGCCAACGCGATCGAAGCCTGATCGCGTTCGGTTCGGGCGCGCAGGAATCGTGGATGTTCCTCGGCCTCGATGTCGGGATTGCCTCCGAGGCTCTGTCTCACGCCCTGAACACGCTGGCGCAGCACCCGAACCTGTCGCTTGGAGAGCGAGAGATCGTGTGCCGCCACGTCGTAGGCCTGCTCGCTCGCGAGCTTGCGCTTCTTCAGCGTCTCCTGTCGCGCAAGCTGGCGCGTGAGAAACTTCACCCTCTCCACCTCGGCGGCAACCTGAGCGACCGCTTCGTGGTAATCGGCGCGAAGTTGCTCGATCTGGGTGCGCACCAGCTCGAGCTCCGCCTCGGAGCGGTCGAGTGCGATCCTGAACGGTTGCTGGTCGAGCCGGAACAGGATTTGTCCCTTGCGCACGAGAGAGTTGTCGTCGACCCCGACCCACTCGACCCGCCCTGACACGTCGGAGCTGATCGCGACGACGTTCGACTTGATGTAGGCGTTCTCGGTCGTGACGAACCGCCCGCTCTCCGCGTAAATGTAGACCCCCACCAGGACCGCAACCACCGGCACCACGACGAGCAGCACCGTGCGCAGTGCCAATCGGCCCAACCCCCTGGCAACGAGCGGGATTCTGCTCATCGTTCGCGCCCCGCCCCCGGCGTCGATTCGGTCGGTCCGCCGGATGATTCCTGGCCGTTCAGCGCGACCAGGTTCGACTTGATGGCGAGCAGCACGTCGACGAACGCTTCCTGTTCGTCGGGCGTGAAGCCGGACATCGCGTCGCGCCGCAGGCCCGCGGCGATCGCACGCATCTCGCGCATCACCGGACCGACCTCGTTGGCCAGCCGGATCCGTTTCGCGCGCCGGTCGCGGCTGCAGGGCTCGCGGCGCACCCAACCGTTCGCCTCCAGCCGGTCGAGGAGCCGGCCGAGCGACGCCCGCTCGATGTCGAGCGTCTCCGCCAGCTCGCTCTGCGTCAGGCCGTCGTTGCGGTAGAGGTTGTTGATGACCCACCACTGGGATCGGGTGAGTCCGAGCCGCTTGACCCGGCGGTCGTAGTTCATGCGCATCAGCCTCGCGATGTCGTGCACGAGGAATCCGAAGTTGCGCTCGACGTTCTCCCGTTCCATGGCGGTCAATTTAGTTGTCTGGCTGACAATATGCAAGTACAAGATATGCCATACGACAATAAGCTATCCTGCAAATTGACCTCTGGCATTCGACTGCCGGAGTTGCCACCATTCTCACGGGCCCGCGACGACAGCCTCGTTGCGTCCGCGGGCCTTTCAACTCGAATCGGGTCCGCCGGGAGAGGCGGACGCCTCCGACCGCGGGCGGGAGTCAAGGGATGAACGCAATCGACTTGAAGGGACGCAGCGCCATCGTGACCGGCGGCGCCCAGGGCATCGGACGGGCCATCGCCGAGCGGCTGCTCGCGTCAGGCGCGGCGGTCGCGCTCTGGGATCGGGATGCGGAGCTGCTGGCGGGAACCGCGCGGGAGCTTGCGGACCGGGGCGAGGTGAGCACCTCGGCGGTGGACGTGACGGATGCGGAGGCCGTTACCGGCGTCTTTGCCGAGACTGCCGGACGGCACGGCGCGGTCGACGTCATGGTCAACAACGCGGGCATCGCGGGTCCGACGATGCCGTCTTGGGAGTACCCCCTCGACGAGTGGCGCGCCGTGGTCGACGTGGACCTGAACGGGGTCTACTACTGCTGCCGCGCCGCGCTGCCCCACATGCGCGAGCGCGACTACGGGCGCATCGTGAACGTCGCCTCGATCGCCGGAAAGGAGGGCAACCCGAACGCGGCCGCGTACAGCGCGGCCAAGGCCGGGGTCATCGCGCTCACCAAGTCGCTCGCGAAGGAGACTGCGGACCGGAACATCGCGGTGAACTGCATCACCCCGGCCGCCGCGAAGACGCGGATCTTCGACCAGATCTCCCAGACCCACATCGACTACATGCTCTCGAAGATCCCCCGCGGCCGGTTCCTCGCTGTCGAAGAGGCCGCCGCCATGGTCGCGTGGATGGTCTCCGAGGAGAACTCGTTCACCACCGGCGCGGTGTTCGACCTGAGCGGCGGGCGGGCGACCTATTGATTGCCCGAGTCCGACGATGAGCGAGCTTCGGGCCTACAACCGAAACGGCGCACGCCGCATTTCCGAGGCTTCCTCTCGGCTCGCGGCGCGAATACGATGGCCACATGACTCGCCCGGCCCCCATACCCTTCGATACGCACCGGTTCGTCAAGCGTCTTACGGACGAAGGCATGCCGGCCGGTCAGGCGGAAGCGCTCGCCGACGAGCAGATTTCGTTGCTTAACTCCCATCTCGTCACAAAGCAGGATATTTCCCACCTCGCCACGAAGGAGGACGTGGCCGCGACCAACAAGGCCGTCGCCGTCCTGAAGTCCGACCTCCGCACGCTAAAATGGGTCATCGTCGGCGTCGGCTTCGGAATGCTGACAGTGATGGTCGGAGTGTCCTCGCTGGTGATTCAGATGTTCTGGACCGCCTGACCGCCTGGCTCGCCGGACAATCGGCCGCTGGCACCCTCCACGCTCGGGAGAATCGAAAGTGAAGGTTCTGGTCACCGGCGGCACCGGGTTTCTCGGCCGCCGCCTCGTATCCGCGTTGCTCGCGCGCGGCGAAGTGTCGGGCGCCGACGACGCCGAGCACGAGATCGAACGCATCGTCGTCAGCGACATCGGCCCCGGGATCGCGCCGCTGCCCGACGACTCGCGCATCGACCTGCGACTCGGCGACTTCAGCGAGCCCGGCGCGGCGGAGTCCCTGATCGACGCCGGCACCGGCGCGATCTTCCATCTCGCCGCGGTGGTCAGCGGCGAGGCCGAGCAGAACTTCGAGCTCGGCATGCGGATCAACTTCCACGCCTCGGTGCGGCTGCTCGACGCCATCCGCGCCCGCGGCCACTGCCCGCGGCTCGTGTTCACCAGCAGCGTCGCCGCGTACGGCGGCGACATGCCGGAGGTCATCGAGGATTCGACGATCCTCACGCCCCAGACCTCATACGGAACACAGAAAGCGGCGATCGAGCTGCTGCTCAACGACTACAGCCGCAAGGGATTCGTCGACGGTCGCGCACTGCGGTTGCCGACGGTGGTGGTGCGTCCAGGCAAGGCGAATGCGGCCGCGTCCTCGTTCGCGAGCGCGATCATCCGCGAGCCGCTGGAGGGCCGTCGCTACGCGTGCCCGGTGGCGGAGGACGCGGGTGTGTGGCTGCTCTCGCCCCGGCGGGTGATCGCGAGCTTTCTCCATGCCGCGGATCTTTCCTCGGAAGCGTTCGGCATGAGTCGGGCGCTCGCGTTGCCGGGGATGACGGTCACGGTGCGAGAGATGGTCGACGGACTGCGCGAGGTGGCGGGAGAGGGTGTCGCCGAGCGACTGACCTTCGAGCGCGATCCGTTCATCGAGACCATCGTCTACGGATGGGCGACGAGATTCCGACCCGAGCGTGCGCTCGGGATGGGATTTGCCCCGGACGAGGATTTCAGGTCCGTCGTGGAGGCCTTCATCGAAGACGATCTCGGCGGGAGGTTCGTCGCATGATCGACGGTGGGGTGCGACGGCTTCAAGGCAAGCGCGCGCTGGTGACAGCGGCGGCACAGGGGATCGGCGAGGCGATTGCGCGTGCATTCGCCGGGGCCGGCGCGCATGTGCTTGCGACCGATGTGAATGGGGAGACGATGGCGAAGCTCGAATCCGTCGAAGGTATCGAGACCCGTCGGGTCGATGTGCTCGACGCCGCCGCAGTCGGGTCGTGCGTCGATGCGGCAGGGCCCTTCGATGTGCTGGCAAGCTGCGCGGGATTCGTGCACCACGGCACCATCCTCGACTGCGACGAGGCGGCCTGGGATTTCTCGTTCGATCTGAACGTGAAGTCGATGTACCGCGTGGTGCGGGCGGTGCTGCCGGGCATGATCGAGCGCGACGGCGGATCCATCGTCTGCATCGCGTCGGTGGCGTCGAGCGTGAAGGGCGTGCCGGTGCGCTGCGCCTACGGTGCGTCCAAGGCAGCGGTCATCGGACTCGCCAAGTCGGTGGCGGCGGATTTCATCGGGCAGAACGTGCGGTGCAATGCCATTTGTCCCGGCACGGTGCAGTCGCCTTCGCTCGACGAGCGCATCGCCGCTCAGGGTGGGGGACCGGAGGTCCGACAGGCGTTCATCGACCGCCAGCCGATGGGCCGACTCGGCACGCCGGAGGAAATCGCCGCGCTGGCGATCTACCTCGCCGGCGACGAGTCTGCATTCACCACGGGACAGGCGTTCGTGGCCGACGGCGGCATGACGCTTTGACATTCATCCCGGGTTTCGAGTACGAGCCGGAAACGCATCCGAGCATATCCAACAGAGGCATTTCATGAAGCTAGTCAGATACGGCCGGCCGGGCGCCGAAAAGCCCGGTGTCGTCGATTCGAGCGGAACGATTCGCGATCTGTCCGGCCATGTCGGAGACGTCGACGGCTCGACACTCTCTCCCGCGAGCCTGACGCGCCTTGCGGCCATCGACCCGACATCCCTCCCGGAGGTGGAGGCGGGGACCCGGCTGGGGTGCCCGGTAGGCAATGTGGGCAAGTTGCTCTGCATCGGGCTCAACTACTCCGATCACGCCGAGGAGACCGGCCAGCCCATCCCCCATGAGCCGGTCCTGTTCATGAAGGCGACCACCGCGATCTGCGGGCCGAACGACAACGTGGTGCTGCCTCGGGGTTCGGTGAAGAGCGACTGGGAGGTCGAACTCGGAATCGTCATCGGGTCGCGTGCGAGCTACGTCGAGGAGGAAGACGCTCTCGAGTACGTCGCCGGCTACTGCCTGGTCAATGACGTGTCCGAGCGCGCGTTCCAGCTCGAGGGCACCGGCCAGTGGGTCAAGGGCAAGAGCGCCGACACGTTCGCGCCAATCGGCCCCTGGGTCGTGACCAGGGACGAAGTCCCGAACCCGGGCGCCCTCGACATGTGGCTCGAAGTGGACGGACACCGCTACCAGGACGGCAACACGAACACCATGATCTTCGACGTGAAAACGATCGTGAGCTACGTGAGCCGGCACATGACGCTGATGCCGGGGGACGTCATCCCCACCGGCACGCCGCCCGGTGTGGGCGCCGGCCAGAAGCCCCAGGTCTTCCTCGTACCCGGCAACGTCATGCGCCTCGCGATCACCGGGCTCGGCGAACAGCGCCAGGAAGTCGTGGCGTATCCGGGTTGAGGAAGGCCAGAACTCACCAGCCGCGGAGCATGAACGGGTTCAGCGCCGCGATAGCGGCATTCCCGGTTCAGGCTTCCCGATTCCGAGACGAGCGATGACCATGAAGAAGAACGCCCGACGCAGCATCGAGTGGTTCGGCAAGGACGGCAAGGACGGGTTCCATCATCGAAGCTGGATGAAGAACCAGGGCCTGCCGCACCATCTGTTCGATGGCCGTCCGGTCATCGGAATCTGCAACACGTGGTCCGAGCTCACGCCCTGCAATGCCCACTTCAGATTGCTGGCCGAGCGGGTCAAGCGAGGCGTGTACGAGAAAGGGGGGTTCCCTCTCGAATTCCCGGTGATGTCCCTCGGCGAGACGCTGATGCGACCGTCGACCATGCTCTACCGCAACCTCGTGAGCATGGACGTCGAGGAGTCCATTCGCGCCAATCCTCTCGACGGGGTAGTGCTGCTCGTCGGCTGCGACAAGACCACCCCCGCGCTGCTCATGGGGGCGGCGAGTTGCGATCTGCCGACCATCGTGGTCTCCGGCGGTCCGATGCTCAACGGACGGTTCCGCCAGGAGGAGATCGGTTCCGGCACCCATGTGTGGAAGTTCGAGGACATGGTGCGGGCCGGAGACATGTCGATGCGGGAGTTCATGGACGCGGAGGCGTGCATGTCGCGCTCGGTCGGCCACTGCATGACCATGGGGACGGCGTCGACGATGGCGAGCATGTCCGAATCGCTCGGCATGGCGCTGCCGACCAACGCCGCCATCCCCGCCGCGGATTCCCGGCGCAACGTGCTCGCCCACATGGCGGGCCGGCGGATCGTGGAGATGGTGGAGGAGGATCTCGCCATGTCGAAGATCCTCACCCGGGAGGCGTTCGAAAACGCGATTCGCACCAACGGCGCCATCGGCGGCTCCACCAACGCGGTGGTGCACCTGCTGGCGGTGGCGGGGCGCATCGGCGTCGATCTCTCCCTCGATGACTGGGACACGTTCGGTCAGGACGTGCCGTGCATCGTGAACCTCATGCCATCCGGCAAGTATCTGATGGAGGATTTCTACTACGCGGGCGGACTGCCCGCCGTGCACCGGGAACTCGGGGAGGCGGGGCTCCTGCACAAGGACGCCCTGACCGCGAACGGATGCACGCTCTGGGAGAACGTCAAGGACGCGGAGTGCTGGAACCGCGACGTGATCCATTCCTTGTCGGCACCGTTCAAGGAGCAGGGCGGCATCGCGGTGCTGCGCGGCAACCTCGCGCCGCAGGGGGCCATCCTGAAGCCCTCCGCCGCCACCGAATCGCTCATGCGCCACCGGGGCAAGGCAGTGGTCTTCGAGGACATCGACGACTACAAGGCCCGCGTCGACGATCCCGATCTTCGCGTCGACGAGACCTGCGTGCTGGTGCTCAAGGGCTGCGGGCCGAAGGGGTATCCGGGCTTCCCCGAGACCGGCAACATGGGGTTGCCCGCGAAGCTGCTGAAGCAGGGCGTATCCGACATGGTGCGAATTTCGGATGCCCGCATGTCCGGCACCGCGTTCGGCACGGTGGTGTTGCACACCGCGCCGGAGGCCGCGACCGGCGGCCCCCTCGCCCTCGTTCGTGACGGCGACGAGATCGAGCTCGACGTCCCCGCGCGCAAGCTCGTGTTGCACGTATCCGAGGAAGAGCTGGAGAGACGCCGCACCGCATGGCGGGCGCCGAAGCCGCACTCGGAGCGGGGATACCTCAAGCTCTACCTCGACCACGTCATGCAGGCCGACACCGGCGCGGATCTCGACATCCTCACCGGCGGCAGCGGCGCGGAGGTACCCCGCGAGAGTCACTGATCCGCGCTTCTCGTCAATCCGTGTCCGCAGCCGTGAATCGATGACATATTGCGGCTGGACTCTGCGCCGATGCCGCGTGTGTTGCCGGCGTCGCCTGCTGCTCATGCCTGTTGATGTCGGCCCGGGATTTCGTGGTTCACGTTTTCGGCGGCAACGGCATCGGGACCTGCCACGCTTCGGCTCGGTGGACGGATCCCCGCCGGTTCTGCATCGCCTCCGGTCCCACCGCCGCACGCACTACTCATAAGGAGTCGCCATGCTCGTCTTCAGATCGTTGTTGTTCGCCCCGGGCAACCATGTCCGGCGCGTCGAAAAGGCGCTTACCCTCGACGCGGACGTGGTGATACTCGACCTGGAAGATGCGGTCGCGGTCGCAGAGAAGGCGGCCACGCGAGAGAAGGTGGTCGCAGCGTTTCAGTCGGCGCACCCGGCACTCGGCTATGTGCGGATCAATGCCTTCGACACACCGTTCTGCTTCGACGACCTGCAGGCGGTGGTGGCCCCGGGCGTGGACGGCATCGTGCTGCCCAAGGTCGAATCTCCCGCCCAGGTCGTGGCCGTGGACTGGGCCATCGCGGCACTCGAGCGAGCTCGCGGGCTTGCCGAGGGCAGTATCGATCTCATGCCGATCATTGAAACAGGCCGCGGTCTGGCCGCACTGCGGGATATCGCCGGTTCGGGAACGCGGACTCGGAGGCTATCGTTCGGGGCGGGCGACTACACCCTCGACGTGGGGATGCGGTGGACTCTCGAGGAGCGCGAACTCGATCACATCCGCACCGCAATCGCCGTGGAATCGCGTGCTGCCGGGCTCGAACCGCCGGTCGACACGGTGTTCATTCACCTCGACAAGCCCGAGGCGCTGCGCCGCTCGACGGAACTGGCCCGCGACCTGGGCTTTCAGGGCAAGCTCTGCATTCACCCGAATCAGCTCGACCCGGTCAATGAGGCGTTCACCCCGACCGGCGACGAAATCGCGAGAGCCGAACGCCACGTCGCGGCATTCGAGGAGGCCGAGACCCGCGGACTGGCATCCATTCAGGTCGACGGATACTTCATCGACTATCCGATAGTGGAAAAGGCGCGGCGCACCTTGCAGATCGCTCGAGCCATAGATAAGCGCGGCGCTTGATTGCGCGCTTCCCAGTCAGCGCCGCGCAGGCAGGGCCGACCTTCGGCGTCGCTACCGGCCGCGCCCTCACGGCGAGTCTCGCGTTGCCGTTGGCTGCGTCATTTCGAACGTGAGTGCCGGCCACGGGGCGATCGGCAAACGGCCGGCGGCGGGCGCGCTCCGGGGCATCGGCTTCATGGTGCTCGCGTGCGTGTTCTTCGGGGCGATGCACGTCGGGGTACGTCATGTCACGCAGTCGGTCCATCCGTTCGAGGCGGCGTTCTTCCGAAACCTCTTCGGGCTCGTGGTGCTCGTGCCGAGCTTCGCCTCCCATGGACTGCGCCCGCTTCGAACGCGTCGCTTCGGACTGCACCTTGCGCGGGCGGCGCTCAATGTGGTCGCGATGCTCGCGTTCTTCTACGCGCTCAGCATTACTCCGGTGGTGCTCGTGCAGGCGCTCGCGTTCACGTCGCCGCTGTTCGCCTCCGTACTCGCTGTCCTGATCCTCGGTGAGCGAATCCGCGCCCGCAGGCTCACCGCCATCGTGATCGGATTCGCCGGCACCCTGCTCATCATCCGCCCCGGCATACAGCCATTCGAGTTCGGACCTGCCCTCGTGCTCGCATCGGCCGCGGTGTGGGGCTACGTCCTCATTCTCATCAAGTCCCTGGCGCGCACGGATTCCTCGGTCACCATCACCGCGTACATGGTTCTGCTGATGAGTCCGATGACGCTGGTCTCGGCGCTCTTCGTGTGGACATGGCCGAGCGGTCCGGAGCTTGCCCTGCTCGGCGCCATCGGCATCGCCGGCACGCTCGCCCAGATGTGCATGACCCAATCGTTGCGGCTCGCGGATACCATGGTGGTGCTGCCGTTCGATTTCACCAAGCTCGTCTGGGGCGCGTTCTTTGCGTGGCTGCTGTTCGGCGAGCTGCTCGATACCTGGACGCTCCTGGGGGCGCTGGTGATCTTCTCGGGCGGGCTCTACGTCGCATACCGCGAGCGTCAGCTCGCACGCCGAAATCGAAAGCGTTGAATCACGGATACCACCTGCGGCGCGACACCGGCATGATCCCTGTCCGCTCGCGTGGCTCACCGACTCGCGAACCGCCTGCTCAGGCCGGTGAGGCGTGCGCCGGACCCTTGGCGACCCGACACCTGGAGAACATCAAATGAAGGACCTCGAGAGCGACGTGGTCGTGGTGGGGGCCGGAAACGCGGCAATGTGCGCCGCTCTCTCCGCACGCGAACAGGGCGCGAAGGTGCTGATGATCGAGGCCGCACCCGAAGCCGAAAGCGGGGGGAACAGCCGCTACACGGCGGGCGCCATGCGAGTGGTGTTCAACGGAGTCGAGGATCTTGTCAAGGTGATGGACCTCTCGGCTGCGGAAATCGACAACACCGACTTCGGGCAGTACACGCGCGAGCAGTACTACGACGACATGGCGCGTGTGACCCGGTTCCGCTGCGATCCGGACATGGTCGAGACACTCGTAGAGAACAGCCTCGACACCATGGTGTGGATGCGAAGCAAGGGGGTGCGCTTCCAGCCATCGTATGGCCGCCAGGCGTTCCGGATCGACGGGCGCTTCCGATTCTGGGGCGGCCTGGCGGTGGAAACGTGGGGCGGCGGTCCCGGACTGGTGGAAAACTTCAAGAAGCGTTGCGAACGCGAAGGCATCGAGATTCTCTACGAGTCGCGCGCGGTGTCTCTCATCGAGGAGGACGGCGCAGTACGGGGCGTGGTCGTACGCGGCGCAAGCGGTCCGTTCCGAGTGCGCGCACACGCTGTCGTGCTCGCGTGCGGCGGCTTCGAATCGAACGCGGAATGGCGCACCCGGTACCTGGGCCCGGGCTGGGATCTGGCGCGGGTCCGAGGAACCCGATTCAACGCGGGCGATGGAATTCGCATGGCGCTCGAAGCCGGGGCGATGTCGTACGGGAACTGGTCGGGATGCCACTCGGTGGGCTGGGATCGAAACGCCCCGGCGTTCGGCGATCTTTCCGTCGGCGACAACTTCCAGAAGCACAGCTACCCGTTCGGAATCATGGTGAACGCGCAGGGAGAACGGTTCGTCGACGAGGGGGCGGATTTCCGAAACTACACCTACGCGGAATACGGCCGAAGGGTACTCGAGCAGCCGGGGCAGTTCGCGTGGCAGGTGTTCGACGCGAAGGCGACGCACCTGCTGAGGGACGAGTATCGGATCCGCGAGGTCACGAAGGCGACCGCCGATACGCTGGAGGAGCTTGCAGAGAAGCTCGAGGATGTCGATCCGGCCGGTTTTCTGCGCACGGTCAAGGCGTACAACGCCGCGGTGCGTGCCGATATCGCGTTCGATCCGACGGTCAAGGACGGGCGGCGCACCGAAGGGCTCGCGATTCCGAAGTCCAACTGGGCACAGACGCTCGATACACCACCGTTCGAAGCGTACGCGACGACGTGCGGCATCACCTTCACGTTCGGCGGGCTCAGGATCGACACCGACGGGCGCGTCCTCGATACCGCAGAGCAGCCGATTCCCGGGCTGTACGGGGCGGGAGAGCTTGTCGGCGGGCTGTTCTACTTCAACTACCCCGGAGGCACGGGGCTGATGTCGGGTGCAGTATTCGGACGAATCGCCGGCAGATTCTCCGGGGCACATGCGGTGGGCGTACGGGACGCGGAATCGCCGGATCCCCCCGGCGCCTAGCCGCACCCGACGACGACCCTCCCGGCATCGGCATTCAAGCTCCGAGCCCGTTCTCGATGCGCAACCCCGCCACGAACCGCGGGCACACGTTGCGCACACACCTGCGCGAGACCATGCGTCTCGCCGTTCCCGTCATGCTCGCCCGTCTCGGGGTGCTGACGATCATCACCATGGACACCGCGATGAGCGGCCATGCCTCGGGGGAGGACCTCGCCTGGTACGGGATCGCCATCGCACCGCAGATCCCGTTGCTGCTCGTGGGAATCGGACTGTTGATGGGCACCATCGTGATGGTGGCTCAGGCGGTGGGGGCCGGACGATCGGATCAGTGCGGGGCGATCTGGCGCACCGCCCTTGTACACGCGGCCGTCGTGGGTGCGGTGATGGCGACCGCATGTGCGTTCGGTGAGTGGTTCCTGCTCGCGATGGGACAGCCCGAGGACATCGCGGCCGGGGGCGGCCGGGTGCTGGCGGCACTCGGCTACGGACTCCCCGGGGTACTGCTCTACGTGGCGACGAGCTTCTTCCTCGAAGGCATCGGCCGACCGGTCCCGGGGATGGTGATCATCATCGTGGCGAACGTTGTGAACGTGGGCTTGAACTGGCTGCTGATCTTCGGCCACTGGGGATTTCCTGCCCTTGGCGCGGAGGGCGCCGCACTCGCGTCGAGCATCGTGCGCTGGTGCATGTTCGCCGCCGCGGCCCTGTACGTGCTCCGATTCGTCAACCGGCGTCGATTCGGCATCGGTGCGGCGGCCGACCCGTCCCAGCGGCTCGGCCCGAGGATGCGGCGCATCGGACTGCCGATGGGCATTGCGCACGGTCTGGAAGCAAGCGCTTTCGCGGTGATGACGCTGTTCGCCGGCCTGCTCGGCGCGGCCGAGGTCGGCGGCTATTCCATTGCGACGAATCTGCTCGCGCTCGTGTTCATGGGCGCCATCGGACTCTCGACCGCGGCCAGCGTGCGAGTGGGAAACGCGGTGGGCCGAGGTGATCCCTCGGGCGTACGCTGGTCCGGATGCGTGGCGGGCGGCGTGGCGGCGCTCTATCTGGCCGTGGCCGCGGTGGTGTTCGGCCTCGTGCCGGATTGGCTCGCGACGTTGTACACGGCCGATACGGCGGTGCTCGCGATTGCCGGATCGACCATCGTCATCGGCGCCTTCGTAGCGGTCCCGGACGGGATGCATGCCGTGCTCATGGGTGCGCTTCGGGGCGCCTCCGACGTCTGGCCCGCGACCGCTCTCTACGTCTTCTCGTTCTGGGTCGTCATGGTGCCGCTCGGCTACTGGCTGGCGGTGCTGCAGGGTCGGGGCGCGGCGGGCCTGATGGTCGCCGTCGTGATCGGCGCGACGATCGCCGCCCTGCTTCTGGGCTGGCGATTCTGGCTGGTGTCGGGCCGCGCAGTCCGGCGGGCGTAAGCCGGAGGGTGGCGTCGCAGGGGAGGTGCAGCGACCCGCGTTCGAGGATCAGCCTGCCACGAATGGCATGCTGATGATGAGCATGGCCAGGGTGACCGTCGAGCCGGCCCAGAGCCGGAACATTCTCTTTTCGAGATCGGCCAGATCCGCCCTGGTGGCGAATTGCTTGAGGTCCTCTTTCGTGGCGAAGTCCTTGAGAACTTCGTGCAGATACTCCTTCGTCGGATACCGTTCCAGGTCCGCCTTGGTAGCGAAACGTTCCAGATCCGCCTTGGTGGCGAAGCGCTCCAGATCCGCCTTGGTGGCGAAGCGTTCCAAGTCAGCCTTGGTGGCGAACTGTTTCAGCTCCGCCTTGGTGGCGAAGCGTTCCAGATCCGCCTTGGTGGCGAACTGTTCCAGCTCCGCCTTGGTGGCGAAGCGTTCCAAGTCCGCCTTGGTGGCGAAGCGCTCCAGGTCAGCCTTGGTGGCGAAGCGTTCCAGATCCGCCTTGGTAGCGAAATGCTTCAGATCATCCCTCGTCGGAAGTCGCTCGAGGTCGGTCTTGGTCGCCAACTCGGAATACTCGGTCACGACTACCTCGTTGAGCGTTTCGGCGTGGGCGTCGGCCTGGTGGCGATCGACACCGGCCGATTCGAGCTTCCTTGTGATTCTCAGAGTATCGATCGCGTGAGGCATGGCCCTTGCTCCATGAGTCTACAGCCGGTCCGTGCACCGATCATCCGTCCGTTCGGAGAATCGGGAACCGGAACTCGGTCCCGGCTCATGTAGGACTTCTGCTCGCAACAGTCGCGCAATCGTTCGTGGACGAGAACGGCACCGCAACGACGTACCGGTGTGACAGGAGCCACCGGCCGGGCAATAATCGCGCCGGGCTCGGCGACTCGTCGGGCTCGCTCCTCGGCCGACATGAACCGATGGCAGAGCCATGACGCGAACAACCATGCCCCTCGCACGTTTCACGGTGCTCGATCTCACCCGCGTGCGTGCCGGACCGACCGCCGTGCGCCAGCTCGCGGACTGGGGCGCCAACGTCATCAAGATCGAAGCACCGGAGGCGGTCGACAAGGCCAGCGGCATGGGCGGCGCACGACACGGCCCGGACTTCCAGAACCTGCACCGCAACAAGCGCTCGATGACCCTGAACCTCAAGGACCCCGACGGACGTGCGGCATTCATGCGTCTCGTCGAGCAGGCCGACGTGGTGGTGGAGAATTACCGTCCGGACGTGAAGTCGCGTCTCGGAATCGACTACCCCGCGTGCCGGGCCGTGAACCCGCGAATCGTCTACGCGAGCGTCTCCGGATTCGGTCAGGAGGGTCCGTACCGCATGCGTCCCGGATTCGATCAGATCGCGCAGGGGATGGGCGGGCTGATGTGGATCACCGGCCTTCCCGGCCAGGGACCGGTGCGGGTCGGGGTGCCAATCGCGGACCTGGCAGGAGGGCTCTACGCATCCATCGGCATCTTCATCGCCCTGCTCGAGCGCGAGGAGACCGGAGAGGGCCGCTGGGTGCACTCCTCGCTGCTGGAAGCGCAGATCGCCATGCTCGATTTCCAGGCGGCGCGCTGGACGGTAGCCGGCGAGGTGCCGCCCCAGGCCGGGAACAACCACCCCACGAGCATCCCGACCGGAGTGTTCGAGACCGCGGACGGCTACATCAACATCGCGTCGAGCGGCGCCGTGATGTGGCAGCGCCTGTGCGCAGTTCTCGGTGATGCGGACATGCGCGACGATCCTCGCTTCGCGACCGGCAAGGCCCGTTCGGACAACCGCGAGGACCTCAACGAGCGCATCGAGGCCCACACCCGCAAGCGCGCGAGCGCCGACTGGATCGACGCGCTCAACGACGCCGGCGTCCCCTGCGGGCCGATCTACCGGATGAACGAGATGTGGGCGGACCCGCAGGTCGAGCACCTGGCGATGAAGCGCCCCACCTGCCACCCGTCGCTCGGCGAGGTCAATGTCGTGCGCAACGCGGTGAACATCGAGGGCGTGCCGCCGATGCCCTACCGCCCTACCGCGGAACGTGGCGAGCACACGGATCAGATTCTCGATGAGTTCGGTTTCAGCGCGGACGAGATTGCAGACATGCGAACGAGGAACGTCATATGAATGCCCCCGCGACGGCGCTGCCCGTCTCCACCGACAAGATCATCGCCGCAAAGTCTGCCGGCGTCGGATATCTCCGCCTCAATCAGCCGGAGAAGCACAACGCCATCTCCTATTCGATGTGGGTGGCGATCGCCGACACCATGAAGGCGTTCCAAGACGACGACGAGGTTCGCGTCGTGGTGATGTCGGGAGAGGGCGGACGTGCCTTCTCGGCCGGTGCGGACATTTCCGAATTCTCCGAAAAGCGCAATACCGAGGCCCAGATCGAAGTCTACGAGGCGGCGGGACGCGCCGCGTACGACGCGATCACGAGCTTCCCGAAGCCCGTCATCGCGCGCATCGAAGGCTACTGCGTCGGGGGCGGACTCGCGGTTGCGCTGTGCGCGGATCTGCGCATCGTCTCCGATGATTCCAGATTCGGAATCCCGGCTGCCAAGCTCGGCCTTGGCTATTCTCACAAGAGCCTGCGCCCGCTCGTCGACCTCGTTGGTCCTACCAATGCGAAGGAGATCCTGTTCACGGCCCGGCGGTTCACCGCATCCGAAGCGCAGCGGATGGGGCTGGTGAACCAGGTCATGCCGCGCGGCGAGATCGAAGCATTCGTCAACGACTATGCGCAGACGATTGCAGCCAACGCACCGCTGACGGTTCAGGCTTGCAAGACGGTGGTGGCCGAGCTGCTCAAGGATCCCGAGGCGCGGGACACCGATCTCTGCGACCGCGTGGTGGACGCCTGCTTCGCAAGCCGGGACTACAAGGAAGGGCGGGCGGCGTTCATGGAAAAGCGCGCGCCCCGGTTTACCGGAAGCTGACTCGAAGTCGTGGAGACCGGTGCTGCCACCGACGGCGAGCCGGCTCGACGTGACTGCACCGCCGTGCGGTCCTCCAGCACCCTCTTGACCGCGGGCCTGCGATTCGTCGGTGCACGGATTCGATTCGGATTGCATGGCGCATGAGCGAATTCCTCGAACACCTTGCAGAGCAGTTCGAGGCATTCGGTCCGGTGACGGTCCGACGAATGTTCGGCGGCTGCGGCATCTTTCGCGACGGCCTGATGTTCGGGCTTGTCGTGGACGATGCCCTTTACCTCAAGGCGGACGAACACAACCGTGGCTCGTTCGAATCGAGTGGACTGCCCCGATTCGAATACACGCGAAAGGGGAAGCGAGTCTCGCTGTCCTACTACCTCGCTCCCGGAGAAGCGCTGGAGGACCCGGGTACTCTTGCGGAGTGGGCGCGTCCGGCATTCGACGCGGCGCTTCGCGGAAAGCGCGCCAGCCGGCGCTGAAACGCGCTGGCGTCCGGTTGGCGCTGGTGGCGTTCCTCGCAGGCCTTCCTCAGCCTTCATGGGCGAATGAGCGCGGCGCAATCCGACATCGAGCATTGCCGGTTGCGTGTGTCCGTTGTCGGTGTACGCCTTCTGCCGACCCGAGCTGCGCTGAGGTGCCGGACAATGCGCCGCATGAGCGCATCAACCAATCGCGCAATTCGATCAAGCGTTTCCGTCCTCACCTTCATGATGCATCGATGAGACCAGCGACCGGCAGGCGAGCCACCGGCCGCTGCCGAAGCGATCGCCCTCTCCTCTCAATGCCGGTCCAAGCGCCGAAACCGACGACTCTCGGTGACGTTGTGAGCGCTGTCCGATTCGCCTAACCTCTCGGCATTCCCGGCCAGCTCCGGCTCGCGAAACGGAACGCGGCGCTCTCTCCTTTCACGAAACCGACCCGACACCAAGATGCTCTCCGACATCGAACTCGAACTCGTCCCGAGAAGCCGGCGAGAGGCCGTCGACTTCGACAACCTCGGCTTTGGCAACGTCTTCTGCGACCACATGTTCAGCATGGAGTGGGAGGACGCCGAGTGGCACCGGCCACGCATCATCCCCTACGGACCCATCACGATGGAGCCGTGCAACGCAGCGCTGCACTACGGTCAGTCGGTATTCGAGGGCATGAAGGCGTTTCGAGGCGGCGACGGCCGAGTGCGCATCTTTCGCCCGGACATGAACGCGCGCCGGCTCGCGGCATCCTGCGACCGCCTGTGCGTGCCCCAGGTCGACCCAGAGATGTTCCTGGCGGGTATCGAGCGGCTCGTCAGCGTCGATCAGGCCTGGATTCCGGCGCGGCGCGGCGAGTCGCTCTACATTCGTCCCATCATCTTCAGCAACGAGTCGCACCTCGAGGTCCGCCCGTCGCGCTCCTTCCGGATGCTGGTGATGACTTCTCCGGTGCGTTCGTATTTCGACGAGAGCATGCCGGCGGTGACGTTGAAGGTGGAGGACACCTACACCCGAGCCGCCCCGGGCGGCACCGGCGCAGCCAAGACCGGCGGGAACTACGCCGGCAGCCTGTATCCGGCCGAGCTCGCGCGCCGGGAGGGCTACATGCAGGTGCTGTGGCTCGACGGCATCGAGCACCGGTACGTGGAAGAGGTTGGCGCGATGAACATCTTCTTTCGCGTCAACGGCCACATCGTCACTCCCGAACTGCGCGGCTCCATCCTCCCGGGGATCACCCGCGATGCCGTGATCACGCTACTGCGCGAAAACGGCCACGAGGTCGTCGAACGACGTATCAGGATCGACGAGATTGTGGATGCGTCGAGAAACGGAGCGCTGGAGGAAGCGTTCGGGGCGGGGACCGCGGCGGTGATCTCCCCGGTCGGCACCATGGCCTACAAGGGCGAGGAGATTCGCGTCAACGCCAACGCGTCCGGTCCGGTGACGCAGTGGCTCTACGACCAGATCACCGGCATCCAGCTCGGCGAACAGCAAGACCCGCACGGCTGGTGCAGGGTACTGCCAATCTGAGGCGACGGACGGTTGAATCCGTATTCGGGGCCGGCGAGGGTCCAATCCGCTCGCCGCCGCTCTCCCCGGAACGCCAGGTCGCAAACCGACCGGCGGTGGCGGTTCAGACCGCCCGCGTGGCGCGCAGCCGCCGAATCGCCTCGGCGTCGTAGCCTATCTCCGCAAGCAGCGCGTCGGTGTGCTCGCCAAGCGCCGGCGCCGCCCGGTTCGGCGCGGGCTCACCGGTTCTCACCGGCGGCGCCACGAGGCGAATGTCACCCCGCACCGGATGGTCGAGCTGCTGGATGCCGGCACGCTCGGCGACGAATGGATTGTCGAGCGCGTCAGCGACACCGTTGATGGGCGCGGCCGGCACCACGCCTGCGAAGTGGTCGAGCCACTCGGCCGTGGTGCGCGACGAAAGGGCTTCGTCGAGGATTTCGGTGACGGTGTCCCGGTTCTCGAGACGTTGCCTGAAGGTGACGAAGCGCGGGTCGGAGATCCATTCCGGCCGTTCGAGCTTCCCGCACAGCGCCGGCCAGAACTTCTCCTTGTTGCACATGATGTAGATCCAGCCGTCGGCGGTGCGGTAGAGCTGGCACGGCGTGAGCGACGGGTGGGCGGACCGGGGAAGGCGTTCGACGACGTGGCCCTCGTTCAGGTACCACGCGGCGGGATAGCACAGGTTGTGCAGTGCCATGTCGAAGAGGCTCACGTCGAGGTCGCGGCCCTCTCCGCTCGCGCGGGCGCTGACGATGCCGGCAAGCACCGCGTAGCCCAGTCCGAGGCCGGTCATCAGGTCGACCACGGACAACCCGAAACGGGTCGGCGGCCCGCCCGGCTCTCCGGTCAGCGAGAACCACCCGGCCTCCGCCTGCATCAGGTAGTCGAAGCCGGGCCAGTTCGCCCTCGGTCCGGTCCGGCCGTAGGCGCTGAGGTGCGCGCAGACGATACGCGGGTTGTGCGAGTGAAGGTGGGCGTAGGTGAGGCCCAGCTTCTCCGGCACGTCACCGCGCAGGTTCGACGCCACCGCATCCGCCGTACCGACCAGGGCATGGAAGATCGCCTTGCCCGCCTTCTGCCGGAGGTCGAGGGTCATGCTCTTCTTGTTGCGGTTGAACGCGTGGAAGAACACGCTGTCGTGCTCGGCGAAGTAGAACGGCCCGACGTCGCGGGAGAAGTCGCCGCCTTCCGGCGGCTCGATCTTGATGACCTCCGCACCCTGATCGGCGAGGAACATGGTGCCGAAAGGGCCTGCACCGTACTGCTCGACGGTGAGGACGCGCACGCCTTCGAGTGGGTGGGTCATCGGTTTCCGAGGCGGTTGCGCGGCGGCAGCACCCCGAGCTCCTACGCGGGATTCCGCTTCACGAGCTGCTTCGAGATGATGATGCGCTGCAGCTCGTTGGTGCCTTCGCCGATTGCGAGCAGCGGCGCGTCGCGGTAGTAGCGCTCGATGTTGAACTCCTTGGAGTAGCCGTAGGCCCCGTGGATGCGCATCGCCTCCGTGGCGTTGAACATCGCGGTCTCGGTGGCGAAGAGCTTTGCCATCCCCGCCTCCATGTCGCAGCGCCGGCCGGTGTCGTAGGCGCGTGCGGCCGATTCGGTGAGGAGGCGGGACGCCTCGAGCCGGGTCGCCATCTCCGCGAGCTTGATCTGGATGGACTGGTGCTCGCAGATGGGTTTGCCGAAGGTCTTGCGCACCTGTGCGTAGGCGACGCTCTCTTCGAGGCAGGCCCGGGCGATGCCGCACCCGCGTGCCGCGACGTTGATCCGGCCGAGCTCGAGACCGCCCAGAATCTGCTGAAGCCCCCGGCCTTCCATGCCCCCGACCAGGTTTTCTTCCGGAACCTCGCAGTCGCTGAAGACGAGCTCGCCGGTGTCGATGCCCTTGTAGCCGATCTTCTTCAGCTTGCGGGCGACGTCGAAGCCCCGAAATCCCTTCTCGACGATGAGCAGGCTCATTCCCTTGTGCGGGGGCTTTGCCGCCGGGTCGGTCTTGACGAGCGCGGCGAGGATGTTCCCGTGGACGCTGTTGCTGATCCACATCTTGGCGCCGTTCACCACGTAGCGGCCGTCGCGCAGGTCGGCCCGGGTGCGAATTCCCTGGAGGTCGGTCCCGCAGTCGGGCTCGGTCAGCGCAACCGCGCCGCGCAGCTCCCCGCTCGCGCATCGCGGCAGGTAGTGCCGCTTCTGGGCCTCCGTACCGAAACGTTCGATGGAGGCGGCCATGATGAGGTGCGAGTTGAAGATCCCTGACACCGACATCCAGACCGCGGAGACGCGTTCGACGATTCGGGAGTAGAGCGATGCGGACAGGCCGAGGCCACCGTACTCCTCGCCGATGGTCGCGCCGAAGAGCCCGAGCTCCTTCATTTTCTCGACAATCTCTTCCGGCCAGACGTCGTTCTCTTCGAGCTCGCGCACATGGGGTCTCACGTCGCGCTCGAGGAAGCGATCCACGGAGTCGAGGATCAGCGATTCGTCGTAGTTCGGGATTGATGGTTCGGGCGTCGCCATCGTCGTCTCCGGAAGTTCTGGACGCCTCGGGGGCGTAGCGGCATTCATGCCCGGTCAAGGAGCCGCATGGATTCCCGTCTTCACCCGAACGGCGGCGGCAGCGAAGACCGCAACCATGTCGACTGCGTCATTGCCGCCTTCGCGGAACCGGGAGTCCATGCAACTTCGGACCAATTCCTTTCGCAAACTCGTTCGACAATCACAAATGGTCGTCGCGAGGCATCGGTGACGGAATGCGGTTACGCCCCCCGGTCCGCGCCTCAGTATCCGGCGGCGTCGTCCACGGCATGCCCGGTCTTGGGAATCAGGAACGTCCGCTCGTAGGAGATGAACTCGGTGCCATCCGCCTTCTTGCCGATGGTGCGCGCGGTCACGATGCCCTGGGTGGGACGTGAGTTCGACTCCCGTTTGGCGAGAATCTCGCTCTCCGCGTAAATCGTGTCGCCCACGAAGACGGGGGCGGAGAGCTTGATCTTGTCCCAGCCGAGGTTCGCGATGGTCTTCTGGGAGAGATCGCTCACGCTCATGCCCGCCACCATCGAGAGCGTCAGGCAGGAGTTGACCAGCGGTCGCCCGAACTCGCTCTTCGCGGCGTACTCCTTGTCGAAGTGCAACGGATGCTGGTTCATCGTGAGCAGGGTGAACCAGGTGTTGTCGCTCTCGCTGATGGTGCGTCCCGGGCGGTGCTCGTAGACGTCGCCGACCTCGAAGTCCTCGAAATACCGGCCGAACGACTCGCGGTACCGGTGCTCGCCCACTTTCCTGCGCACTACGGACATGCTGCTGCTCCTTCTCAGTCGTCGCCGGCGGCGGCCGCCGATTCGGGCTCGACCGGACGGGTCATGCGAAGAATCTCCGCGACGTCGTCGGCCTCGTCGATGGCGAACAATGCCCCGGCCAGGGCGTCGCGCCGGTTGGCGCCCAGCCAGGGAGCGGCGAGCGCGTCGA
This sequence comes from Gammaproteobacteria bacterium, assembly GCA_022826505.1. Classification (GTDB taxonomy): domain Bacteria; phylum Pseudomonadota; class Gammaproteobacteria; order HK1; family HK1; genus HK1. Next base: position 25,022 of record JAJDUQ010000085.1, read on the forward strand.
ACTTCGCCTTGAGCTCCTCTCGGGTGAGAAAGTTCTCGGGCTCGCCTCTGGGTGCCCGCACGTACCTCTCGAACGTCCCGTGCGCGGTCGTGATCCTGGCTCGCCCGGACATCTGTTCCGGGAAATCCGCCTCGGCCTGCCCATCGACGACGGTCCGGATGCGCCGGCAGAGCTCGAGGGTGTCCCGGTTGCCGACATGTTCATCGTAGGAGTCCCATGTGATGGTCCCGTCGCGCAGCGCCACCGCGGCGCAGAACGGCATGGAGAATTGTCCGTCGACGTAGGACGCCGGCCGCTGCTTCTCTTCCTCGGGGTCCCCGATGATGTCCCAGCCGGTGCGCGAGATCCCGACCTCCACCGACTCGACGTCGCGCCAGTCGATGTCGTGCTCCCCACAGAGTGCAATCAGTGCGTCGAGCGGCGCGTGACTGTACCGGCAGGACGGATACGGCTTGATCGCGATGCGCAGCGTCTCCCACCGTTCGCCCAGGTCCGCGTCGGCAAGGCTCGGATTCGAGTTCGGCGAGTAGGCGTGGAGGAATCCGGCCCGCCCCTCGATCGCTTCGCGCGCCCCGCGGAATCCTTCGCGCGCCATGCAGGCCGCGATGAGCCCGTTCATCGCGGCATAGCCGGTATGGAACGGCTTGTTCCAGGCACCGTCGACGAGGAACTGCATCGAGCCGGCGGCGAGGCTGCCGCACAGTCCGAACGCGTCCTCCATCTGCGACGCATCCAGCCCGAGGATCCGGCCCGCCGCCGACGCTGCGCCGAACACTCCACAGGTCGGCGTGGGGTGGAATCCCTGTTGGTAGTGGTCGGATGGGCCAAGTGCAAGGCTCAGGCGAATCTGCACTTCGTACCCGGCGACGACCGCGGCGACGACGGTGCGGCCGTTGGCTCCGACCATCTCCGCGGCAGCCAGCGCGGCGGGAACGATCGGCGCGCTCGGGTGGATGGAACCGCTCGCGTGGGTGTCGTCGAAGTCGAGGGAGTGGCCGAGATTGCCGTTGAACAGCGCGGCGGCGGGAGGCGAGTACGCGGCGCCGTCGCCGATGACGCTCGCGTTGCCGGAACCGAGTCCGAGATGCTGCAGCGCCGCCGACATCGATTCACTCAGCCCTGCGTCGTTACGCCCACGGATGGAGATGCCGACCTGGTCCAGGAGCAGCATCCGGGTGCGCTCGACGACCTCGGGCTCGAGGGACGCAAACTCGATTCCCGCGACGAATTCCGCGAGGCGGCGGGTGATTCCGGTCATGACGGGGATCCTCATGGGGCGTGGCGGGATGTTATCGGAAGGGGGGGCGTCTTGCAGCGGCCGTCGGTTCGCCGCCCGGCCCGTCGCGTTTCGCGCCCAATGGTTGCCGCACCCGCTCCCCACGTCGCGAGAGGCTGGACGCGGGTCATGCTCCGTTGCACGAAAGCAAGCGTACCGCAGCGAGATCGTGATGTGGCCGTCCGGGAACATGTGGTCGAGGTCGAGATCACGAACGCCGACGAGGGGAAGGCCGAGCGCTACGCGGAGATAGGGGTGCGGGAGATCTGGCGACTGCACGGCCACAAGGACTCGTGGGAGCTGCGGGCCGAGTTCCTCGCGCTACGCCCCGGGGAAGCGCCCCACCGGCTCGATGTCTCGGAAGTGCTCGAAGGACTCACGCCGGATGACATCTGCGAGGCGGTGGAAGGGGTCCGGGTCAGCCTGACCCTTCGCGAGCGTGCGGATGTGGTGGCCCACGTCGTGCGCCGCCGGCAGCGCGCGAGCGTGCGGGTGCGCGAGGAGGAGACCGAATACACCGCCTCCTGAGCGATACGGGACGGGCATGTTGCCTGCTGTCGTCAGGCGGCGCCCAGCTTCGCGGCCAGGTCGACGAAGTCGTCGGCGATGAAGTCGAAGTCGTGCTCGGCCTCGAAGTCTCGCTCCTGGTGTGGTCCGTACTCGGTGGGCCGGGCGACGAAGGCGGTACGCATTCCGTGTGAGGCGGCGTGCACGAGGTCGTCGTTGTGCGCCGCGACCATGACCACGCGTTCGGGTGGGAGATCGAGGTACGCACAGGTGCCGAGATAGGCTTGCGGCAACGGCTTGTACGCCCGGCAGGGCTCGGCGCCGAGGATCGCGTCCCACGGAAGACCCGCGCGCTTGGCCATGTTCACCATCATCGCGACGTTGCCGTTCGAGCAGGTGCCGACGATGAACCGCCGGTGCAGGGCGGTAAGGCCTTCCACCGCGTCAGGCCAGGGATCGAGGCGATGCCAGGCACGGTTGAAGTCGTCGATTCCCGCCTCGTCGAGCCCCCGGATGCCGAACGACTCGATCAGGTCGCACAGGCTCTCGCGGTGCAGGTCGTCGAGCCGCACCCACTCGCGCTCGCCGTTTCTTACCCGTTCCATCGCGGGTTGGTACATCCCGCGCCACGCGTCCGCAAACGCCTCCCAGTCGGCCTCGATACCCAGGCGCTCGCCAACCGCGCGGCCCTCGCGCGTGATGCTCGAACGCCAGTCGACGACAGTGCCGAAGACATCGAAAACGAGCGCCCTGATCTCCATTGAATCTACTGCCATCTCGGTTTCCTCCGAACCGCGGCCGGCCGAAGACGGGTACGCCGTGAGTACTCCGACGAGTGGAAAGGTTCAGCAAGGAACGGCAAGCCTCGCGACAGCGACATCAATCGTCTCGCTGCGTCGACAACGCGTCGATCCGCAACACGCATCCCGTCCACGGGCACCGACCTGGCTTCGCGACCGATCCCGCGTCAGCGCGAACGCAGCTTCGGATCGAGCAGGTCCCGCAGGGCGTCGCCGAAGAGGTTGAACCCGAACACCGCGAGGGTGATGGCGAGCCCCGGGAAGATCGAGAGCCACGGCGCGCTCTCCAGGAACTCCTCCGCCCCGCCCTTGAGCATCAGCCCCCACGCGGGCGTCGGGTCCTGCACACCCATGCCGAGGTAGGAGAGCACCGCCTCCAGCAGGATGGCCTGGCCGACGAAGTACGTCAGCATGATCAGGAACGGCGCCATCACGTTGGGCGCCATGTGGCGCAGGATGATCCGTGCGTGGCTGAAGCCCATCGCGCGCGCCGCGTCCACGTAGGGGATCTCGCGGATCGAAAGCGCACTGGATCGGACCACGCGCGCGCATTGGGGAATGAAGGGCACGACGATGGCGATGATCACGTTCTCCACCCCCGGCCCCAGCGTCGCGACCACCGCAAGTGCCATGATGATGAGCGGGAAGGCGAGGAACACGTCCACAATGCGCTGGACGACGAGATCGAACAACCCACCGAAGTAAGCGCTCGATACCCCGAGCACCAGCCCGATGGTCGCTCCGAGGAACGCGGCGACGAGCCCGATGAACAGCGCGGTGCGTGCGCCGAACAGGCACCGGGTCAGGATGTCGCGGCCAAACTCGTCGGTACCCATGACGTAGTCCGCGTTCGGGGGAGTGAGCATGTTCTCCAGCGAATTGACCACGGGGTCGTACGGGGTGAGGAAGTCCGCGAAGATCGCGGCGAAGGCCATGACGATGACCACCAGCGCCCCCGCGGTCCCGAGCGGCTGCTTCCGGCACAGGATCCAGAGGCGTTCGCCCAGCGGCTTCTTCATCTCGTCGAACTCGCTGGTGTCGATGAAGGCTTGCGGTGTCGCCATGGCGGTTCCCTCTCTTCCCGGCCTAGCTGTAGCGGATGCGCGGGTCCAGCCACGCGTAGAAGATGTCCACCACCAGGTTCGTCATCACGAAAATCAGGACCACCAGCATGACGAGGTGCTGGGTCAGCGCGAAGTCCTGGTTGCCCACCGCATCCACGAACAGCTTGCCGAGGCCGTTCAGGTTGAAGACCTGCTCGGTGACCACGAGCCCACCCATCAGGAAGGCGAACTCGATGGCGATGATCGTCACCACCGGCAGCAGGGCGTTCTTCAGGGCATGCCGGTTGATGACCACCCGCTCGATGAGACCCTTGGCGCGGGCGGTCCGCACGTAGTCCTCGCGCAGCACCTCCAGCATCGCCGAGCGGGTCATGCGGGTCGCGACGGCGGAGTACCGGTAGCCGGTCGCGAGCGCGGGCCAGATGAGCTGGGCGAGATTGCCGAGCGGGTCCTCGAACGGGGAGACGTAGTTGATGGGCGGCATCCAGCCCGCCCCGAACACCGCCTGGGTGATGATCAGCAGCCCCAGGATGATCATGATGCCGAGCCAGAACGAGGGGATGCCGATGCCCGCGATGCTGAACGCGCGCACCACGTAGTCGATCCAGGTGTTCTGCTTGACGGCCGAGATGATGCCGAGCGGCAGCGCGATGATCACCGCGACCAGGGTCGACATGATCGCGAGCTGCAACGAGAGCTTGAAGCGCACCTGGATTTCGTGGGTGACCGGCTGGCCGGTCCACATCGATTTCCCGAGGTCCCCGGTGAAGTAGCCGCCGACGAAGTCGATGAACTGCTTGTACAGCGGGTCGTCCAGACCGAGGTCCTTTCGGCAGATGTCGATCGCTTCCTGGGACACGAACAACCCGGACCCCGCGAGGCGAACCTCGCAGACGTCGCCCGGGAGCAACCGCAGGATGAAGAAGACGAGCAACGCCGCCCCGATCAGGGTCGGGATCATGAGCAGCAGGCGTTTGACGACGTATTGATACATTGCGCCGGACCCGGCCGGCGCCCCCGCGGGCGGGGACGCCGGGCCTCGGGGCCTACATCAGCGACTTGTCGATCCAGACGTTGTCGAGCTGCTGGTTGAGGTAGTGGCTCGGCGGCGCGATCCACCCCTTCACGTAGGAACGATGGGGGTTGATCTTGTACCACCACAGGGTCACGCCCATGTGGGCCTCTTCGTCGAGCGCCCGCTTCTCGTACTGGCGCATGAGCGAGCGCTGCTCGTCAACCGTCGCCGCGCGCACGAGCTTGCCGTACATGTCCTCCAGCACCTGGTCGTCATACTGCGCATAGTTGTTCCCGGCGCTGCCGAGGAACTTCGAGACGTCGGCGATGGGGTTGATGACCGACTGGCAGTTGAAGTCGATGGAGACGTCGAACTCCTTCGACTTGCGAAGGGCCGCGTAGAACTGCGGAGTCGGGCGCACCTGCTGTTCGGCTTTCACGCCGACCTTCGCCCACTGGTCGATGAGCCACGTGCCCACGACCTTGTAGGGCTGGTCGACGTCGCGGTTGTTGTAGTCGACGGTCAGGTCGGTCGCCCCCGCTTCCTCGAGCAGCCTCATCGCTTCGGCCCGCGAGGCTTCGAGATCGCGGCTGTAACCGGCCAGCGACTCGAGCTCCTCCTGACTCGCGGCCAGCGGATGCCCGGGGAACACGACTCCGCCCACCGTCTTCACGATGGCGATCTGCGAGAGGTACTTCGAGCCGCCCCATCGGTCCACCGCAAGGCTCAGCGCGCGGCGCACCCGCGGGTCGTCGTAGGGCTTGCGGGCGTGGTTCGGGGTGAAGAACAGCGCGCAGTTCCAGTTGCTCTCCTGCACCGTGATCTTGTCGCCGAGCGCGTTCACGAGGTCGTCGCGCGCCTTCGGCGGGAAGCCCCGGAACTCGATGGCGGCCCGGTTGCCGCGGATGGCCTGGATGCGTACCGACATCTTCTTGGCGATGATCGCCTTGAATCCGTCGAGGTACGGCTGCCCCTCGCGGTGGTAGCTGTCGTTTCGCACTCCTTCCACGAACGCTCCGGGCTGGTGCTGGACGAACTTGAACGGCCCGGTGCCGTTCACGTTGTTCGCGTGCCAGCCATGGCCGTGCTCTTCCAGGTCCTTCTTGCTGTAGACCCAGTTGAACGGCGTCGCGAGCGCCGGCAGGAAGGCGCCGGACGGGAACTTCAGGTTGACCACGAAGGTGGTGTCGTCGGGTGCCTCGACCGACTCGACCATGCTGAAGAACGCCTTGCGTACGCTCGGCACGCCTTCGGGCGGGAAGATGAGCCGGTCGTAAGTGGCCTTGACGTCCTGGGCGGTCATCGGCGTCCCGTCGTGGAACGTCACCCCTTCCTTGATCTTGAACGTGTACGTCTTGCCGCCGTTGGTCGGCTCCGGCACGTCACCCACGCACAGATCGCAGACGAAGTCCGACGACTGGGGATCTTCCGGATTGACCCGAATGAGCAGGCTGTAGAACGGGGCGTAGGGGTGCACGATGGCGTAGGTGGATTCCCTGTGGCCGTCCTTCGACGGCGCCTCGCCGGCGACGACGAATTCGAGGATTCCACCCTTCTGAACATCAGCCGCGTTCGCGGCCTGGGCGCAGAAACCAAAACCTACCGCGCTGCCGAGCAGCAGCGAGGCGACAGTCCTGGCTCTCGCGCCCCATTTGTGGCGTTTCATCGATAGTTCCTCCCTCATGGGCTGGTTACAGTTCCGTTGCACTTCTATTGTATGCCGCCGATCCGTTGGCAACACATCCGAGAGCGCGCGTCAGGTCACCTCCGTGCACGCCACCCAGTGTCCCGGACGCAGCTCGCGCAGCTCCGGGACGGCGGCCCGGCATCCGTCCACCGCCAATGTGCAGCGCGGATGGAACACGCACCCCGGCGGCGGGTTGAGCGGGCTCGGGACCTCGCCCTTCAGCGTCTGGTGCGCGCGTTGCGCCTCGACCCTGGGATCCGGGATCGGTACCGCCGAGAGCAGCGCCCGGGTATAGGGATGAAGAGGGTTGTCGAACAGCTCGTTCGACTCGGCCAGCTCGACGATCTTCCCCAGGTACATCACCGCGACCCGGTCGCACAGATGATGCACGACGCTGAGATCGTGCGCGATGAACAGATAGGTGAGCTCGAACTCCTCGCGTAGATCCTCGAGAAGGTTGATGACCTGGGCCTGAATGGACACGTCCAGGGCCGACACCGCCTCGTCGCAGATGATGAAGTCCGGGTTCAGGCAAAGCGCGCGGGCGATGCCCACACGCTGGCGCTGGCCGCCGCTCATCTCGTGAGGGTAGCGATCGGCGAACTTCGCGGGCAGTCCGCACACCGTGAGGAGCTCGGCGATCCGGCGATTGCGTCGATCCGGGTCGGGCTCGATGCCGTGGATGCGCATCGGCTCCCCCAGAATCGAACCGACCTTCATGCGAGGATTGAGCGAGCTGTACGGGTCCTGGAAGATGACCTGGACCTTCTGCCGCCACGGCGTCAGCTCCTTGTTCGAGAGCCGCTCCAGGTTGACGCCCTCGAACACGATCTCGCCCGCCGTGGGTCGGTCGAGCTGGAGCACGCATCGACCCGTCGTCGTCTTTCCGCAGCCCGACTCTCCGACCAGCCCCAGGGTCTCTCCCTTCCTGATGTCGAAGCTCACCCCGTCAACCGCCTTCACGTTGCCGACGATCTTCTGGAACACCAGTCCTTCCGTGACCGGGAAGTACTTCTTGAGGTTCCTGACCTCGAGCAGGGTGTCGCCCTTGGCGACGCTGCCGGCGGCGGATGATGCGGGCGCGGCGGTGGCGGCGTTCATGCGCTGCTTGCCTCATCGAGCTGGAGATCGTTGGCGCGAAAGCACGCCGCGATCTGGCCGTCCCCGACGGCCTCCAGTGCAGGGATGGACTGGCCACAGGATTCGACCGCCCACTGGCAGCGCGGCCGGTACGAGCAGCCGTCGTCGAGCCGCGTCAGGTCCGGAGGCTGTCCCTCGATCGGCACCAGACGCTTGCCCCGGTGCAGGTCCATGCGCGGCACCGAGTTCAGCAATCCGATGGTATAGGGATGGTGCGGGTTGTGATAAATCTGGTCCGCCGTCCCCGACTCCACGATCTTTCCCGCGTACATCACGATGACCCGTTCGGCGTAGCGCGCGACCACGCCGAGGTTGTGCGTGATCACGATGAGCGCCACCCCCATCTGCTTGGTGAGATTGCGCATCAGCTCCAGGATCTGGGCCTGGATCGTCACGTCGAGGGCGGTGGTGGGCTCGTCGGCGATGATGAGCCGGGGCTTGCACGAGAGCGCCAGCGCAATCATCACCCGCTGGCGCATGCCGCCGCTGAAGTGGTGCGGATACTGCTTCAGGCGCCGTTCCGGCTCACCGATGCCGACCATGCCGAGAAGTTCCACCGCACGCCGGTCCGCCTCGGCCTGGCTCAGCCCCATGTGCAACATCATCGTCTCGGTGAGCTGCATGCCGATGGTCAGCACGGGATTGAGCGAGGTCATCGGCTCCTGGAACACCATCGAGATCTGGCCGCCACGCACGTGGCGGATCTCCGCACCGCTCATCGCAAGGAGGTCCCTGCCGCCGAAGCGGATGCTGCTGCCGGCCAGGATCTCGCCCGGCGGGTGCGGGATGAGACGCAGGATCGACATCGCACCGACCGACTTTCCGCACCCCGACTCCCCGACGATGGCGACGGTCTCGCCCTCGCTCACATCGTAGGTGATGCCGTCGACCGCCTTTACCGTGCCTTCGGTCGTGTGAAACTGGGTGCGAAGGTTCGCGACTTCGAGGAGTTTGGGCACGGCACGGCCTTTGGGGCTTGCGGGCGGTTGGTTGCGGTATCGGCTGTTTGCGCCACCGACATCAGCCCGATGCGCGGGAAGGTAACGGTAGGAGCGGGCGTATTGAATGTCAACGAATCTCCGGTCCGAATATCCAACTCGATCGCGATGGCGGCAGCGGCGGTATCCCGGTAGCCTCGCGCCCTGCAATGTCTTCCTCCCATCGCGGCTCGCGGCGACCGGTCCTCGCATCGTGCTCCTCCGCTCATGCGGCCCACGACGGGCTCGCCGACGCGCTGCTCGTTCTCCTGCCGCTGTGGGTTCAGGGGTTCGGACTGTCGCTCACCCAGTCCGGCGCCCTGAAGAGCCTGTTCTACGCCGCGATGACCGTCGGCCAGATTCCGGCCGGACTGATTTCGGAGCGCTTCGGCGAGCGCTGGCTGCTCGCGCTCGGCACGCTGGGAACCGCGGTCGGCTGGCTGCTGCTTGCCGAGGCGGACGGGTTCCGCGCCCTGCTCATCGCGGTGCTGGTGGCCGGAATCGGATCGAGCGTGCAGCACCCGCTCGCATCGAGTCTGGTGAGTAGTGCGTATCGAGGTGAAAGGGTTCGCGCCGCGCTCGGCATCTACAACTTCGCCGGTGACGCCGGCAAGGCGCTCGTTCCGGCCCTGCTCGCGGTCGGCATCGGGCTCGTGGGCTGGCGGATGTCGTCGACCTCGTGCGGAATCGCGATGACGGTCGTCGCACTCGGGGTGCACCTGACGCTGCAACGATTCCTGTCCAACGAGCGGTCGCCCGAGTCGATCACCGCCGGTCCAGCGGGCTGGGGAATCCTCAATCGCCGCGACTTCACTCTGCTGAGCGCCATCTCGGTCATCGATTCGTCGTCGCGGAGCGGCTTTCTGCTGCTGGCACCGTTCCTGATGATCGAGAAGGGATTGCCGGTCGAGCACGTGGGCTACGGGATCATGGTGATCTTCGCGGGCGGGGCGGCCGGAAAGTTCGCCTGCGGCTTTCTCGCCGAGCGTCTCGGAACGATTCGGACCATCGTGGTCACCGAAATCGCGACAGTCGCCGCGATCGCCGCGGCCATCGTCGCTCCGATGGGTGTGCTCTGGGTGCTGCTCGCGCCCATCGGCCTCGCGCTCAACGGGACGTCGTCGGCGCTGTACGCCGCGGCCGGAGACCTTGCGCACGAAGAGCGCCAGGCGAGAACGTTCGGACTGTTCTACACCGTGACGACCGCCGCGAGCGCCGTCGCTCCCGTCGCGGTCGGCATGCTCGGCGACGCGATGAGCGTGACCGTCAGTGCAGTCATCGTGGCGGTGTGGGTCGCGGGCGCGGTGCCGGTGGCGCTCGCCCTGGGCTCGCGGATGCGTGGCGAGCCGGAAGCCGCCGAGTGACCGGGCCGTCGCAAGTCGCGGAGTGGCATCCGGAGCCGAAGGCTCTCCCCCGGAAATCCCGAGAAGCAATGCTCGTTCCCTCCGAGTCCCAATCGCTCCGCGACTGCCCTCTCCCAACCCGCGGCTGAGCCATCCTCGATCACTATTGACATGATCAATGGTAATCATTTGACAGATTGGGTTGTTTTGTAGTCCGAGACTCCTAGCATGGGCAGTCCACTTGGTGCGGGCCCCATCGCCCGCGGACACGATCACGCAGGGAGACCAGAGCCATGAGCCAACAGCATGAGACCGCGGTTCTCGAGCAACAGTGGCGGGACCACCCCCGCTGGCGAGGCATCGAGCGCGGATATTCCGCCGCTGATGTGGTGCGCCTGCGCGGTTCGGTACAGATCGAGTACACCCTGGCGCGCAGGGGCGCGGAGCGTCTGTGGAAAGCGCTCGAGGCCGAACCCTGCGTGCGCGCCCTCGGCGCAGTGACCGGCAACCAGGCGGTGCAGATGGCCAAGGCGGGACTGCAGTCCATCTACCTGTCCGGCTGGCAGGTGGCGGCAGATGCGAACAACGCGGGGCAGATGTATCCGGACCAGAGTCTGTACCCCGCCGACAGCGCTCCCGAGCTCATCCGCAGCATCAACGCCGCCCTGGCCCGGGCCGACCAGATCCACCATGCCGAGGGCGACGACTCGATCGACTGGTTCCTTCCCATCGTCGCCGACGCGGAGGCCGGTTTCGGCGGCGTGCTGAACGCCTTCGAGCTCATGAAGGACATGATCGACGCGGGCGCGGCCGGCGTGCACTTCGAGGACCAGCTCTCCTCGGCGAAGAAGTGCGGCCACATGGGTGGCAAGGTGGTGCTCCCGACCCAGGAGTCGGTCCAGAAGCTGATCGCGGCGCGCCTCGCGGCCGACGTGTGCGGCGTGCCCACCCTGCTCGTGGCCCGCACCGATGCGCTCGGCGCGAAGCTGCTCACGAGCGACGTCGACGCCAACGACCAGCGCTTCGTCACCGGCACGCGTACGGTCGAGGGGTTCTACGAAGTGCGGTGCGGGATGGAGCAGGCGGTCTCGCGCGGACTCGCGTACGCCCCGTACGCCGACCTGTTGTGGTGCGAGACGTCGAAGCCGGATCTCGGCGAGGCACGGGAATTCGCCCAGGCCATCCGGGAGCGGTTCCCGGGCAAGCGGCTCGCCTACAACTGCTCGCCGTCGTTCAACTGGAAGGCGAACCTCGACGACGCCACTGTGGCGCGGTTTCAGGATTCGCTGGCCGAGATGGGATACCATTACCAGTTCATCACGCTCGCCGGCTTCCACGCCATCAACTACGGCATGTTCGAGCTGGCGCGCGGATACCGAGACCGCGCGATGAGCGCCTACGTGGAGCTGCAGGAAGCGGAGTTCGCGGCCGAGTCGCTCGGCTATACCGCCCACAAGCACCAGCGCGAAGTCGGCGCCGGCTACTTCGATGCCGTCACCGAGGTGGTCACCGGCGGGGCGAGTTCGATTTCCGCGCTCTCGGGATCGACGGAAGAAGAGCAGTTCGAGGTGCAGGAGGAAGAGCACCGCAACGTCGCCTGACCGGCAACGCCACCCGCCGGCAGCGGTTGATTCCGAGCCGGAATCGCCGTTGCCGGAAAGATCGCCGGCCGTACCCGTCTCTCCGGGCACGGCCGGAACGAAACAACGACCGCAGTCGGGCGACATCCAGCCCCCCTGCATCCGCGGGGACACGGTGCGCGGTGCTCGCCGGTTCGTGATGCCCGCGTGGCAGTAACGGGCGCATCCGACCCCGCCTCGACATCCATGCCTCGATATCCATGAGGAACGACATGATGAGCCAGCCAGCCACAGCCCGAGTCGACGTATTCGAGCGCGACCCCGAAGAAACCGCCAACGAGTTGATTCGCCGTGCGCGTGCGGCGATGGAGGCATTCAGGGACGCGACCCAGGCGCAGGTCGACGAAGCCGTGACGGCTGTCGCGTGGTCGCTCTACAAGCCGGAGCACGCCGAGGCGCTCGCGCGGATGGCGGTCGAGGACACCGGGATCGGGAACGCGCCCGACAAGGTGATCAAGAACCAGCGCAAGACCTTCGGCACCCTTCGTGATCTCATGCGGGTGAAGAGCGTCGGGATCATCGAGGAGCAGCCCGAACTCGGGCTGGTGAAGTACGCCAAGCCGGTCGGGGTGGTCGGCGCGGTGACTCCGTCCACGAACCCTGCCGCCACGCCGGTCAACAAGGCGATGATGGCGCTCAAGGGCCGCAACGCAATAGTCATTGCGCCGTCGCCGGCAGGGCTGGCGACCACTACCCGCACGGTGGAGCACATACGCGCGGCACTCGATAAGATCGGTGCCCCTGCGAACCTCGTACAGGTACTGCCACCGCCGGTCGACAAGCCGCTGACCAACGCGCTGATGGCCGCATGCGACCTCGTGGTCGTCACCGGCTCGCAGAACAACGTCCGCAACGCCTATCGCAGCGGCACGCCCGCGATTGGCGTAGGAGCAGGGAACGTCCCCGTCATCATCGATTCGAGCGCGAAGCTCGACGAGGCGGCACAGAAGATTCGCATGTCGAAGTGCTTCGACAACGCGACGTCGTGCTCGTCGGAGAACTCGGTGATCATCGTCGACGACGTCTATGACGACGCCATCGCGGCGCTGGAGCGCGCCGGCGGATACCTCGCCGACAAGGACGAAAAGGACGCGATCCGCGACACGCTCTGGGTCAACGGAAAGCTCAACCGCAAGGTCATCGCCAAGGATCCCGCCGTGTTCGCCACCGAGTGCGGGCTCGACGGCGAGGCACGCGTCTCGAAGTTCTTCATGGTCGAGGAAACCGGGGTCGGCCGCGGCCATCCCTTCTCCGACGAGAAGCTCGCCCTGGTCCTCACCGTGTATCGGGCGAAGTCCTTCGACGACGCCGTCGACAGGGTCCGCGCCATCATGGATTTCAAGGGCAGGGGACATTCGGTCGGCATTCACACCGACGAGATGGCGCACGCCCGCCGGCTTGCCGAGGAGCTCGACACCGCGCGCGTCCTGGTCAACATGGCGCACACCTTCGGCAACGGCGGCGGGTTCGACAGCGGCCTCAACTTCACCCTGTCGATGGGCTGTGGGACGTGGCAGGGCAACAGCATCAGCGAGAACCTCAACTACCGCCACTTCCTCAACATCACCCACCTCGCGGTGCCGATTCCCGAGGACCGGCCCAGCGAGGAGGAATTGTTCGGCGCCTACTGGGAGAAGCACGGAAAGTAGGTGCCCCGGACGGTACTCCCGCTCCCGGAACTCTCTGCGGGCGCGCGCCCCGTGCCGTTCATCGACTGCCGCCGTCTCGCTCCTGCGGCAATGCCGATGGTGACGTTCCCGCACCGGATTCGCCGGTGCGGGAACGATGAATCGACTGCGCGCCACGGTCCGCATGCGGCCCCGCACGCGCGATCCGTTTCTCCCGCTCGCCGTGGGCGAGGAATGCCGCATCGCGCGGCCCCACGGACGCGCAAGTCCGTGCCTCGGCGCCTGGATCGAGGGACGGGAGTCCGGAAGCACCAAGTGCCGGTGGTGTCGAATCCGGACGCGGTCGGACACCCCTCCCGGAAGGCTTCGTTCCATCGCGATCCGCTATTCCTTGCGGGATATGGCGGCATTTCAGCCGTCCCGGTAGGGTCCCGGCGGACCAGGAGGGAGGCTCTGTGGAGGTTCGCGTGGAGCTCGATACTTCGGGTTTGACCCATCCGCCGGAACGACATCCGACGAGGCATCGGCAACGTCCGAGCGCGAGCCTCGCATCCCGCACGACCGCCTCCAGCCGAGTTTCACCTTCACGTATCGCAAGAGATGCCCGACGCACCGGAAGCGAGCCCACGCATTCTTCCCGCCGAGGAAGCGTTCCTCGACGTCCGGTGAACGGACGATGACGCAACTCGGGACGCAGGCGGCGCCCGGCCGGAGCGGCGGCGCCCTGAACGCATGCTACGGAAAGCTGTTCGGCGAGCAGTGGCCGGCGTGGGTGGGCGGCATCCTGTTCGGGGTCCTCAGCATCGCACTCTTCGCGTGGGAAAAGCCCTGGAGCGTGGCCGATGGGGTGAGGAACTGGGGCGACTGGCTGCTGAACGCGGCCGACATCACCGACACCTTCATCATCGACCCCCACCTGTACTCGACCTCGGTACTCAACCTCGGAATCATCGGGGGAGCGTTCGCGGCCGCGCTGCTCGCGCGCCAGTTCCGGGTCCGGGGCGCTCCGCCGTGGGAGCTGCTCAAGGGCGTGGTGGGCGGGTGCCTCATGGGCATCGGCGCGACACTCTCCTTCGGCTGCAACATCGGCGGCTTCTTCAGCGCCACCAGCGCGCTCTCGCTCTCCGGACCGGCGATGATGCTCGGGCTCATGCTCGGCGCCATCGTCGGCCTCAAGCTGCTCGTGTGGGAGGTGAGCTACCTCGAGCTGCCGGACTGGATGAGCCGCATCGGGCGCTCCGACTCCGCCGGTTCGTCGCAGGCCTGGCGCCGGCTCCAGCCGCTGGCGGGCGTCGCAATACTCGCCGCCGGCGTCGTGCTCGCGCTCGTGTACGACGGCCTCGACTACACCACCCGCGCCGGACTGCTCGGGTTCGGCCTGGTCATCGGCATCATCATGCAGCGTACGCGTTTCTGCTTCGTGCGGGCGTTCCGCGAGCCGTTCATGACCGGACACGCGGACGCGACCCGGGCGGTGGCGATTGCGGTGGTCATCAGTACCCTCGGATTCACCTACCTGAAGTGGGCGGACTTCAAGGACTGGGAGGTCTTCGTCAGGGACAGCTTCTGGCTCGGGAGCCTGCTCGGCGGCTTCATCTTCGGCGTCGGCATGTCGTTCGCCGGCGGCTGCGCATCGGGCGCGCTGTGGCGCGCGGGCGAAGGGCACGTGAAGCTCTGGGTGGCGGTCGCCTGCTTCGCACTCTCGGCTTCGTACTTTCGCGAATGGCTCGTCGAGAGCGGGCGCCGGGATCGGCTGGGCGAGGCCGTGTTCCTGCCCGACTACATCGGATGGGAGATGGGCGTGGGCGCGGTGATCGTCCTGATGGCAATATGGTATCTGTGCATGACCTGGAACGAGCGCAAGCAGAAGCTCCTGATGATGTGAGCACGACACCGGGATGCGTGTGCCCGGACCGCAGCGCAGACGGCGACCGGATTCCGACGGAGCATTCCGACAGTGACATTGCAGGAACAACACCCTCAAGGGAGGAAGAAGCATGAAGACTGACAGTCGAGTTCTGGCCGGTGCCGGCGTCCTCGCGCTGAGCCTCGCCGCCGGCGGCGCCGCGGGGATGGACAAGAAGTTCGGCGCGCCCACCGAGGGCATGACCGTGGAGGAATACCAGTCGCTCGTCTTCCTGGATCCTCAGAACACCATGCGCATGGACTGGGATGCGGTGAAGGGCATGGACGGGTACTTCCTCATCGACAACCAGGGCGAGCCCACCGTGTCGGTGGTCGACTACCACAAGGGCGAGACCATCCGGAAGCTCGACATGGGCGAGACCGGCAATCATCACCTGTGGGTGATCCCGGGCGCACGCTACGTGTGGTCGTCGCAGCGCTACGAGTCGGACACGTTCTGGACCATCGACCTCGCCACCATGGAAGTCGTGGACAAGTTCCCGCTGAGCATGGGCGACAAGAAGGTGATCGCGCCGCTCCACGTCGGCTTCGCCTACACCCAGCCGCTGGCGGTGGTGGGCAACATCCTCGACAAGGAGCACGGCTATCTCACCGTGCTGAGCACCGTCACCCGCCGCCCGGTCGAGATCATCGAGCTGAGCTGCAACGGCGCCCGGGACACGATGTTCACCTTCGATGACTCCAAGATCTTCACCACCTGCCAGCAGGATCCGCGGGGCGTCTCCATCGTGGACGTGGCCACCCGCAAGGAGATCAAGATGGTGCCTCTGAAGGGCTCGCGGGCCGGCACCATGACCCCCGACGGGAAGTACTTCCTGGCCGCCGGCAGCGGCGTGATCGGAATCTTCGACACCGCCACGGCCGAGATGGTCAAGGAGATCGAGGTCGAGGGCGGCGGCGGCAACATCACCTGTCTCTCCGACTCGTCGAAGTGCTACGCCGGCCGGCGCAAGGCCGAGGCGGTCGCGGTGCTCGACATGGAGACGCTGACCCTTGCGAAGATGATCAAGACCGGTCCCGACGCCAATCGGCTCTACATCAATCCCGCCAACAAGCGTTACGGGCTGTTCGCCAACGAAGGCGGGAAGTCGGACATCGTCACCATCATCGACACCGAGCTCGATGTCGCGGTCAAGAACATCTTCACCGGACTCGGGCCGCACAACATCGCCTACAACCCCGAGGGCACGCGGGCGGCGATCACCACCAAGAAGGAGCCGGTGGCGACGCTGGTCGACACCTCCTCGGCCGATCCGATGGACTGGGATGTCGTCACCACCGACCTCGCGGCGGGGATCCAGAACAACGGCGTTCGCTGGGTCCCGAGCCCGGAGGCGCTGAAGACGGTATTGAACTGACGGATACCGAAAGGAGCTGACAGGTGAGGGGCCGCCGGTTCGCGGCCCCCGATACCGACAACGCAACCAGTGGAGTCCAACCATGAACATCGACGGGAGTCTCAGCCGCCGCCGATTCCTTCGCTACGCGATGGTGGGTGGCGTGGCCGTACCGATGTACGCGTCGACGGTGATCGGCAACGACGC
>JAJDUQ010000308.1 GCA_022826505.1 Gammaproteobacteria bacterium
TCCGCCCTCGCCCACCCTCGCATAGACCGTGGGCGCGACTGCGCCCTCCGTCACCGGACCACCCGGCCCCGAGCACCACGTGCCTCGGGACGGCACCGCTCGCATGTGTAAAGATGATTCACCGGATTTTGATCGGTGCCAAATGTCGAGTGAAAGACTGGTGAGCAAACTCTTGAAATACAGACTGCTGCGCCATCTCCCAGGAGCGATCGGACACCGCTACAAATGCAAGTACATGGTCAGGACAAATGGATTCGAGGAGGCGGTACGTCGTTGCCGTGGCACGACATGCATCGATCTAGGCGCCAACCTTGGCGTGTACACCCGGTTGATGGCCTTGCACGCCAAGCGCGTCATCTCCTTCGAGCCCGATCCATGGACACTCGCAGAGCTTGAGGCCAATGTCGCCGATCTGGACAACGTCAAGATCGAGAACGCCGCGGCCGGCACGAGCGAGACGTCGGTGCATCTCTACCGGCATCCGAAATTCGACGAAGATCCTGCTTCACGTTCCGAGGCGAGTTCCGTCATTGCCACCAAGGGCGACGTCGGCATAGAAAGCGCGGTCAAGGTCCGACAAGTCGACTTCATCCAGTATCTCGAGGATCTCGACGACGACATAGGGATTCTCAAGATCGATATCGAGGGAGCGGAGGTCCCTCTGCTGGAGGCGCTGTTCGGCCGATCCGACCTCATGCGGCGCATCAACCATATCTTCGCGGAAACTCACGAGCGGCTGATACCCGAACACAAGTCGAGGGTAAAGATTCTTCGTGCGATAGCTCGCAGAATTCAGCGTCCCTACGTCAATCTCCATTGGCATTGAGAGATTGGTAACGCAACGTCAATTTCTCAGCCTTGAAACCCCAAAATGGAACGGCAACCGAATGACCACTAACGCCCTAAAATCCAATCGCGTTACCCGTGTCAACGAGATTCTCGAATGACTCTAGTGGCCTTGATTTTTTGTAGAGAAAAGATCCGTTTCGGTCTTGCATTGTACGCAGAAGTTCACTCACGAGGCGGTAGTCGCTGGATTCAAGGAAATAATTTTTTTCGCGCATCGCCGTCCGTATCCTCTGGCCAAGAGAACCGGAAAACCGGAAGTGTTGAATCGGCAGGAGATAATCCGACGATACAGACATATTGGTGCTGTGCGGGGATTTGAAGTAGCAATCTTCACTCCACTTGAGGAGTGCGGGCTTCACTATGCTGTTGTACCTCAGTGGCTTTCGACGGATGTGCATTTTCTTCAGCAACCTGTATATCCTGTCATGTCCTCTGACTCCGAGAACGGGGTATAGCGTATCTATGCCATACTCGGAAAATAGCCTTGCGCGTGCACCCGGATAAATCACCTTTGGATGGCGGTCTTGGCGCAGGCGGAGATGCGGCTCTGCGTCAAAATACCATGTTGCGAACGCATTCAACCGAGCGCTACTCTCCATTTCTGCGAATGTAGCAACATCCTTCGGATAGACATCCAGCATGACCGCCCACAGTGCACGCGTGCCCCGTTTGTCGAGTTTCGAAACAAGGTCCGCAAAAGTCATCCTTGGGGGAAGGTAAATGAACTCATCGAGATCAACATGGAGAGCCCACCGCCCGCATGCAAACATGTCGTACAAGATGGAACGCCAGAGAAAGTGAATTCGAAACTCCCTGATTGACCTTGACATGTATTGAGGAAGTTCGACCTTGTCACCAAAGCGCCGCTCGCTTCCCACGACGACGGTGTCGGGCTGTTGAGCGAGGAATTCGGATGATCCATCATCCGAACGGTCGTCGAGAAACACAAATCTTTGAACTCCAAGCCTACGGTAGTGAGCAAGAAATGCTGGCAGGAAGTACATCTCGTTCCGGAGAATCGCCAACAGAGTGAATCCAGCAGAATTTACATCGAATCCAGCCACAATTCGCAAATCGTCGTGATCGTGACGCAGAGATCTGTAAGTTTCCAATAGTGATTTTCTGTTCATATCGGATAATGCAACCGCAGACTGTAGCGTGGAATTTGCCTCGCTGCGACTTGGTAATTCCTTGAGGGAACACGCAAGAACAATTTGCTCATGAATCTACTACGACTATTGTTCGAGATTCTATGGGGACTTGGTGTTCTACGTCCGATTGTACGCCGATTGTGGCCAGCTAGAAGAATGGTCGTTGATGGACACACTTACTTGCTTCATCCTGCAGACAACTACACTGAACGTTTCATGTGGAGGAGAGGCGTGCGGTGCGAGGCGGCCTCGATCGGTCGTCTCACTTTGTTGGTTGCCGGTAAGCGAGCCCTGATATTCGACATAGGAGCGAATTGTGGTGCATTCGCGCTACCTCTGGCAACCGCAGCCGGAATAGATTCACGCATTGTCGCATTTGAGCCCCATCCCATCATGGCAGAGCGACTAAGGTCGAATCTCGAGTTGAACGGCTTGACCAACAGAGTAGAAGTCGTGGAGGTCGCTCTCGGCGAAACGGCTGGCGATGCAGTACTGCATCTGGTCGAGGGCAATCTGGGCCAATCCTCGCTTCGGGACATCGACGCCAAGTGTGTTGTCAACGTAGCGGTTCGACCACTTGCGCATTATCTTCCGGTGCCGTCACAGCGCTATGAGACCTTCATTATAAAGATTGACGTTGAAGGATTTGAAGACCGGATTCTAGTGCCATTCCTAACGACAATTCCGAAGGGCCGTATGCCGGACGCCATTTTGGTGGAGACCCACAATGACAATTCTTGGAGGGCCGACCTCAGAAGTACGCTAGTACAAGGAGGCTACGTCCCGCTGTTCGAAGGCGAGGAACAGAATACGCTCTTCGTGAGGCTTCCTGGCGATCACAAGCGGCGCCGTTAGAGTTGGCTGGCGGTTACGGAGTTGCATCAACAATGGTTCGCTCAACCTCACAGCCGACCGCCCTCGTTGCCGGCGGCGCCGGCTACATCGGCAGCCATGCCTGCAAGGCGCTGGCCGCCGGCGGGTTCCTGCCGGTGGTGTACGACACCCTCTCCACCGGCCACCGCGGCCTCGTTCGCTGGGGGCCGCTCGTCGAGGGCGACCTTCTCGATGTGGATACGCTTGCCGGGGCATTCGCGACACATCGCCCCGCCGTCGCGTTGCACTTCGCCGCGTGCACGTACGTGGGGGAATCCTTCGAGGATCCCGCCCGATACTACGCCAACAACGTCGTCGGCGCACTGCACCTGCTCGACGCCGCGCGATCGGAGGGCAACGTGCCGATCGTGTTCTCCTCGACCTGCGCGGTCTACGGCGAGCCCGGGAGCGTGCCGATCACCGAGGACGCCGCGCTCGCTCCGGTCAATCCCTACGGGCGCACGAAGCTCGCCGTCGAGCATGCACTGGCGGACTACGAATCGGCCTACGGCCTGCGCTCGGTACGGTTGCGGTACTTCAACGCCTGCGGTTGCGACCCCGACGGGGAGGTCGGCGAGAGCCACGAACCCGAGACGCACCTCGTGCCGCGGGCGATCCTCGCCGCGATGGGCCGACTGGACGAGATCGCCATCTTCGGCGACGACTACCCGACCCCGGACGGAACCGCCGTACGCGACTACGTCCATGTTACCGACCTCGCGGATGCGCACGTGGCCGCTGTCCGCCACCTGCTCGGCGGCGGCGACGGCGGCGCGGTCAATCTGGGAACCGGGCGCGGATTCTCGGTTCGCGAGGTCGTGGACGCGGTGGAACGGGTGACGGGCCTCCCCGTGCCACGTCGCGTCGTCGCGCGGCGCCAGGGCGACCCCGCAGTGCTGGTCGCCGACGGGTCGCGCGCGCGACGGCTGCTCGGATTCAAGGCCGTCCACTCTGACATCGACACCATCGTGCGCACCGCCCATGCGTGGCTCGCGCGCGAAGGCCCGTCCCCCCGACCGGAGGCAGGCGCCGTCGATGCGATTCAAACCACGTAGCATCGCGACCGGCGACTGCCTCGCGCGTCAGTTCCTGCGCGCCTCCCCCGCACCTCGCGCCGATTCCGCGCGTGCAAGAAACCCGTCTGCCGTCTCGCAGCGCACGAGCCAATCGCCCACTTCGGCCAGACGTTCAGGGTCCGTAATTTCCGCCAGCACCGACGACAGACGCTCTGAGGTGTCCGTCCCGAACCGGGAGGCCGCCATGCGCGCGAGTAACGCCCGCTCCCGCTCGATGCCTTCCCTCAACCCCTGCTCGCGGCCTTCTCGAAGCCACTGCTTCGGCCACTCGCTCACCCGTTCGCCCACTGACATTCTCGGGCCCTCCAGCGTCATCTCTGCCTGGTACGAGCGGCTCTGCCGGTAACAGACATTTCGGATTACGCTTCGCCAATCCGATCTCCGGTCTCGCCCGCGCCCCGCACCGATTCCGCACGGACGAGAAACGCTTCTGCCGTCTCGCAGCGCACCAGCCACTCGCCCACCTCGGCCAGACCTTCCGGGTCCGTGATGCCGGCCAGCACCGACGACAGACTCTCCGCGGTATCCGCTCCGAACCGGGACGCCGCCATGCGCTCCAGCAACACCCGCTCTTCCGCCCGGTCCCGCTCGACGCCCTGCTCGATGCCTTCCCTCAACCCCTGCTCGCGACCTTCTCGAAGCCACTGCTTCGGCCACTCGCTCACCCGCTCGACCACTGACATTCTCATGTCCTCCAGTGTCATCTCCGCCGCCAGCGTCTCCTCGCCCGGTACGATCCGCTGCGCAATCCGGCGCACCCAGTCCGTGAACGCCTGCCGCAGACCGTTGTCTTCCGGATCGCGCAGCCATTCGCGCAGAAGATCCACCACCCGGACGAGATCCGATGGCGAATCGATCCTCTCCAGCCGGATCGCCGCCGTTACCAAGTTCGCTCCCGGCAATTGCTCTTCGGCGACGTGGTACTCGTCAAGCACATGGTACCGCTGCGACGGGCGATACAATTCTAGCGCCGGGTCCGTCGGCTGGACCACGTCCGCGAATTCCCGCGCAGCCCTCCACGGCGTCGTGCCGTTGTACAGCACCACCGGGAGTACGGCCGGCAGCCGCCGCCCGGAGTCCAGCACCGGAGCGTCGTTGCGCACCACCTCCTGATACAGAAGACCCGTGTAGACGAGGATGCGCAATGCCATCATCGGGTCGTTGCGCGACTGAAACTCCAGCATCGCGAGCACGTGACCACCGTCGCGGAGCTGCACCGCCCACACGGCGTCGCCGATACGCCTGCGCATCTCGTCGCTGACGTACTCGGCCGGCAGCTTGCGCAGGGTCGAGAAGTCGATCGCCGCGGCCCACTCGCGCGCAGCGAAGCCGCGCATCAGGTCCTCGACCATGCGCGGGAAGGCAAAGAGCCTCTTGTAGATCTCGTCGTGCACGAGCCCGCCGTAGCTGGACTCGGAGCGGGAGTAGTGAGCACTCGGGAGCGGAGCTCGTAGGCGCACGCCCCGCGCGTTGTCAGCCAGGAACCTCCGGCATTCTTCCGTGCACCCGAGCCGGCAAACCGCCTGTCCCGGGCAGTTGCGACTGGCATAATCGCCGCCGGGGGATTCATGAAACGCCACGACGCTGTCCATCCACCCCTCGCTCCGCACAGGCGACTCCATCCTCTCAATTCGGAATGTGTCCAAGATGAGCCACCCGGTAGTTCCCGTCATCCTGTCCGGCGGCGCCGGTACGAGGCTCTGGCCGCTATCGCGGGAGCAGCATCCCAAGCAGTTGATCGCGCTGCTGAACGACGACACCCTGCTTCAAGCCACTGCGCGGAGAATTGCGGTTATCGAAGACGCGCAACGGCCCATCGTCGTGTGCAACGAAGAGCACCGATTCGTGGTCGCCGAGCAATTGCTCGCCATCGGCGTAACGCCGGCCGCAATCGTGCTGGAGCCGATGGCCCGGGACACGGCACCGGCGATCGCCGCCGCGGCCCTCGAGGCGCTCGCCCGATGCAAGGGGGGCGATGACCCCATTCTCCTGGTTCTGCCCTCCGACCACGTGGTACGGAATCATGCCCGGTTTGCGGATGCAGTTCGCGTCGCGTCGAGGGAGGCGGGTCGAGGACACCTCGTGGCGTTCGGCGTCGTCCCGACTCGGGCGGAGGTCGGCTACGGCTACATCATCGCGGGCGACTCCACCGATGCGGCCGAGGAGACCCGGCCGGTGGAGC
This sequence comes from Gammaproteobacteria bacterium, assembly GCA_022826505.1. Lineage (GTDB taxonomy): Bacteria > Pseudomonadota > Gammaproteobacteria > HK1 > HK1 > HK1. The sequence goes on from JAJDUQ010000308.1 coordinate 6,132, forward strand.
GCTTCCGGGAGAAGCCGGACGCGAAAACGGCGGCTTCGTGGATCGAGTCCGGCCACTGCTACTGGAACAGCGGCATGTTCGTGTTCGGCGCGCGGTCGTTCCTGCGCGAACTGGACATTCACGCGCCATCCATCCGCAGCGCGGCCGAGAAGGCCCACGAACACGCGGTGCCGGACCTCGGATTTCTGCGCCTCGATGCCGAGGCCTTCGGGCAGTCGCCGGCCATCTCCGTGGACTACGCGGTGATGGAGCACACGTCCACCGCCCGCGTAGTGCCCCTGGACGCAGGGTGGCGCGACGTGGGGTCCTGGGCGAGCCTGGCGGCGCTCTCGCCCGGCGATGAAGCAGGCAACGTGGTCCGGGGCGACGCCGTCGTGCAGAGCACCCGCAATACGTTCATCCACGGCAGCTCCCGACTGGTGGCCACCGTCGGTGTGAAGGACCTGGTCATCGTGGACACCCCCGACGCGGTGCTGGTCGCGCACAGCAACTCGGGCCAGGAAGTGAAGGCGGTGGTTCGGCAACTGGAGCGGGCCGGGCGCGATGAACACCGAACCCACCGCAGGGTCTATCGGCCCTAGGGAAGCTATGACTCCGTGCACGAAGGCGACGGCTTCAAGGTCAAGCACATCACGGTCCAACCGGGCCAGAGGCTCTCACTCCAGTCCCACCGCCGGCGCGCTGAACACTGGGTCGTCGTGCGCGGCGTCGCCCGGGTGACGCGCGACGCCGAGACGTTTCTGGTCCACGAGAACCAGTCCACCTTCATCCCGAAGGGCGCCAGACACCGCCTGGAGAATCCCGGGGAGACGTCCCTGGAGCTGATCGAGGTGCAAACAGGCGACTACCTGGGCGAGGACGACATCGTACGGTTCGACGATGTCTACGGGCGGGCCGACTCGCAGCCCGGACCGGATACCGGAAATCCCTCCGACTGACGCCCGGGCCCGGCGCGCAAACGATCCGGAGTCCAGCGAATCGCCATGCGTACAGCCCCGATGCCGGACGAAGCGGAACGAACTCACGGACATCGGCCGTCATCGGATGGCGTCGTCCCGGCTTTCCTCCGAATGCCATCGCCGACCCGCCCGCGATCCGACTGAATGGCACGGACCGCCGACATCGAGGTCGTTGCGCCGAACTTCAAGCGCCGGCTCTCCGGCGTGACCAGCACGATTGTTCAGCTTCTCCCGCACCAGGCGCAGCATCTCGGTATCGCTGCGCTCGGGCCAGGCTTGCCGCGCCACCTCCCGAAGATCGCCTGGTGGCAGGCCCCGGGACTCCTGAAGAGGCCGGCGCGGCGCCGGTTTCGCGTCTGGCATGCGCGCCGCAACATCGAGATGCTGGCCGGCGTGATTCTCAAGTCCGTGTTGCGGGCACCGTTGAAGCTCGTCTTCACCTCTGCGGCACAGCGTCACCACACATGGTTCACGCGCTTCCTGCTCGCGCGCATGGATTGCGTCATCGCCACCAGCGAGCGCTCCGGGCAATTCCTGACGGTGCCGCACGTCGTCGTGAAGCACGGGGTGGACTGCGAACGGTTCCGTCCCCCGGCAGAACGCGACGCGTTCCCCGAGTGCACCGATCTGCCGGGGCGATTCGCAGTCGGTTGCTTCGGACGCGTTCGCCACCAGAAGGGCACCGATCTGTTCATCGATGCGATGATCCGGCTTCTGCCGGACTATCCGGACTGGACTGCGGTGGTCACGGGCCGAGTGACCGCCCGGCATCGCAGCTTCCACGCGAAGCTGCGGCACCGGGTCGCACAGTCGGGACTGGAGCGGCAAATCGTGTTTCTCGGAGAGGTTCCCGATGTGTGTCCGTGGTATCGGCGTCTTCACCTCTACGTCGCCCCCTCGCGCAACGAAGGGTTCGGGCTGACGCCGCTGGAGGCGATGGCATCCGGTACCGCGGTGGTCGCCAGCGACGCCGGCGCCTATGCGGAGATGATCGTGGAGAACGTGACGGGCTCGGTCGTGTGCGCCGGGGATGGAAACGCGCTCACCGAAGCAATCCGGCGCTACATGGACAACCCCGGACTCGCCGCGACACATGGACGCAACGCCATTGCGCACGCGCAGAAGAACTTCTCACTCGAAACCGAGGCGAGAGCAATCAACTCCATCTACGACATGCTGTGGAACGCGTCGTCCACAAGGTAAGTCACTGAATCACCAATCGTGACCATCGTGCCCGCCGTGACCGACATCGGCCTGCCCTCGATGTCCACGGCCGTCTTGTCGGGCGGCATCGCGACCGTCGTCTCGCGGCCGCAGCACCAAAGCGCCAGTATCTCCATGCCGTCCTTGCGCGCTGCGAGCCGATAGTGGCCCAACTCGTCCTGTCGGTCGAACCGCTCGATACGCGCTCCGTTGAACAGTCGGCACAGCGTCGCGAAGCCGTGGAAGGCAGGGCGCTTCCGCACCACGCCGCCGCGGTTGTCGATCAGCCCGTAGCCGGGCGCGACCAGTTGATGCCAGTAGCAGGCGGCGACCGACCCGGTGGCGAGCGCCAGCAGGTAGTACCGGACGAGGTAGTGAAGCTGCTCGCGCTCGCCGACCCGGCAGTGGTCCATGGCCGGGGCGTAGCGCCCGGTATCCGCAAGCGGCCAGTTGACCTCCGTGATCCACAGCCGCGGATCGGCCCCGTCCACCTTGTTCCCGCTCTCCATGATCCGGCGCAGCACACGAATCTTGCCCTCCAGGTCGAATCCCATCTGCCGATTCTCGGGGGCCCCGCGCCGGTCGACGTAGAGCAGCGAGGCGTAGCCGTCATAACGGAAGGGGAAGCGGTTGCGCAGGGAACGGCAGTGATCGAGCAGGTCGAAGTCGATGATCGCGCCCCCGAGAAGCTCAAGGTGCGGAAACTCCCGGTTGCGAAGCTCCCATGCCACCTTGAAGAACCCGAGCCACTCGTCGACGGACACGAACCCCCACTTGAGCCGATTGACGGCGTTGCCGATCTGGTAGCAGTCCACGGTGTCGGCAAGGGAGGCGAAGATCCTCTCCAGCGCCGTCTCGAGCCTTGCGGGATCTTCGATGGTGCTCCGATCCTGGAGAACGACCACCAGGATCCGGTACCCTGGAAACTGCCGTATGAAGTCCACGTAGTCCTGCAGGTTGTCGATGTCGGACAACGGAATCCGCACCGCGAGGCGGCGGAGATTCAGCGTCCCGACAATCTCGGCAAGCTCCGCGCCGGAGAGGATCTTCTTGTCCTCGAACGGTCGTTCCAGGTTGACGCAAAGCCCGATGGCGTCGTCGTTCGCATGGGCGCGGGGCGTCTCGCGTCGAACGACGGCGCCGACAACCGGCCGGGGAAGAAGGAACACGAACGAGAGGTTCCTGAGCACGCTGCCGATGCTGCGCCAGCGGAGCCGGCGCTTGACTGCGCGGTCGAGCGTCGCCGGCTGGTCGGAGTAGCCGTCCCACCTGAAGATCGACTTGTCGACAATCATCGCGCAGGGTGCGATCGGGGCTTCGCGATGCGGGCGGACGGCCGGGGTCCGCTCACAGCTCCCAGAGGCAGCCGGTCTTCGCGTGCCGGCGCAGCATCCTGCGATGGGAGCGCCGCCGGACGATCGTCTTGTGGATCCGGTGCCGCTTGCGTCTCAGCCACTGCACGGCGTGCCCAGGTCAAGCCCAGCTCCGCCAGCCGTGTCTCGATGCGTGCACGGCGGCCGGTGTCCTGGTCGAGGTTGATGACGATGATGCGCACGGTCGTTCTCAGTCGTCGCGATTCGGGCTCCGGACCGCGGGCATCGGGCCGACGGACGCGGATCGACGCGGCACAGTCACCGGCGAAACCGGGCGAGCACTCTCTTCATCCGGCGTCTTCTCGCCGCGAATCGACGCTGCGCCGCTTCGAGTCGCACGCAGAAGTCATCCGGGTCCGCTCCGTACAGCCTCGCATATCGCCGGCCGATGATTCTCAGGCAGTCATCCTTCGTGGACAGTCGCGCCAGCCCGGACATGCGGTCGCCGATGTCGAGGTGCCGGAAGCGCAGCCGATTGAGGTCGACGAGTGCGAATTGGAAGCCGTCACCCTCCGAACGGACCAGAATGTTCCCGGGATTGTAGTCGAGGTGCAGAACCCCACGGTCGTGCTGCGCCGCCGTGAACTGCGCCAGCGCCTCCAGCAACACCTGTGCGTCGGCGCCGGAAGGGACGCCACGATACAGCAGCGCGGTCAGGTCCTGGTCGTGCGGCCAGTAGCGGCAGACGTAGTAGCTTCGGCGCAGGCACCGGTAGTCCTCATACTCGATGCAGGCCACCGGTTCCGGTGTGCCGACGCCCAACTGCGCCAGCTTCTGCGCATGGATCATGCACCGTCGGGCCTTCGGTCGCCGCAGATTCGCGTAGACGAAGCCTCGCACCCTCGCGGGCACCGCGAACGCCTTGACGGCGACCTCGATCGATTCGCCGCCGGGGCCGGCGATCCCGAGCCGCTTGATCAGGTTGCGCCCGGAATGCAGCGTGACGCCGTCGTGCTCGAAGCGCCCCGGCAGATCGCCGATCTGCGCGCGGCAGTCCCGGTACGGCCTGGCGATGCGCATCCGAGCCGCGGTCACGGGCGCCGGGCTCCGGTAGCGTCGTCCGGACTCTGCTCGCCGGCGGCCCGAGTGCGCGTGGATTCACGTGTGACGCCGCATCTCCGGGCGCCCGCGGCCATTCCAGTGCGCACGGCGGTTCCCGGGATGCCCGCAACGGCGCAGCCCACGCACTCAGCCTCGGGTGGCCCGACGCCGCAACAGCGCCGCATCGTACACCGGTGACTCCCCCGGCGGCCGGGTCTTGAAACGCCGGTGCACCCACAGATACTGCTCGACGCTGCGTTCGACTTGAGTCTCGAGCACTTCGGTCAGCCGTTGCGCGTCGGCCGCATCGTCACCGCTCGGAAAGTCCTGGAGCGCGGGGCCGATCACCACCTCCCAGCCCGATTCGTCCGCAAGCCGGTAGGATGCGAAAGGAACCACGGCAGCGCCGCTCCGGCGCGCTATCCACGCAGTGGCGGTCGTGGTCGCCGCACGTTCGGCGAAGAATCTCGCGAACACCTGACGGCGGCCTCCGTGACGCGAGAAATCCTGATCCGGCGCGTACCAGAGAATGCGATTTCTGCCCAGATACCTGACCATTGCCCTGGCATCCTTGTGCGGCACCAGGTCCGTGACGTAGCGCCCGCGGCCGCTGCGCAGCACGGCATCCCACCATGGATTGTCGTGGGGGCGATAGGTGGCACCTGCTTGGAATCGGGACGTGAAGATTCGTCCGCCAATCTCGAACGTCGTGAAGTGGCCGCCGAGCAGAATGACACCCTTTCCGAAGGACAAGGCCGCCTCCAGATTCTCTGCACCAACGATTCGGGCCCGCGCCATGATCTGCGCATCGCTGCCCCACCAGGCGAGCGCTATCTCGACGAGCCCCAAGCCCAACGACCGAAAGTGACGGCGCACGAGACGTGACCGCGTCGCATGGTCAAGGCGGGGAAAGCAAAGGGCGAGATTTGTCTCGGCAATCCGGCGGCGGCGACGCATCAGGCGGTACATCAGCCCGCCGGCGGCGGCGCCGATCCTCCACTGCACGCTCCACGGCATCCGCACAATGCCGCGCATCGCGTACAGGAAACACGTCGGCAGAATGCGGCCCACGACCAAGCCTAACGCCCAGGATGCTCCGATTCGCGGCGGCAGGCGCGAATCCGGCAGATTTCTCGACGCTGTGGCGCGCCATCCACGAAGTCCGGCGGCCAAGCGCCGCGGCGCGTTGTTGAAGTGTGGATGTTGGTACCGGGATTGTCGTTCAACACGTGGACAACCTGCCACATCGATAACCGGAGACTACACCCAAGACGCCGGCTTGCTTCTCTCGCCTCCCTGCGTCCTCCATGCAGTGCGCGGTTCGAACGCTGCCCGCCTCCCATTCTTCGCTCACCGCACCGGCAAACCCGCGATCCTCCGGGAATCTCGCATCATTTCCCTATGCAGAAACTCGAGAAGATTCGCGCCAGCAGATCCTCGGTCGCGAACGCTCCCGTGATCTCGCCGAGCGCGTCCTGCGCTGCACGGAGTTCTTCGGCGACGAGTTCGCCGGCGCTCTCCGCCGTCAAGCGAGCATGTGCTCGATCAAGGGCCGCCAACGCACGCCCCAGCGCGTCAACGTGACGGTGGCGCGCCATGAAGGCGTCTTCGCAAGCCTCCGGGCCACCCATTACGCATTCGACAATCACTTCTTCCAACTCGGCGAGGCCTGTTCCCTCGAGCGCCGACACCCACGCCGTCCGAATCTTGTGGTCGTCGACAGTGAGGCCCGGCGCATGTCCGCTCAGGTCGATCTTGTTGCGTACCGCGATGCGCGCCGGCGTGGTGGCGGCGCGGTCCCAAAGCGCCTTGGCCGCGTCAAGTCCAGCGTCACGATCGTCGACGACCACGAGGGCCAAATCCGCGTCGTCAATCGCGTCGATGGCACGTTCGACTCCAATTCGCTCTATGGGATCCGATGTCTCGCGAAAACCCGCAGTATCGTGAACATCAAATGGAATACCTGCGATCACGACCCGTTCACGAACCACATCGCGGGTGGTACCCGGAATGTCGGTGACAATGGCCGCGTCTGTACGGGAGAGTCGATTGAGCAGAGTCGACTTTCCGACGTTCGGCGCTCCCGCGATGACCAGCTTGACTCCGTTGCGCAGCACCGCGCCCCGATCGCACTCGGAGAGCGTCGCCTCGATCCCATCACGCAGCTCCGAGAGACGCGCGGCCATTTCGGAAGTCTCGAGGAGATCGAGCTCTTCGTCGGGAAAGTCGATCGATGCCTCGATGAATGAGCGAAGCTCCACCAGCAAGTCACGGTGGGTCTGCACGGTTCGCGAGAACTCGCCCGAAAGCGATCGGCGAGCACACCGCACCGCCGCGGCGGACGCACCGTCGATGAGATCGGCGATCGCCTCGGCCTGCGCCAGATCGACGCGGTCGTTGAGAAATGCGCGCAACGTGAATTCACCCGCCTGCGCCGGGCGAGCCCCGATCTCGCAGACACGTTCGAACACCATGCGCGAGACGACGACACCCCCGTGGCCCTGAAGCTCGAGGACGTCCTCGCCGGTGTACGAGCGAGGGGCCTTGAAGAGCAACGCCAGGCCATCGTCGATGGCGGATCCGGTCCCGTCGTCGAATCGGGCGCGGACCGCCGTGCGAGGGGCCGGTACGTGACCGAGCAACGCGTGCGCGATTTCGGTCGTCAACGGACCCGAGATGCGCACGACCGCTATGCCACCCCTACCGGGCGGAGTCGCGATGGCCGCGATCGTGTCGCCGGTCGCGGGAGAATTCATCGGCCGCCCGAGTCCATCGGGAATGGTCGAAGGGTCAGGTTTGGCCGACAATCTTCTTCGTGATCACCCATTGCTGAATGATCGACAACACGTTGTTGACGAACCAGTAGAGCACGAGTCCCGAGGGAAAGAACAGAAAGAAGAACGTGAAGACGAAGGGTAACGCCATCATGATCTTGGCCTGCATCGGGTCTGGTGGCGTCGGGTTGAGCTTTTGCTGAATCAGCATGGTGACGCCCATCAGAACCGGCAGAACGAAGTACGGATCGTGGAGGCTGAGGTCGTCCAACCAGCCGATGAATGACGCCTGACGCAGCTCCACGCTCTCCAGCAGGACCCAATACAGCGCGATAAACACCGGAATCTGGACCAGGATAGGAAGACACCCGCCGAGGGGATTGATCTTCTCCTGGCGGTAGAGCTCCATCATCGCCTGGTTCATGCGTTGCTTGTCTGCGGCATATCGCTCGCGCAACGTGGTGATACGCGGCTGCAGCTTGCGCATCCTCGCCATGGACTTGTAGCTCGTGGCCGACAGTTGGAAGAAGGCGAGCTTGATCAGGCACGTCAGGATGATGATCGCCCAACCCCAGTTGCCGACGAATCCGTGGATCCAGCTCAGCAGCCAGAACAGAGGCTCCGCAATGAGCCATAGCCACCCGTAGTCCACGGTCCGCTCGAGATGCGGCGCGACATCCTGCATCCGTTGCTGAATCTTGGGACCGACGTAGAAGGAGAAAGAAAATTCGTCAGCACCTCCCGCCGGAACCGTGGCGACCGGACTGACCACGCCGATCGCGAAACGGCCATTCGGCAAGCTCTTGGAGTAGTAGTGGTTGGTCTCTTCGGATCCCGGGACCCATGCGGCTGCAAAGTAGTGCTGAATCATCGCGACCCAGCCGCCGACCACGTCGCGATCCACGTCCTGACTCGCCATGTCCGAGAAGTCGATTTTCTCGTACGGCTTCTCCGGCCCGGACAGAATTCCTCCCGTATAGGTGTATGTACGGAACAGTCCGCCGCTGCTCTCGGGCTCGCCGCGCTGGAACTGTCCGTACAGCGCACCGTGCCAGGACGAATCGCTTCGATTCACGACCTCGACCCCGACTTCGATGACGTAATGATTCCGAGCGAAACGGTAGGTGCGCGTCACCTCGACACCATCCGGCGACATCCATCGCAACACAACGTCAATGAAATCAGTGCCTTCGGTCAGTTCGTAGGCGTCCGCCTCCGACTGGTACCGAGCATGATGATTCGGTGCCGACCGTGGTCCGGTCAGGCCGGATTGGGCCGTGAAGTACGTTCCTGGATTGGTGTCGTCGAGCAGTTGAAACGGCTCGTTCGGCTTGTCGTTTGATACGGGATAGGAGAGAAGATCAGCTCCCGCGATCGTGCCGCCAAGGGTATCGATCTGCACGGAAAGCACATCCGTGGTGACCCTGATCTTCCGTCCATGAGCGAGGTCATCGGCCTTGTCCTCTGACGGTGCCGTGGCGGTCTTTGCCGGCTGAACCGCCTGGGGGGCCTGTGGAACATCAACGCTCGGAGGTGCTGAATCACTCGGTGCGGCATCGGGCGCTGGCTGCTCGACGGGCGCCGGCGGTGGCGGTTTGGGCCCGTAGTCGCGTTGCCAGGCATCCCACAGCAGAAACGACACGACGCACAACGCAATGATCAGGACCATGCGGATCTGTTCGATTGCCATGATGTGGCTCTTTTCCTAGCGTGGCGTCTCGGAGTCGGATACCGCTGGCTGTGCACGGTCCCATGCTCGTGCCAGCAGACCTCTGAAGCATGTCGAGCTCATCTTGTCCGCGCTCGGCCTGACGAGCACCACGACATCAAGGCCGTAGAGACGTTCAGCGTTGTGGCGGAAGCTTTCGCGAATCTGACGCTTCAACCGATGGCGCGCCACGGCACGAGGCGCGACGCGCCGAGGAACGGCAAGGCCGAGTCTGGGGTGACGTGCGCCGTTTGGCCGCACGACAACCGTCACGGCGTCCACGTTCAGCCGGGCTCCACCGGAAAGCACTCTCTCGAAGTCTTTCCGTCGCCGTAGCCGCAGTTCCGGTCCGAACCGCCGATCGGAGGGTTCGCGCTCAGGCAGAGAGTCTTCGCCGTCCCTTGGCACGCCGTGCGCTGATAATTCTCCGGCCTGCCTTGGTGGCCATTCGGGCTCGGAAACCGTGACGTCGCTTGCGCTTCAGATTGCTCGGCTGAAATGTGCGTTTCATCGTACCGTTCCTACCCCGGTGAAGCTCGCGCGGAGGAATGCTGTCGGCATGCAACCGACAAAGGGGCTGGAATTTACTGGCGTGAAAGGCACGGTGTCAATCCAATCGAGGGAATGGACAGGCCTATTCAAAAGTCGCCGTTCAGCGTTCGTGTCTCGCCATGTCGACCCCCGGCTTGGCGCGAGCATCTGGGATCGAGGGCATCCGGCCGTCGAACGAGGACCAGATGCCTTCGATCCCGGCGCTTCAGCCCGCGA
>JAJDUQ010000198.1 GCA_022826505.1 Gammaproteobacteria bacterium
GTCGCCTGATCGGGCAGACGGTCGATGGCTTGACGCGCGGCCTCCTTGGTGGTTTGCATGGGATGTCCCCCGCAGGTGGAGCATCGCGTGCTCCGACGAACTGAAGCCGGAGTATAGGCGAAGGCTTCACGGGCTGCGCGAAATGGAAGCACGTACCGGTTCTTCGGGGTGGTATTCCGTCACGTCGAATCCACCACCGGGTAAGACGCGCGCCGTCCGGAGCCCGCACCGATTCAGTACGATGCCGCGAACCTGCCCGCTGTCACCGTGAGGAAACTCGCCATCGCCAACCAGCTCGGTCCCATCCATCGCACGGACTCGCGCGAGAGCGCCGTCCGGCGCCTCGTCGACCTGATGCGCGAGGCCGCAGACCGCGGATGCAGGCTCGTCGTCTATCCGGAGCTTGCGCTCACCACGTTCTTCCCGCGCTGGCTCCACGACTCGCAGGACGAGATCGACGCTTGGTTCGAGCGCGAGATGCAGAACGACGTAACCCGGCCGCTCTTCGACGAGTGGAGTGAGCGGGAATGATTGTCTTCGGCTTGAACATAGCTGCCATGAGGATGAATCGCCCACCGTCTTGGCCATGCGGTGGGGACCGCAATCGGAGCGTCTGTCGATATTTCGCCAGCTAGTCCGGCTCGTCCGCCGTGAGCTGCAACATGCCGTTCATCTTCCGGTCCGGAAGCATTGCATTTCCCGAGCGGGCAAGGTGCGCTCGGAGCGGAATTCTCGTTGCCACGCGACGGGGGCGCCAATCGAAGTCGACGTGCCTCTTCGCGCGAGACCCGCCGATGCCTCGCCCATCGTTCGCCCCCGTTCGGGGGAGGTTCATGGGCGGGGAGTATCGCATGTCATGATCCATCCTCCCGCACGAGGAGCCCAGGATGACGATCGACGAATCGGTGTTCGCCCCGGTCGCGGCCCGCACCAACCTCTACCGCGACGAGTCCCGCGACGCGTGGCGCATCCGGATCCCGGAGCGCGCCAACATCGCGCTCGACACCGTGGTGGCGCACGCGCGCGGCCCACGCCGCGATCACGCCGCTCTCGTCTTCGAGGACGAGGACGCCACCGTACGCCGCTACTCGTTCGCCGATCTGGACGCGCTGTCCGACCGCCTCGCGAAGGGCCTGCTCGCGTTGGGGGCAGAGCCCGGGGCACCGGTGGCGGTGCACACCGGGCAACGCCCGGAGACCGCCCTCGCCCACCTCGCCATCCACAAGCTCGGCGCGGTAGTGATGACCCTCTCCCAGCTCTACGGGCCGGACACCGTCGAGCACTGCCTCGCGGACTCCGAGACGAGGATCGTGATCACCGATCCCCAGGCGTGGGGCCGTGTGCGCGACGCCCGCTCACGGTTCGGTGCGCTGGAGCACGTGCTGATGGTGGGCGAGCCCGACGCCGGAGAGCGCGCATTCGACGATTGCCTCGCCGGCGAGCCGGGCGACATCGGCTACGCATCCACCGGCCCCGAGGACCCCGCCCTGCTCATGTACACCTCCGGCTCGACCGGACTGCCGAAGGGGCTCCTGCACGGGCACCGCATCATGCACGCCTACACCCCGACCATGACGCTCGCCTACGACCTGGAGCTCGACTGGCCGGACGCGGTGTTCTGGACCCCGGCGGACTGGGCGTGGGTCGGCGGCTGGCTCGACACGGTGCTGCCGGCGTGGCAACACGGCCAGACCGTGGTCTCGACCCAGCACCGCTTCGACGAGGAGTGGGCGTTCGACTTCATGGCCCGGCACGGCGTCACCCACTCCTTCATGACCCCCACCGCGCTCAAGCGGCTCGCCGAGGTGCCGACGCCGCGCGAGCGCTGGAGCCTCGCCACCCGCGTCATCTGCACCGGGGGCGAGAGCCTCCCCGGAGACGTCGTGCGCTGGTCTGACGACGAGTTCGGCATCGTGGTCAACGAGTTCTACGGACTCACGGAGTTCAACCACATGGTGGGATGCTGCAAAGCGCTCTACCCGGTGGTACCGGGGTCAATGGGCATCCGCTACCCCGGCCGGCGCACCGCGGTCATCGACGACGCCGGCAACGAGCAGCCGGACGGGACGGTGGGCGAGATCGCATCCTGGCGCGAGGACGATCCGAGCCTGTTCCTCGGTTACCGGGGCGAGCCCGGTGTGCCGGAACGCATGCGGCTCGGCGGATGGCTGCGCTCCGGCGACCTCGCGGTTCGCGGCGAGGACGGCTACTTCCGCTACCAGGGCCGCAACGACGACCTCATCAAGAGCGCGGGGTACCGCATCGGCCCGGCGGAGGTCGAGGACGCGCTGGTGCGCCACGAGCAGGTGGCGGAGGCCGCGGTGGTCGCAAGACCCGACCCGGCCCGCGGTTCGGTGGTGATGGCCTTCGTGCGGGTGATGCCCGGCGTGATCCCCGGCGACGCGCTGGTCCGCGAACTCCAGGACCACGTCAGGCACAACCTCGCGGCGTACAAGTACCCCCGGGTGGTGGAGTTCGTCGACGAATTTCCGCTGACCAGCTCCGGGAAGATCAGCCGCCGCACTCTGCGGGCGCAGGCGGCTGAACAACGATGGTAGTACCCTCCATGTCCGGGCCGTAGCATCCGGCGCAGCGCCCGCCCGGAAGCGGGCCCGGCACCGGCGTCCTGCGTTCGGCCACCGCCCCATCCCGAGTCCGCGTTGCGGGCAGACCGGGCACGGTCGAGGGTTCGCGCGCGAGCCCGTCGAGCTTCGCACCGGACCAAGACGCACTCCAGCCGTTCATCCTCCGGGGCAGTGGCGGACCGATTCGCCGCCCCGCGCCGGCGGCCGCCGCACCCGCCGGAGCTGCGCCCTGAACCGCACAGGTGACGATGGACAACGAAACCCGGTTCGTCTTCAGCACCTTCTCCTTCCTCTTCTGGGGAGGTCTGGTGATGTGGATGTGCGCGGGGTTCACGATGCTCGAAGCGGGCTCGGTGCGCACCAAGAATGCATCGGTCGTCTGCCTGAAGAACATCGGGGTCTGCTCGATCGCCTGCCTGACCTTCTACCTGGTGGGCTACAACATCATGTTCACCGGCGTCGAGGCCGGTGGATGGATCGGCTCCCTCGACCTGCTCCACGGCCCGACCGCCGAGGAGCGGGCGCTGCTGGGCGGCGACGAGTCCGCCGCAACCGCGGTCGTGACGAAGGGCCATGCGACGATGTCGCACTGGCTCTTCCAGATGGTCTTCCTCGCCTCGGCGGCCTCGATTGTGTCCGGCACCCTCGCCGAGCGGGTGAAGCTGTGGTCGTTCTTCATTTTCATCGTGGTGCTGACCGCGGTCATCTACCCCATCGCCGGCGCCTGGACCTGGGGCGGCGGATGGCTCGCCGCCATGGGCTTCCAGGACTTCGCGGGCTCGACCGTCGTCCACTCCACCGGCGGCTGGGCGGCGCTCGCCGGGGTGCTGATTGTCGGCGCTCGCAAGGACAAGTTCCGTGAGGACGGCAGCGTCAAGTCCACCCCGCCCGCCAACGTGCCGGCGGTGACGCTCGGCGTGTTCATCATCTGGCTGGGATTCCTGGGCTTCAACGGAGGTTCGCAGCTCTAGGCTCCGGCGGCGTGTTGCTCCGAGCCGGCCTGCGCGACCGCCAGCGCGGTCATGTTCACGATGCCGCGCACGGTGATGGTCTGGGTGACCACGTGCGCCGAGCGTGCGGCTCCGATGACGATGGGGCCGATGGACACGCCGCCCCCGAGGGCCCGGAGCAGGTTGTGGGCGATGTTCCCGGCCTCGACGTTCGGCATCACGAGCAGGTTCGCCTGGCCCTTCAGCCGGCTGTCGGGCAACAGCCGGGAGCGAATCGACTCCGAGAGCGCCGCGTCGGCGTGCATCTCGCCGTCGACCTCCAGCTCGGGGGCGAGCTCGTGGAGCATGCGCGTGGCACGCCGCATGCGCTCGGCCGTCGGCGAGTCGTGGGTGCCGAAGTTCGAGCGCGACAGGAGCGCGACCTTGGGCTCCAGCCCGAATCCGCGGACCTCGGTGCATGCGAGCATCGTCATCTCCACGATCTCCTCCGCGCTCGGCTCCGGGGTGATGTGGGTGTCGCAGATGAAGAACGTCCCGCTCGGCAGGATGTGGGCCGATATCGTGGAGAGATCGCGCACCCCTTCGCGGGTGCCGATGAGGCCCTGCACGTAGCGCAGGTGATCGTGGAAGGTGCCGACGGTGCCGCACAACATCGCGTCGGCGTCGCCGAGCCGCATTGCCAGCGCCGCCACCGCGGTGCCTCGCGACCGAACGACGTGCTTGGCCTCGTCGGGGGAGACGCCGCTGCGGCCCATGACCCGGTGGTACTCGCCCCAGTACGTGCGAAACCGGGCGTCGTCCAGGATGTTGACGAGGTCGAAGTCGCGCTCCGGCTCGAGGCCCAGGCCCAGCGATTCGATTCGCGACAGGATGACCTTGGGCCTGCCGACCAGGATCGGCCGCGCAAGCCCCTGGGCAACGACCTGCTGGACCGCCTGGAGCACCCGCCGCTCCTCCCCCTCCCCGTAGATGATTCGCTTCGGCGCGCTGCGTGCGCGCTCGAACAGCGGCTTCATCACGAACCCCGATCGGAAGACGAACCCGGTCAGGCGTTCCCGGTAGGCGTCGAAGTCTTCGATGGGACGGGTGGCCACTCCCGAATCCATCGCGGCGCGCGCCACCGCGGGTGCGATCTCGGTGAGCAGCCTCGGATCGAACGGCCGTGGAATCAGCATGCCGGGACCGAACCGGGATGGTGCGCCGCCGTAGGCGGTGGTCACCAGGTCGGACGGCTCCCGCCGGGCGAGCCCCGCCAGCGCGTCGACGCAGGCGAGCTTCATCGGCTCGTTGATGTCGGTCGCCCCCGCGTCGAGCGCGCCGCGGAAGATGAACGGGAAGCAGAGCACGTTGTTGACCTGATTCGGATAGTCGGAGCGTCCGGTGGCGATGATCGCGTCGCGGCGCGCTTCGCGGGCGAGGTCGGGCAGGATCTCCGGCACCGGGTTCGCGAGCGCGAGAATGAGCGGGCTCTGCGCCATGCGGCCGACGTGTTCGGGCTCCAGCACGCGCGGGGCGGAAAGACCGAGAAAGATGTCGGCACCGCCGATGACGTCGGCAAGCCTGCGCGCGTCGGTATCGACCGCATACCGGGCCTTCCACCGGTCCATCAGCTCCTCGCGGCCCGTGTACACCACGCCCGCGATGTCGGTGACGACGACGTTCTCGCGCCTCAGGCCCATGCTCAGCAGCAGGTCGAGGCAGGCGAGCGCCGCCGCGCCCGCGCCGGACGCGACGAGCCGGACGTCCCCGATGGACTTGCCGACGAGTTCCAGGGCGTTGCGCACCGCCGCACCGACGATGATCGCGGTGCCGTGCTGGTCGTCGTGGAGCACCGGGATGTTCATCCGCTCGCGCAGGCGCGATTCGATCTCGAAGCACTCGGGCGCCCTGATATCCTCCAGGTTGATACCGCCGAAGGTGGGCTCGAGGCTCGCGACGATGTCGCAGAAGCGCTCCGGGTCCGTTTCGTCGACCTCGATGTCGAACACGTCGATGCCGGAGAACTTCTTGAACAGCACCGCCTTGCCTTCCATGACGGGCTTCGCCGCGAGCGGCCCGATGGCGCCGAGGCCGAGCACCGCGGTGCCGTTGGTCACCACCGCGACGAGGTTCGAGCGGGCGGTGAGGTTCGATGCCTCGGCGGTATCGGCGGCGATGGCATCGCACGCGGCGGCGACCCCCGGGGAGTAGGCGAGCGAGAGGTCGTGCTGGCTCGCCAGCGGCTTGGTGGCGCTGATCGCGAGCTTGCCCGGCACCGGGAGGCGGTGATAGGCGAGTGCGTCGTCGGAGAGTCGATCGGGCATGGGTTCCTTCGCCGGCGGGAAGCGGTGGCGGATGCAGGCATCACGACGCAGGAATTGTAGACGCAAGGAGGCATACCCAACATCGAGCATTCGGTCGTCCGGTCGAGGCTGATGGATTCCGGCGTGTCCGGAAGCGCCGATCGCCGTCGATTCGGCGTCCGCGCCGCACGGCGCCCGCGAGACACCCATCACCCCTGCAAGGCCGGAGCGGCCGGCGGGAGCCCGGGTGTCTCGCCCGCTTGAACAACGACGGAGCATGAGCGGAGGCGGAAGCGCAGTCGGGGTTCCCGGGAACGCGAGCGTCTCGCCCGCAAGTGGACCGCCGGCCCACCATCATGCAAACGAACGAGGCGCCCGGACTCCCGGAAACCCGCTTTGCGGCAGCGGCGTCAAGGAGTCCTCCATCGGCCCGGTCCGCTCCGGACCCGGTGCTATGATCGCGTGCCCTCCCTTCGGCCCCGGCGAGATGACCCGAGATCGCAACAAGCTCCCCACGCGGTCCTCCTCGGCCGAGGTCGATGCCTTCCTGCGCGACGTCGCGGCAATCACCCCGGCGAAGCGCACCCGGGCGCAAGGCCGCCTGCTCTTCGCGATGGACGCCACCGCAAGCCGCGAACCGATGTGGGACCGCGCCTGCCGGATCCAGAGCGAGATGTTCACCGAGGCGGCCCGGATCGGCGGCCTCGCGGTTCAGCTCTGCCACTACGGCGGCTTCCACGGCTTCGAGTCGACGCCCTGGCTCACCGGCTCCGCCGCCCTGCTCCGGCACATGAGCGCGGTGCGTTGCGCGGCGGGGATGACCCAGATCGAACGGGTTCTGCGCCACGCGAAAGCGGAGGCCGAACGCGCTCGGGTCAACGCGGTGGTGTTCGTCGGCGACTGCATGGAGGAGGACGTCGACCGGCTTTGCGCGGCGGCCGGCCCCTTGCGCCTGCTCAGTGTCCCGGTCTTCGTGTTCCAGGAAGGCTACGATCCGATGGCCGAGCGGGCGTTCCGCGAGATCGCGACCCTGACCCGCGGCGCGTACTGCCGGTTCGATGCCTCCAGCGCAGCGGAGCTGCGCGACCTGCTGCGCGCGGTCGCGGTCTACGCGGCGGGCGGCCGCGAGGCGCTGGAAGACCTCGGCCGGCGCGAAGGGGGGACGGTCAAGTTGCTCGCGCACTCGCTCGGCCGGAACAAGTAGCCCGACATGCACCCGATCCTCCTGCTCGTCGCGCTCGTCGCGGTGCTGTTCCTCATCAGTTGGTACAAGCGAATCCCCAAGTCGAAACAGCGCCGGTTCCGAAACCGGGCGCTGCTGATCGGGGGCGGGATCATCGTCTTCTTCGCCCTGATCACCGGAAAGCTGCATCCCCTGTTCGCCGCGGTGGCTGCGCTCGTTCCGCTCGCATACCGCGCCATGGGTCTGTTCCACACGTTCAACACCATCAGGGGGTTCACCAACCGCATGAAGGCGGGTGCGTCGCCCGGTCCCACGCCGGGCCAGACCTCGGAGGTGGAGACCGCATTCCTGCGCATGCGGCTGGACCACGACACCGGAGAGATGGACGGCACCGTGCTTCAGGGCAGGTACGAGGGGTGTACGCTGCACGGGCTCGACCTCGAGGAGCTGCTGGAGCTGCTGAACGAGTGCCGGCCCGATCGGCAGTCCTCGGCGATCCTGGCCGCGTATCTGGACCGTGTCCACGAAGGCTGGCGCAAACGCCGGGGTTCCTCTCCCGGCCCGTCGTCCGACGGCATGAACGAAGACGAGGCGCGCGCGGTGCTCGGTGTCGGCCCGGATGCAACGCGCGAGGAAATCGTCCAGGCGCACCGGCGCCTGATGCAGCGGCTCCATCCCGACCGAGGCGGTTCGGATTACCTCGCTGCGAAGCTCAACGCCGCGAAGGACCTGCTGATGGGCGCTTGAACCGGCCAGCTCCATTCTCCGGTCATGCGTCCTCGGTCTCGATTCGGATTTGCTCCACCACGGCCTTCAGAGCTTCATCCTCGCTCGCTTCATCGAGAATCGCTTCTCGGTAGGTGTCTTCCTGCCGGTCGGCGCTCGTGCCTTCGCGCGCGATTGCCTTCAGTCGCTCGAATTCGCGCCCGGCGTCGAGCGCTTCGATATCGGGCGCGAGCATCAGCTCGAGCTCTGCGAGCATCTCCTCGATGCCGACTCGCTCGTCGCCTCGCCCGGTGGGCATGTGGGCGAAGCTCCCGTAGCGTTGTGCGAGCCACTTGCGTTCTGCGGTGACTTCGGGGGTTGTCCGCTCGGGTTCTTCGCCGGCCTCGATCGCCCGTGCGGCATGTCGTATCAGGCAGGCGTAGAGAGCCGCAATCGCGATCGCGTCTTCACGCTTCGGACAGATGTCGCAGATCCGAAGCTCGATCGTCGGATAGTGCGCCGAAGGCCGGATGTCCCAGCGCAATTCGCTGGCGTCGGCGATCGCACCCATCGTTCGGTAGCGCTCGACGATACGCTCGAAGTCGCCCCACGACTGCATCTGCGGGGGAATTCCGGTGCGTGGCAGCGCGCTTATCGCGATGTGCCGGAACGACTTCAGCCCCGTGATCCGACCGGCGTTGAAAGGAGACGAGGTCGACAATGCGAGCAGCAGCGGCAAATCGCCCGTGATCGCCATCATCGCGCGAACCCGGGTCTCGGCATCGCCGCACCCTGCGTGCACATGCATCCCTCCGATGAAGAACTGGCGCACCGCGTCCTGGAGTTCGATTTCGGCGCCGCGGTAGCGCGCCTTGTCGGTGACCTGCTGCTCCTCCCACCGGGCGTAGGGATGGGTCGACGACGCGATGATTGCGGCGCCCTCGGCCGCCGCGGCCTCGCTGCATGCGCCCCGCGTCTCATCCAGACTGGCACGAAGCGCTTCAATCGAGTCGCACACCGTCGAGTTCGTCTCCATCTGTGCGCGCAGGAACTCGTGCACGACCCGATGCGGCGCCGCACCTTCGTTCGCGCGTTCGAACAGCGCCTCGGGCGGATTCGCGAGCACCGCTCCGCTGTCGCGATCGATGAGCATCAGCTCTTCTTCCATTCCGAGTGTGATGTTCACGTGGCGCCTCGTTCGATGCCGAAAACGTCCTCTGCGTCGTGTCCGCGACCGAGCGCGCGGTGGTGCGGACCCCGCGCGCAACTCGAACCGTCTGATTGGCAGGAATCCGGCCGGCCGGGGCCGCGCGCATCACCGCCGACGCGAAAGCATGCGTCAGTGGTCGAGTGCGATGGTCACCCGGCGATTCTGCCGACCCTTCTTCTCGATTTTCGTGACCCGCACGCGCCCGATCTCGCCGCTCGAGGCGACGTGGGTACCGCCGCACGGCTGCAGATCCACGCCTTCGATGTCGAGCACCCGCACCCTGCCCTGGCCACGCGGTGGCGCGACCGACATCGTGCGCACGAGGGACGGGTTCGCGTCGAGCTCTTCTTCGCTGATCCAGCGCGGGGTCACGGCGTGATCCTCGGCGACGAGCCGATTGAGCCGCTCGGTCAGGTCCTGCTTGTCGAGGGTGCTCTCCGGAAGGTCGAAGTCGAGCCGACCGCTTCCGTCGCGGACGGAGCCGCCGGTGACCGGCGCCGGGACGAGTGAACACAACAGATGCAGGCACGAATGCATGCGCATGAGGCGGTGCCGCCGGTCCCAGTCGATGCGTGCGGCGACCATCGCGCCGACGAGGTCCGGATCGACCGGACCCTCCGGCACGTGCACGATTTCGCCCGGCGTCTCGCCCTTGCGAGTGTCGACGATCCGAATGGCGGTGCCGTCCTCGAAAGACAGCTCCCCCGTGTCACCGGGTTGTCCGCCACCGAGCGGATAGAAAACGGTGCGGTCGAGGCGCACACCCGCCTCGTCGATCGCGGTGACGCGGGCGGCGCAGGATTTGGCGTACGCGTCCTGTCTGAACACTTCTTCGGTCATCGGTATCGTTCCGTATCGATGCGGGGGCGCATCCCGGCTTTGCCTCTCGGCACCCGCGCACTCGCAAGGGTCCTGCCGGCGTCATCGTCTCGGTGTCGTTCGACATGGAGGAAAAGCGATCTGCCGGCGCATTCTGCGCAGGAGGGCACGGATGCCGCCGGTTGGTCGCGTCGCCCAGGGTGGAGACGCCGGCCCGTCGTGATGAACGGGCCACGAACGGGTCGCCGGAGGCATTGCCGGCATCGCGCCGGAGGGAAATGAGACGGTCCCCGCAGGCGGCCCGCGGGACCTTCGAATGCCGGTCACCGCCGTGGGGGACACCCGCACGGCGAATCAGGCGTGCTCTCGCCGGTACTGCTCGATCATCGCCGCCATCCGGTCCTTGGCAAGAAGTTTCTCTTTCTTCATCGTGCCGAGACTCAGGGCATCGAGCGGGAGCACACCCAGCTCGGCGTCGCGGACTTTCGTCTTGAGTGCGTTGTGCTCCTTGTACAGAGCCTGAAACTGCGCGTTGTCGTTGAGGAGAACCTCAACGATGTCCTGGTCGTACTCGAACATTGAACCTCCCGGGCATGGTGGTCGAGGAACGTGATGGAACCTCCTCCCGGCGCGCCCTCTGCCTGACGGACGCGTCGTGCGTACCCTAGCCGAAATCCGGTTTTTGCTCAATGCCGCAGACCAGTGCCGGACCGGACCGAAGACGCGTCGATCGCATCGAATTCGGGCCGTCGCAAGGCGCTGCGGAGCTGAATTCGCGCTCGGCGTCCATGGCCGTTCCACGGCCGAATTTCGGCCCTGACCCCGCCGTCCGGAGGACGAGGACATTGTGGATCCTCACCGAGGCGAGCGTTGCAATGTGTCGCTCGATTCGAGCTGTTTCGGGCCGGAGGGCACTGTGCCGATTCACCGGGCGTTTCCGATTGAACCGCGCACTGTTTGCGAACCGGTGTCGCCCGGCGATCACCGGTGTGAAAGCGAAGCTGTCCCCGCGCGCGAGGGTTCAGGACCGACCGGTGGCCGGTTCTTCGGACCGCCCGCAGTGTCCGGTGGCGTCACTCGGGCAGTCGTCGCTCCCGTTTCACCGCCGTCTCGGGAGAGTTTCTCGAAGGGACGTGATGTACTCGACGCCGAACCCGCAGCAGCCTCCCACGATCTGTGCGCCCTGCTCCACCCATCGGCGCGCATGAGCCGCGAAGTCCTCCGGCGTGTCCCGGTTGCCGAGCGTCGCGTCGGCTTGCGGACTGACGTAGTCCGTGCGGTCCGCATCGGGATAGACCGCAATCGGTCCCGACCACCGCTCTCTCAGCATTGCCAGACCTTGGCCGGTCGAGTCGACCGTGGTGTGAAAGATCGCCATGACCTCGCCACCGAGCGGCAGAATTGCATCGAGTCCGGCCGAGAAAGGCTCGTTCGAGGTATGGCCGGTCCTGAGTGAGCCGTCCTCGGCCGCGTGGGCCTTGAATCCGGGCCATGTGGGCAGCCCGGTGGCCAGGCACGCTTCCACCACCCAGCGGCGATGTTCGGTGGCACCGGTGGACTCGGCGAGCAGCAGGTCCACACCGCTCTCGGCGAGGATGCGGGCCTGCTCGTGCAGGTTCGCCCGGTAGGCGTCCGGGTCGAGGGCGGTCCACCCCTTCTCCAGGCGCTCGGGCAGCGCCTCGCCACCAGTGAGGATTCCGTAGTTCGACACGGAGCCGGCAATCCACACGGTTCGCCCGTCCGCTGCGCGCGCCCGCGCCTCCTGAGCGAGCACCACCGCCCGCAGGTTGAGCTCCCGCGTCAGATCTCCCACGCCGATGCGCTCCAGGCAGTGCCGCGCGGTCGAGTACGTATTGGTGGTGACGATGTCGACGCCGGCGCGGATATAGCGCTCGTGCATGAATCGCACGGTGTCGGGGTGCGTGTGCTGCGCGCTGCCCGCCCAGGCGCCCACGCCTATCGTCACCCCCAACGCCTGCAACTCGGTGCCGACGGCGCCGTCGAGCAGCAGGACCTCACCGCCCCCGATGCGTTCGTGCAACTTTCGGTAGTCACTCAATGTCCACACTCCCGGGTGATCGCGCGGCAACGGGCGGTGATTTGCCCGCCGACGCCGTGGGTGTGCCGGTCGGGCGGCTGCCACCACTCCTGTGCACCCGCACGGAACAGCGGCTCGCCGGATGTGAATCCCGCCGCCCCGGCGCACCGCGACGATACACGGCCGGATCCCGTGTGCCCACTTGCATCCGCGTCGTTTACACTCGCTGCGAACAACCGCGTGTCACGCGCAAGTCCAAATTTCGAGCACACGATTCAATGAACAGGATGCCGATCGAGAAGTACCACCAGTTTGCGCCAGTCGAACTGCCGGATCGTCAGTGGCCGAGTCGCATCATCACCCGCGCCCCGGTGTGGTGCAGCGTCGATCTCCGCGACGGCAACCAGGCGCTCGTCGACCCGATGGACGGCCGGCGCAAACTCCACATGTTCGAGACCCTGGTCGACATGGGCTTCAAGGAGATCGAGGTCGGCTTCCCCTCGGCCTCGAAGACGGACTTCGACTTCGCGCGCAAGCTCATCGAGGAGGACCGCATCCCCGAGGACGTGACCATCCAGGTGCTCACCCAGTCCCGCGAACCCCTCATCCGACGCACCTTCGAGAGCCTCGAGGGTTGCCGGCGCGCCATTCTGCATCTCTACAACTCGACCTCGACGCTGCAGCGCCGGGTGGTGTTCGATCTCGACCGCGACGGCATCACCGACATCGCGGTTACCGGCGCGAAGCTCGTGCGTGAGCTCGCCGAGGGCATGAACGGCTCGGAGATCGTCTACCAGTACTCGCCGGAGAGCTTCACCGGCACCGAGCTCGACTTCGCGGTCGAAATCTGCGAGGCGGTGTGCGACGTGTGGGAGCCGACGCCTGCGAAGAAGACCATCATCAACCTGCCGGCGACGGTGGAGATGGCAACCCCCAACATCTACGCGGACCAGATCGAGTGGTTCATCCGCAACTTCCGGTACCGCGAGAGCTGCGTCATCAGCCTGCACCCGCACAACGACCGGGGGACCGGGGTGGCGGCCGCAGAGCTCGCGGTGATGGCCGGGGCCGACCGGATCGAAGGGACGCTCTTCGGCAACGGCGAGCGCACCGGCAACGTGGACGTCGTGAACCTCGCGATGAACCTCTTCACTCAAGGCATCGACCCCGGGCTCGATCTCTCCGACATCGACCGGCTGAAGGGTGTGGCCGAGTTCTGCAACCAGCTACCGGTCCACCCGCGCCATCCGTGGGCGGGCGAGCTCGTCTACACCGCATTTTCGGGGTCGCACCAGGACGCGATCAAGAAGGGCATGAACGCGATGGAGCGGAGCAACTCGGGGCTGTGGGAAGTCCCCTACCTGCCGGTCGACCCGCAGGACGTCGGGCGCGACTACGAGGCGATCATCCGGGTCAACAGCCAGTCCGGGAAAGGCGGGGTAGCCTATCTTCTCAAGGCCGACCGTGGCATCGACCTCCCGCGCAACCTGCAGGTCGAGTTCAGCCGCATCGTGCAGGACGTCACCGACCAGAGCGGCAAGGAGATCAGTTCCGAGGACATCTGGAGGCTGTTCGAATCGGAGTACCTGCCCGAAGACGGCCCGTACGAGTTCGTCGAGCACTGGTCGGTGCCCGACACCCACGCCTCGGAGCGCCGCAAGGTCACCGCGACCATCCGCCGCCACGGCGAAGAGCTCACCATCGTCGGTCGCGGCAACGGTCCCATCGCCGCGTTCGTGAACGCGCTGGAGACGGAATGCGGCGTGAAGATCACGGTCAAGGACTACCATGAGCACGCGCTCGGGCGCGGTGCGGATGCCACGGCGATGGCCTACGTGGAGGTGGGAAGCACTTCGGGGGACACGCTGTTCGGGGTGGGGCGGCACCCGAACATCACGAACGCTTCGTTGCGGGCGATCCTGTGCGCAGTGAATCGGCACCTTGCCAGGGCGGGATGAGCCGGAACAATCTGCCTCACGCGGATCCGAGCTCTCACGGACCGTTGTCCCAAGGCCGACGATGACCGAACCGTTGAGGCTGTGGAAGGGCGAGGTCCTGCCGGAGTGGGTCGACGCCAACCGCCACATGAACGACGGGTATTACGCGGTCGCCTTCGGCGAGGCGAGCTGGCGCGTGCAGGACCATCTCGGGCTCGACGCCGAGTACCGGGAGCGGACCGGAGGGACGCTCTACTCCGTCGAAGCGCATCTCACGTGGGATCGGGAGCTCGCGCTCGGGCAGCGGCTGCACATCGAGAGTCTGGTACTTGGCGTCGACACGAAGCGGCTGCGGGTTTTCCACCGGCTGTTCGCGAGCGACGAGGGTTGCTCCGCGGCAACCATGGACGTAATGATGCTGCACGTGGCGCAGGCGGAGGGCGGCGTGCGAACCGCGCCGTTTCCGGCGGACATCGCTCGCCACCTGGAGCGAGTGGCGGCAGAGCATGCGGCGCTGGGGGTTCCCGCGGAGGCGGGACGCACTGTGCGGAACATCGGGAATCGCGTGCCTCAACCGTCGGGATGATTCGCGAGAAGCGGGAGCGAGATGGCTGAAAGGCGGCACGAGGGCGATGGTGGACGCGCGCTCCGATCACGATGATGGGTAAATTCAGTCTCGACACGGTTCCGGATTCGCACACCCTCCGCGCATCACCCGTATCGCTCCCTCCCTTCACGGATCATCTCGACAATTTCGGCACCGGAGACTCCGAGCTCGACGCCTTCGACGTCCAGTGGAGAGGTGCCCGTTGATTCCGGCTGCAGGACGAAAGACCGGCCATCCTTGCGGCGAATCCTGATCGCGCCGTCGCGCTGGGCAACCTCCAGGACCGACGCGAAATTCTGCCTCGCTTCCGAATAGGTATAGACCCTCACGGCTCGACCTCCAATGTTCGAATTCCGACCGAAGCCGCCGCCACAGCGAGCTTTCTGTCCAGTGTGAGAAGCGGCGTCCGCGAGTTCAACGCACACGCCAGCACGTAGGCATCGTACGCATACAGGTTCAGCCGTTGCGCCAGATCGAGAGACTGCGCCAAGTCGATGTCAACGAAGCGGAACGACATTCGTTCGTAACTCCGCAACGCCTGTC
Source organism: Gammaproteobacteria bacterium (assembly GCA_022826505.1). Lineage (GTDB taxonomy): Bacteria > Pseudomonadota > Gammaproteobacteria > HK1 > HK1 > HK1. Next base: position 14,860 of record JAJDUQ010000198.1, read on the forward strand.
TCGCCTGCGCCAGGGTGATTCGACCACGCCGGAACATCGCGGCAAATGCGTTTCCCACTTCCCAGTGGACCGATGCAGGCGCAGTCAGCGCGGCACCGACAGTACGGTCGAGGATGACCGCCCGCTCGGCTCCGCCAGCGATGACGGCAATGATTGCGGATGTATCAATGACCATCTCCATTCAAGAAACGTACAATTGTACAACTCTTGAAGTCAATCCTGCCCGTCGGGGCTCCCGTATCGCTCCCCGAGGTGTCACCGGAGTCGAACTCAACGGACTCGTCAGTCGTCGTTCCCGGAGACAGGCACCACCGACACGGTGGCCTCGATCACGAAACGGGCGCCCTCGAGGGCTCGATGGGCGTCCTCTTCGCCGTAGAACTCGGAGGGAACGAGATCCTCCGCGCCGTAGAACGCGAGCTCCCGGTCCCGGCGCAAGTCCCGCGAGGTCTCGGCCATCCGATCGACGCGGCTGCGTACGGATTCCGGCAGGCGTTCCCGTTCGCCGCGGAGCACCAAATTCCGCACGACATACGGCCCGGCCGACAAGGACCGGCCGATCTGGCTCGCCCGGGGACGGGACGTCTGCGGCAGGAACGACTTCACCATCGGGCACTCCATCCCGAATCCGGACCGCGCGCCGGTCTCCGCGCACCCGGGACCCGTCGCTTCGGCGAATCCGTGATCCGGCGCCGGGTCTGCGTGGGGGTATGACCCGATAACGTACGGATTCCCGCCGTCGCGGAATCCGTGCGGGCCGACCGTGCCCCAGGGCGCGTCGGTCTCGCGGACCTCATTCCTGTGCACCGATCGAACGGGCAATCCGGAATCCCTGGTTGTTGTTGCGGAAGTGCGTGGTGTACCAGAAGCGGCTGGCCGAGCGGACGTGGCTGGGCTTCCCGTACCAGGAGCCGCCGCGCATCACGCGACGCTCGCAATCCCCCTCCTCCCACGCCCGCCCGTCGGCCGGGGCGCCGTCGTAGCTCGCGTGCCAGCAGTCCTGCACCCACTCCCGGACGTTTCCCGACATGTCGTGCAGTCCCAGCTCGTTGGCCTGCTTCATCCCCACCGGCTGCGTCCGGTTGCCGCTGTTCTCGTAGTACCAGGCGACCGCGCTCCAGTCCGCGCCGCCCGCGTAGGGGTGTCCGCGGCCCAGGTGTCCGCCCCGCGCCGCGTACTCCCACTCGGCCTCGCTCGGCAGCCGGTAGCGCTCTCCTCCGGCGTTCAGCCTTTGCAAGAACACCTGGACGTCGTCCCAACTGACTGTATCGACCGGACAGCGCAGGCACCCGCCGAACGCGCTCGGGTTCCCGTCCATGACCGCCGCCCAGAGCGCCTGGGTCACCTCGTACCTGCCGATCTCGAAGCTATCGACCCGCACCTCGCGCACCGGACCTTCGTCCACAGCGCAATCGACCTGCTCCGGCGTGCAGCCCATGGCGAAGGTCCCGCCCTCGACCCGGGCCAGCTCCCCGCTCACCTCGCGCAGTATTTCCGGCAGCCGTCCCCTGATACGCGCAAGACGTGCGGCCGCCTCCATCCTGGATTCCGCTGCCACAATCAGCTCCAGCGCCGGGATGTAGTGTTCCGAGTCCCGCCCCGCCTCGACCGCGAACCGCGCGAGCAACGACCGGCCCCTGCGCCACGCGAGCACGCCGTCTCCGTGTTCAACCAGTACCTTGCCGTAGAGCCAGGAGAACATGAGGGGCGGCTCGACCTCCAGGTCCGCGACCTTCTTCAACGCCTCGAGCGCCCCATGCGAATCCCCGCGCTCGGTCGCCCCGGCCGCCTCCACGAGGTACTTGTCGGCGAGAACGTCGGGCGGCAGGTCCTGCGCGACGAGCGGAGCGGTCAGGAAGAGGACGAGCACGCAGGTCAGCGTTGTCTTCGTCTCCCTCTTCATTCTCCCGCCACTTCGACGATCACCTCGATCTCCACCGGAATCCCTCCCGGCAACGACCCCATCCCGACCGCCGAACGCGCGTGGCGTCCCTTGTCGCCGAACACTTCGACGAAGAGATCGGAGCACCCGTTGATCACCGCGGGCTGCTGGCCGAACTCCGGGACCGCGTTGACCATCCCGAGCACCTTCACGATGCGGTTCACGCGATCGAGCGAGCCCAGCTCTTCACGCATCACGGAAATGAGTATCAAACCGACCTCGCGCGCATGCCCGTAGGCTTCGTCGACCGAAATGCCCGCCCCGACCTTTCCGGTCACCGCCACCGGTCCCTTCCCCGCGAGAAAGAGCAGGTTCCCGGTGCGCACCGCGTGTACGTAGTTACCGGCCGGCGCGGGTATCGGCGGAAGTTCGATGCCGAGTTCGTTCATGCGTTCGTCAATCGTCATGATGTGTCTCCCTCCTGCATGTCTCCGGGAGCCGGCCTGCACGCCCGTCGGCTGGCTCGTCCGCCTCCCCCTGGTGCGATTCTCCCGCAATTGTATGCAGGAATTCATCGGACCAAGTCTTGATCGCAAAGATCGCGTACGCGATGATGCAGGCCCGACGTTCGGCGGACCTCGCGGTCGCAAGCTGCATGCACCGTGGCGCGGCGAGTTGAACGCTCGAAATTGCGTTCCCGCAGCACGTGGAGACGATCCGCGTGGCCGGCAGCCCTGGTCAGGAGTCGCGCCAAGCTCTTAGCCGATGAAACTCCAACCGTCGACAACATCCCCATGAGTCAGATGCCATGAGCGACTCCGGCGCCAACGCTCGACCAACCGGCTCTCGTGCAGCCGCCGCGGAATCCGACGCCGCCTACGTCCGCTTCGACAACGTCCAGAAGAGCTACGACGGGGTGTCACTGGTCGTCAAGAGCCTCAACCTCGACATCGCCAAGGGTGAATTCCTGACCATGCTCGGACCGTCCGGCTCGGGCAAGACGACGTGCCTGATGATGCTGGCCGGGTTCGAGCCGGCCACCCACGGCGAAATCTTTCTCGACACCCGCCCCATCAACAAGGTCCCCCCGCACAAGCGCGGCATCGGGATGGTGTTCCAGAACTACGCGCTCTTTCCCCACATGACGGTGGAGGAGAACCTGGCCTTTCCGCTGGAAGTGCGGCGCATGTCGCGCGACGAGGCACGCCAGCGGGTGGCGAAGGCACTGGAGATGGTCGAGCTTCCGGGCTTCGGCGGGCGCCGGCCGGCCCAGCTCTCGGGAGGCCAGCAGCAGCGGGTCGCGGTCGCCCGCGCCCTGGTCTTCGAACCCGCTCTGGTTCTCATGGACGAGCCCCTGGGCGCGCTGGACAAGCAGCTTCGCGAGCAGATGCAGTACGAGATCAAGCACATCCACGAGAACCTGGGGGTGACCGTCGTCTACGTGACCCACGACCAGAGCGAGGCGCTCACCATGTCGGACCGCATCGCGGTGTTCGACGACGGCATCATCCAGCAGCTCTCCACCCCCGACGAGCTCTACGAACGGCCGCAGAACAGCTTCGTGGCCCACTTCATCGGCGAGAACAACACCCTTCACGGCACCGTGACCGAGGTTCGCAACGGCGAATGCCGCGTGGCCGTCGACGGTGGCGGAGAAGTCTCCGCGCTCGCGGTGAACGTGGAGGGTCCGAACACGCGCACGACGCTCTCGCTCAGGCCCGAGCGGGCCGAGATCGACCCCACGAGCACCGACGGCCTGAACACGCTCGAGGGCAAGGTCGAGGAACTGATCTATCTCGGCGACCACATCAGGACCCGTCTGACGGTCGCCGGACACGACGACTTCATCGTGAAGGTGCCGAACACCCACGCGCACCGGCCGTTGAAGGTAGGCGAGGCGGCGACGATCGCCTGGTTGACGGAGGATTGCCGCGCCCTGGACCCGATCTCGAGATAAGGCCCGGGCAGCGGCAAGCCTGTCGACCTGATGCGCCGCAAATGACTAGGCACACAAGGAAGGAGACAACCATGAAACACAAGACCATAGCCCGGGCGGTCACGGTCGCGGGCGCGGTGGCGCTGGCGGCGGGCTCTGCCTGGGCCGCCGACCTGACCGTCGTGTCCTGGGGCGGTGCGTACACCGCCTCGCAGCAGAAGGCCTACGGGGAGCCGTGGGAGCAGAAGACCGGCAAGAAGATCCACTGGGAGAACTACAACGGCGGTCTCGGCGAAATCCGTACCCAGGTCGAATCGGGAACGGTGATCTGGGACATCGTGGACGTCCTGGCCGACGAGGCGCGCGTGGGTTGCGACGAGGGCCTGTTCGAGGAGATTCCGGACGAGTACCACGTCAAGACCGCGGACGGGAAGTCGCTCGACGAGGACCTGATGGTTCCGCGCCCCAACAAGTGCGTGGCGCCGATGATCTGGTGGTCCTACATGATGTTCTATGACGCGCCGGCGTGGGAAGGCAAGACGGCGCCGTCGTCGATCGCCGACTTCTTCAACGTGGCCGACTTTCCCGGCAAGCGCGGCATCCACACGTGGCCGCAGGCCTTGGTCGAGATGGCGCTGGTGGCCGACGG
>JAJDUQ010000070.1 GCA_022826505.1 Gammaproteobacteria bacterium
CTCGGTGAACACCTTGACGGTGGTGCGGCCCCACTCGTAGTCGAGGCCCATGGTGACGATGTTCTTCCAGCCCTTGCGCGCCGCGTACTCCGCGAGGGCCTTCCCCTCCATCAGGGTGTGGGGCTGGGTCTGGACCACGAACGGGTGGCCGAAGTCGATGGTGGCCTTGTGGGTCCCGCTGATCGCGCTGAAAAGGGGCACCCCGTACTGCTTCGCGATCGGGTTGATGGCCATGAACACCGAGCTCGAGCATACCCCGGTGAGGAGATCGACCTTCTCGGAGAGGATGAGGTCGCGGGCCTGCTTGGCGCCTTCGTCGGGCTTGGTCTTGGAGTCGCGCCAGACGATCTCGATCGGGCCGCCAAGCACCCCGCCCGCCTCGTTGATCTCGCCTTGCGCGATCTCCATCGCCTTGCGGGCGGAGTGGGTGAGCCCGCCGCAGGCGCCGGAGATCCCGCCGACATAGCCGATCTTGACGCCGGCCGCGTGGGCCGGGCCGAGTGCAGTGCCGAGCGCGAGCGCCGCGGCCGCGGCCGTCATGCCAATCCGGGTCGCTGTCTTCTTCATGTTGGCTCCCTTTCGTGGTGTCATTTCAAATGCCTGATGATTCGGCTTCGAATTCTGGACGATAGCGATTCGAGCCGTCCTCGGTGCTACATGTTATCCGCTTTCGGGCCGGTTCGGGCTCGGGTGCCAAGGTATACTGTCCCGGCGTGGCATCGGAGGCCCTGCGATGAGCGAGGACATCCATTTCGACCTTTCCGGCCCCGGCCCCCACTACGCCCCGCCGCGGAAGGTGCACTACCCCGAATCGAACGGTCTGCCGCTCGCGGAGACCCGCTTCCAGTACGACTCCCTCACCTACGCGGCAGGTGCCCTCGACGTCCACTTCCGGGATCGTCCCGACGTCGCGGTCGAGGGCTTTCGGCTTCTCTACTACGTCGAAGGGGACACGCGCTCGCGGGTGGCCCCGGACGTGTTCGTGGTGTTCGGAGTTCCGAAGCGTCGGCGCCGCTTCTATCTCCTCTGGGAGGAAGGCAAGGCCCCGGACTTCGTGCTGGAGGTCACGTCCCGAAGCACCCGGTGGATCGACCGAGGCTTCAAGCGCGACCTCTACGCCCGCCTCGGGGTCACGGAGTACTGGCTGTTCGACCCGACCGGAGACTGGCTCGACCCGCGCCTGCAGGGGAACCGGCTCTCCGGCGACCACTACGAGCCGCTGCCGCCAAGCGGGATCGAGGGCGGGGAGCGGATGTTCCACAGCACGGTGCTCGGGCTCGACGTGTACATCGACCGCGGTGAGATCCGGTTCCGGGACCCCACGATGGGCCGCAAGCTGCTGACCCTTGAGGAGACCGACCGTGCTTGGCGGGACGCGCTCGCCTTGGAGGACGAGATGCGCAAACGGGCGGAGGCCGAGCTTGCCTTGAAGGAAGCCCGCGCCCGCATCGCGGAGCTGGAGGGCAAGCCGCCGGCCGAGTCCTCCCCGTCGCCCCACCGCCGCTGACGGCCCGGGCCTTCGTTGCGCCCAGAGCAGGTGACCCGATTCCGGCATCCCCGACACCACGGTGGACATGTCCGAACCCGCCGCTTGGGCCGCAGTGTCGGGCCGTCGCTGACGGAGCTTCAGGAGCCCTGCGACGCGTTCGGGAACATCTTGACCGAGGAGAGTGCGATTCAGGACGCGGCTCCTTCCCACATCGATCCGGACGCCTTCCGTTCCTGTCTGCAGCGTCTGGGGTTCGACACCACAGCCGATCCGCAACCTTACAGCGAGGCAGATCTGCGAAATCGCGCCGTGGTCGTCGAGTCCGGGGGCGAGCTTCGCGCAACGCTCTACGGGGTCCTGGCGTTTGGCAAGAACCCCCAACGCTATCTTGAGACCCGCAACTTTCGCATCGAGAGCGTCGTCCATGCGGGTGACGATCGCGCTGCCGAGGTGCTGCAGGTCGCCGGTGCCGCTGGCCGGATCGACGAACAGGTCGAACGGGCGACGGGATGGTTCCTCGGGCTCGGCCGCTTCGAGTCCCACCGGAACCTGATCCGGGAGGATCGCTATCTGCTTCCCCGTGCCGCGATTCGGGAGGCGCTGGTGAATGCGGTGGTTCATCGGGACTACTCGATCACCGGACCGAATATCCTGCTCGAAGTCTTCGACCGCCAGGTCGTAATCACCAGTCCCGGTACGTTGCCCGGCCGTATGACCGTGGATAGAGTCCGGGCAGGCGCCAATCCCCGGTCAAGGAACGAATCCCTCGCCCACTTCATGGCCGCCATGGGGTTCATGGGAAAGCGCGGAACGGGCTGGCTGATCATGTGCAGGGAGATGCGCGCGTTCAACGGCACGGAGCCGGAGCTGATGCAGGATGAGCGCAGCAAGTTCGTTCGCGTGACTTTTCGCCTCGGTGCCCACGAGAGCGGAGGAGTGACCGAGTGACCATGGCGGGCCGCGTCGTGCACGAGACGCCGTTCGCGGCGGCCGAGCCCGCCTGCCGTGCGCGAGAGCGGGCGCGCCGACGCCGGAAGAAAGGAGAGAGCGATGAGGAGACGACGACCAGGCGGCTGGGCGGCCGTCGCCGCATTGGCCGCTGCGATGCTCGCGGCCGGTTGCGTGCCTGCGGGGGAACCGGCGCCTGGCGCTGACGAGGGAGCAAGCACCGGAGCCCCTCCCGGACAGGCCGCTTCGAGCGCGCGCGGGGTCGAGCGCTGGAAGTGCGGCGATCGCATTGATGGGTGCGTGTTCCGTTGCCCGGTGACGCTGACCGCCGATCGGTTCCTCGGGGTCGGGACCATCACCATCGACGGTGCCATCGAACAGGCGACCGTGTTCCAAATGGACGGGCTCGACCGCCGGTGGGACTGGTGTCTGGAAGCGGACGGCAGCTACGACTGCGCCTTCTTGATTGCTCCCAATGGGGATGCCCGGTACTTGAAGTTCCTGCCCGGAGAGTCGACGGCGAAGCCGTCCCAGCTCTACGCTTGCCGGCGGGTGCGCTCATGAGCGGCCCCCGGACGTGCCACAGGTGCGGTGGTTCCGGCCGGCGCGGAATTTTCGAGTGCGGGGTCTGCGGCGGCGAGGGGAAGATCACCGGTCCCTTGAGGGCGCATGTCGAGGGCCGGGGAGACCTCCACCTGCCCGGGCCGAACCGCTCCCCCGGCCCCAAGCGCAAGCCGACGATCCGGACCCGGCGCCGGCGAAGGATTCCGGACCCGCCGTCATGACCCGGGGGCCGAAGTGGCCTGCCCTGCGTCCGCCGCTCAACGAAGGCTGGAGTCTGAACTCCAGCGACACGCGAAGTCCGTCTGTGATCTCTCAAACGTGAGGTCGCGGGCCTGCTTGGCGCCCTCGTCGGGCTTGGTCTTGGAGGTACACCAGACGATCTCGAGCGGGCCGCCGAGCACCCTGCCCGCGTCGTTGTTCTCGCCTTGCGGGCGGAGTGGGTGAGCCTGCCACAGGCGCTCGAGATTCCGCCGAGGTCGAATCGACCGCGGTTTGCTTCAGAGGCTTGCCTTCATGGGACGGGAGGTCGGTGGCGCTTCATCGAGGTGGAACAGTCCGAAGTGTTGACGGGGAACAGGGCGTTGGTCTCGGGAATGCGCTGCTGGACACTCTTCCTTCTCTCTCCCGAGTGATCTTGGCGGCCGTGGTCCTCTTCACTCATCCGCGAGTTCGGTAGCCTTGCCGGGATGCGACCGGTGGGGTCGGACCGCAGCCCTGTTGTGTGGTTCAGAGATTCGTCTCGAACTCCCGATCGCCTCCTCGCAGCCACTGCTCCAGCTTTCTGGCGGTTTCGGACTCGCCCCCTTTTCGCAGTGCACATTCCCAGACGGTCGCGATCCGCCACCCCGCTTCGAGCAGATCGAGCCGGTTTTGGTGGTCCCGCTCGATGTTGGCATCGAACTTGGCCTGCCAGAACTCCGTGCGCGTGGCCGGAGTGTAGGCGTAGGGGCAGTCGGCGTGCCGATGCCAGAAACAGCCATGAACAAAGCACACCGCTCCGAACCGCCGGAATACGAGATCCGGTGTGCCCGGAAGTTTGCGATTGTGCAGGCGGTATCTGAGGCCGAGGGCGTGGAGAGCGCGCCTGAGGAGGAGTTCGGGCCGCGTGTTCCTGCTCCCGATCCGGGCCATCATGCGCGAACGGGTCGCTCGGTCTACTATGTCCGGCATCTTCGGCCCTGCGGGGGTACGTCAGGAATACATGAATCAACGGATTTCACAGGAGGATTGGCGCTTGATCAAGGTTGACGCCCGTCTGGACCATCGTCTCGGGAGGCTCTTGAGGGCTGTTCGTTCGAGTTGCCAAGCGCGGTCGAACGCTGGGGCGGGTCCTCGGCTGCGACCTTAGGATGGACGGAACTCGGTTCTTCCCCGCGGGCCGCGTCGGACTCGGGACGACGCGCATTGTGGGCATCCTCCTCCAAGTTCCGACAGTCGGGGGTGCTTCATGACGCGAGCCGTGCCGGTCGTGGATCTCTTTTCGGGTCCGGGTGGACTCGCCGAAGGATTCTCGGCATTCCTCGGCTCGGATGGTGGCCACAGGTTCCGTGTGGCACTGTCGATCGAGAGGGATGCCGCAGCGCATCGAACCCTGCGGCTGCGGGCGTTCCTCCGCAAGTTCGGGACGAGATTCCCTTCCGAATACTACGAATTCCTGAATGGCACAACCGACGGAGAGCCGGACTGGGCAACACTCTACCCCGAGCACTGGGCCGCCGCGTGCGACGAGACAAGACGTTTGGTACTGGGCGAGCCTCCGGCCAGCGACTTCCTCCGGAAGAAGATGGCGGACATCCGGGCCGAACACGGCGGCTGGACGGTTCTTCTCGGCGGCCCCCCGTGCCAGTCGTATTCCGTGGTGGGCAGGTCGAGAAATGCGGGAAACGCGTGCTACGAGCCGGATCAGGACCCCCGACAGTCGCTCTATGAAGAGTATGTTCGCGTTCTCAGGCAGCTCAGGCCTGCGGTCGCCGTCATGGAGAACGTCAAGGGAATGCTCTCCGCCAAGCTCGCCGGACAGCCCATCTTCCCGGAGGTGATGCGCAAGCTCCAGCGTGGGAGCCCATCGCACGGATACCGCCTGTTCGCGCTTGCGTCGCGCTCGGGTGCTCGCTCATGGGACGAGGGTGCGGAACCGAAGGATTTCCTCGTACACACCGAGGATCATGGCGTTCCGCAAACACGCCATCGCGTTTTCGTGGTCTGCATCCGGCGCGACATTGCGAGGTTGCTTCCCGAGGAGCTGCTGCCGCGGCTCGAACGACGGAGCGAGGCCGTCTCGCTCCACGACATCATCGGGGCCATGCCAAGGCTCCGCAGTCGTCTCAGTCGCGGTGACAGCCCTGACTCCTGGCAGGCGGCGGTACGGCGGGCCTGCGAGCTTGTCGAGGCGAATCAGCGGGTGATGTCACGCGACGAGGAGAGGAGATTTCGCCAAGCTCTCGCACTCGCGCGGGCCACGGCCGATGGGGTCGCTCCACCCCACGGGGAGGCGTCCGGGGGGATTGTCCCCCCGTCCGACTGCCCGAGCGATCTCCGCACGTGGCTCCTGGACGAGAACATCAGGACGTTGCCGAACAACGAGGCGAGGGCGCACATTCCGGAAGATCTCGCCCGCTATCTGTATGCCGCAGCATTCGGACACGCGTTCCGGAGGTCTCCGAAGACCTTTCATTTCCCCGAAGCGCTCGTACCTGCCCACAAAAACTGGAACACGGGGAAGTTCGATGACCGCTTCCGGGTGCAACTCCCCGATCGCCCTTGCACCACGGTCACGAGCCATCTCTCGAAGGACGGCCACTACTTCATTCATCCCGACCCGGGGCAGGTTCGAAGTCTCACCGTGAGGGAGGCGGCCCGACTGCAGACCTTCCCGGACAACTACTTCCTCCACGGCAACCGCACCGAGCAGTACGTGCAGGTGGGAAATGCGGTGCCCCCGTTCCTCGCGTGGCAGATAGCGAGGCTCGTCTGGGCCGTGTTGGACCATCATGACCGCGTCGGGACGCGCCCGCGTCGTCCGGTGCCGGTGCTCCCACCGCCGGAGCCTGTTCAAGAAGAACTGCAGCTTCCCCTGGTCGCCATGGGAGCGACATGACGGCTACTGACATGACCAGGGAGGAGGAGGTCCCGCCTCGGGCTTCCGTTCTCGTCGAGAGCCTGCGTGATATCGGCTATTCGCTGCAAACTGCGGTAGCCGATGTGATCGACAATTCCCTGACCGCCGGAGCCCGGAAGATCGAGCTTCTGGCGGAAACGCACGCGGAAGCGCCCTCGATCGGAATCCTCGACGACGGTGCGGGGATGACGCGTTCGGAACTCCTGGAGGCGATGCGCCCCGGAAGCAGGAGTCCACTCGAAGATCGGTCGGAAACCGACCTCGGGAGATTCGGTCTTGGGCTCAAGACGGCATCCTTTTCGCAATGCCGAAGACTCACAGTACTCACGTGCAGGAACGGAGTGGTGTCCGCCGCGATCTGGGATTTGGATACGGTGGCCGCTCGCGACAAGTGGATTGTAGAGCTCCCCGCAACCCCCGACGGGATTCCATGGTCCGACCGCCTGAATGCGGAAGGCACCCTCGTGGTCTGGGAAAAGCTCGACCGTCTCGTCGGACCCGATGGTCACGGCGACCGCTGGGATCTCGTTCGCCAGCTCGACGAGACGGCAAGGCACCTCGAGTTCGTGTTCCACCGATTTCTTTCCGGCAGGGAAGATCGGGAAGGACGGGTGGTGATCTCCCTCAACGGCCGTGAGATCGAGCCGTTCGATCCCTTCCATTCGCATCATCCGGCTACCCAGCATCATCCGGAAGAGACCTTTCTCCTCGATGGTCGAGAGATTCGCATCCGGCCCGTGACCTTGCCGCATCACGACAAGGTCTCGCGAGAAGACTGGAAACGGTACGCCGGGCAGGAAGGGTACGTGAAGAACCAAGGGTTCTATCTTTATCGGAATCGGCGACTGATCGTGCATGGCACCTGGTTCCGCCTTGCACGGCAGGCGGAACTGACCAAGCTGTCGCGCGTCCTCATCGACATGCCGAACAGCCTTGATGCCGAGTGGAAGATTGACGTCAAGAAGGCTTGGGCGCAGCCACCGGCACCAGTCCGCAAGAGGCTTCGCCGGATTGTCGAACGAATCGGTGTCCCGTCCAGACGGACGTACACGGCGCGCGGTGCCCGGCTGACGGAGGACAGCAGACTGCCGGTGTGGACGCGGACACAGGACAAGAATCGCATTGCCTACGGTCTCAATGCCGACCACCCCCTCTTCTCGGCATTCGAGGCGCGGCTTGACGAAGAGACAGCGGATGCATTCAGGAAGCTTGTCGGGCTCGTCGTTTCCACGCTGCCGGTCGAGGCGCTCTACGCGGATGTCAGTGCGAACTCCGAATCCGTATCGCCACAGGAACTTGATTCGGAAGATTTCGTGGAGATCACGGAGGCGACCTGGCGCTTTCTTCGCCAAGGCGGGCTGTCGGAGTCCGACGTGGAGTCCCGGATGCGTTCGTCCGATCCGTTTCGCATGAGGTGGGAAGAGGCAGCGAACGTGATCCGGTCGCTTGAAACGTGAGGCTGGAGGAACCGTGACGGACCTGGAAAAGCTGAGGACCATGGTAGGCGCCCTGCTCGGGAGCGAGCTGGCGACACAGGAGAAGATCCGCGAGCACATCCGCAGCGCACGACCCGCCTGTCCCGAGGTGACGGACGCGCAGGCGGAGGAACTTGCTCTTTGGTTCGAGACGGTGCACGGCGTTGCGATGATGGATGGCGCCACCCTGCAGGAGCGAGGATTCGAACCTTGGCTGGAGGACACGCGGTCCGGGATCGACCCCTACTACTGGGAACGATACAGGCAGCTTCTCGTCAGCAGGGACTTTTCCGGTCAGGTTCTCGCCACATTGGGCAGCGTTACGGACCGCATACTCGGACTTCTCGAGAATCCCGCCAAGGAGGGAGATTGGGATCGCCGAGGCATGGTGATGGGCCATGTCCAGTCGGGAAAGACGGCCAACTACACCGGGCTCGTCTGCAAGGCCGCCGACGCCGGCTACAAGGTGATCGTCATCATTGCCGGAATCCACAACAACCTGCGAAACCAGACCCAGCGCCGACTGGACGAGGGGTTCATCGGTGTGGACAGCACCGGGCGGCTGAGAGGGATGCTCCCCGCCCAGAGTCTGGTGGGTGTCGGTCGCTTCGATTCCAGGCGGCAGCCCAGCTCATTCACCACTTCGCAGCGGGACTTCAACAAGGCGATTGCGGACAGCGTGAGTGTTCCGCTCCAGAACCTCAGGGAGCCGGTCGTCTTCGTGGTCAAGAAGAACACGAGCACGCTGAGGAACCTGATCGAGTGGCTGGCGGCGCAGAACGCGCAACGCGGCACCGCTACGGTCCGAGAGCCGATGCTGCTGATCGATGACGAGGCGGACAATGCATCGATCAACATCAGGCACAATCAGGATGAGGTATCCAGGATCAACGGCCAGATCCGGCAGCTTCTCGCGCTCTTCGATCGAAGTTGTTACGTCGGCTACACGGCCACCCCGTTCGCGAACATCTTCATTGATCCCGACAGTGAAGATGCGATGCTGGGCCACGACCTCTTCCCCCGCGACTTCATCGTCAGCCTCGATCCTCCCGACAATTATTTCGGTGCCACCAGGGTCTTCATCGATGAGGCGGATCGCGTCATTCACCCCGTCGATGACAACGCCGACCTGCTCCCTCTCAAGCACCGCATCGACCATCGGGTTGTGGGTCTGCCCGAGACGCTCGAGACCGCAGTGCGGGTCTTCCTCGTCGCCCGCGCAATCCGACTCGCCCGAGGACAGTTCGGTACGCACAACTCGATGCTGGTGAACGTTTCACGATTCGTCAACGTGCAGGCCCAGATCCGGAACGAAATCCACGCTCTGGTCGACCGCGTCCGCAGCAGCGCCCGCGTCAACGGTGCAAGACCGCCGGCATTGGCGGTTCGCGACCCGGAGATAGCGGCGCTGTACGGAGCGTTCCAAGAGCATTTCGAGGACTCGTGCGGCATTTCGTGGCAGACCGTCCAGCAACACCTGCACGAGAGCGCAAGCCCCGTGAACGTTGTCGAGGTGAACGCGCGATCACCCGGCTCGCTGGACTATCTGGAGCACGACAGGAACGGGCTGAACGTGATCGCCGTGGGCGGGCTCTCGCTCTCCCGCGGACTGACTCTGGAGGGGCTCATCGTCAGCTACTTCCTGCGGAACTCGATGATGTACGACACCCTCCTGCAGATGGGGCGATGGTTCGGCTACCGGCAGGGATACGAGGATCTGTGCCGGGTCTGGATGCCGGAGGAAGCGCAGGGCTGGTACACCCATATTACCGACTCCATCGAGGAGCTCCGCGACGAACTGACCCGAATGCAGAGCGTGAATGCGACACCGAGAGACTTCGGCCTTCGGGTACGCAGCCATCCCGACACCCTCGTCGTCACGGCCCGCAACAAGATGGGATCGGGCCAGCACATCAGGATCATGATCGGTCTTGCGAACCACTTCGTCGAGACGGCGATCCTGCGCCGTGACGCGCCGTCTCTTGAGTCGAACCTTCGGGCGGCTGTCTCCTTGGCGGAGAGTCTCCGGCGCTGCGGCTTGCCGCCCGAAGACGGCGAACCGATCAACGGCGGTCGCCTGATGCGCAGAGTGCCCGTTTCGGCCGTGGACGCGTTTCTCATGGCCTTCCGAAACCACGAGGGGTCTCCGACGACGGCGACCGAGCCTGTCCGCTCCTACATAAGAGCACGTCAAGCCGACGAGCTGGCCGAGTGGGATGTCCTCTTTGCCGGAGTCACGCCGGAGCGGGCGCCCCCCGGGCCACTGGAGGACTCCAGTCTTGGCTTCCCGCTGATCTGCCAGCGCAGGGCCCCCGGAAGGCGCAGCGACGAACGGATGCTGATGGTCACGAGCAGACAGCGCGTGAGTTCGCGTGGAATCGAGAGGACCGGGTTGACCGACGACGAGGCACGTCGCGCGGAGGAGGCCTACGACCGTCGCAACCCCTCTCCCACGGGTCGCCGGGCGAACTATCCCGACTGGATCTACCGAAAGGTTCGCACAAGGCCGCTCCTCGTGGTCCATCTGCTGGCAATTGGGGAAGCCGGAGACGACCTGAGCCGGCAGAAGCCCGTCGCGGCCTGGAGCATCAGCTTTCCGTCGACCCGTCGCGAGGAAGAGAGGGTCGAATACGTGGTGAACACGACCTGGTACAGGGAGCGCTACGTGGACGAGGACAACGACGAGGATGCGGCCGATGACGATTGACGATCCTTGGAGCAGCATCAGCCCACCGCTCAAGAACTCCCTGATCAGTGCCCGTCGTGTTACGCAGTCGACGCCTTGGGGGCTGTACTGGGCTGTGGATGCGGATCGCAATCTTCTTCTGATTCTGCAGCATCGCAAGGGAGCTCGGCGGGCGAGTCGCCTCCCGAAATTCCGCGGCCTGCGGGTCGAGGCGCTGCCGGCAGAGCTTGGCACGGACGAACGGATCCTCATTCGACTGACGGACCGGGAACAGAGGGACATATTCCTCCGTTTCTGCCGCGACATCGTCGACTCCACCATCCTCGCCGTGACCGAGGAACAGGCAGTGGAACGATTTCTCGCGCGGACATGGCGTTGGCACAGGCTCCTCCAGGGAGGTCGCGAGAGCCGCTTGAGCGACGAGGAGCAAAAGGGGCTCATTGGCGAGCTGCTCGTACTCGAGCAGCATCTGCTTCCGATTCTGGATGCCACGGCCGCTGTCAGGTGCTGGACCGGGCCTCTTGATGCGCCCCATGACTTCGAGATCTCCCGGGTCCACGTCGAGGCAAAGACGCATGGTTCTTCGGTGCCTCGCGTCACCATCTCCAACGAGTTCCAGCTCGAGTCGAGCAATGCCGACGCGCTCTTTCTGCACGTCACGGAGGTAGTGAGCGCTGTGGAAGGCACGGCGAATGCCTGCACCCTGAACGACATCGCGAGGAGGACACGTTCCATGATCGCCGAACACGACATGGTGGCGGTGGAACTCTTCGAGGAACGGATCGGCATGGCCGGCTTCCGCTGGACGGACGACTACTCGGACAAGCTCTGGCTGGTTGCGGGGGAGTCGCTCTACGGGGTGCGGGAGGGGTTTCCCCGGATCACGCCGACAATGTTTCCGGGAGGGGTCGGCAACGTCCGCTACGCGCTCTCGCTTCCCGACTGCGAGACGTTCCGTGTCGATCCTGCCGTGCTGGGAAACGCGATTGTGGAGGCTGTCAATGTCTGTTGAGGAGTTCGCACGCGAGTTCTTTCAGGATGTCGTCACCGAGTCCGATGCCGACGGCGAATTCATGGAGGATGTCTTCTTTCAGAGGTTCTGCGAACACCTGATGGAGGCGGGCGAGATCGACTCCGCAGACCGGGTTTCGTATCTGGGACCGCCCGGGAGAGGCATTCGTGTCGATGGGTACGGAGGCGATCCTGCCCTCGACGATTCGGACACCCTGGTCCTCCTCATCCTGGACTTCCATCCCTCTGTGGAGTTGGGGCGTCTCGTCGGAAGCGAGATGAACACGATCTTCCGGCGACTGTCCAATTTCCTCAGACAGGCGCTCGACGTCAGGTGGCGCGATGCACTTGAGGAAACGAGTCCGGCATTCGGATTGGCAGACCTGATTGCCCAGCGGTGGAAACGCATCGGACGGGTACGCCTCATCCTCATCACGAACCGCGAACTGAGCGAGAGGGTCGACGGACGCGAGGCGGACGAGCTTGACGGAAGGACGATTACCTACAGCGTCTGGGACATGCGACGGCTCCACCGGCAGGCGACGATCGGGCACGGGCGTGAGGACATCGACGTCGATCTGGTGGAGAGCTTCGGCGGCCCTCTCCCGGTCCTGCCTGCACAACAGCCCGAAGCCGATCACGAATCCTATCTGGCGATCATTCCCGGGAACGTTCTGGCCGATATCTACGATCGATGGGGTGCACGCCTTCTGGAGCAGAACGTCCGGGTCTTCCTGCAGGCTCGCGGCAAGGTCAACAAGGGAATCAGAGTGACCCTCGAAAACGAACCTTCGATGTTCTTCGCGTACAACAATGGCATCACGGCTACCGCCGAGGAGGTGGAGATCGACAATGATGGGGGCAGGTTGCTGCTCCGCAGGCTGAAGAACTTCCAGATCGTGAACGGCGGCCAGACTACCGCCTCCATTCACGTGGCGCATCGGAGCAAGGTCGACGTAACGCAGACGTTCGTCCAGATGAAGCTGTCCGTCGTCGATCCGGAACAGGCCACCGAGCTCGTTCCCAAGATCTCGGAGTTTGCCAACAGCCAGAACCGCGTCAGCGCAGCGGACTTCTTTTCGAACCACCCGTTCCACGTCCGTATCGAGGGATTCTCGCGCCGCCTCCACGCTCCCACCCCGGACGGCACCTTCCGGGAGTCGAAGTGGTTCTACGAACGGGCACGGGGTCAATACGCGGATGCTCGTGCGAGGCTCACTCCCGCGCAGCGCCGGAAGTTCGATCTGGAAAACCCTCGTCGGCAACTCTTCACCAAGACGGACCTCGCGAAGTACATCAACGTCTGGGAGGGACACCCGCACGAAGTGAGTCTCGGCGCGCAGAAGAACTTTGCAGCGTTCGCGCGGCGTATCGGTCAGGAATGGAACAAGTCCCCGGACAACTTCAACGAGGCTTGGTATCGGGAGGCTGTGGCCAAGGCAATCGTCTTCAAGTCCACAGAGCGACTCGTTTCCGACCAACCCTGGTACCAGGGCGGGTACCGCGCCAACATCGTCGCATATGCAATCGCTAAGACGGCACACGAAGTAAAGGAGCGGGGGCGTGCGGTGGACTTTCGGCGGATCTGGCGTCAACAGTCGCCGGGTCCCGAGATGGAGGAAGCGCTGGTGGTCGTGGGCGAAGCGGTGCATGAGGTTCTGATCGATCCGTCGCCGGGGATCAGCAACGTGACGGAATGGGCCAAGAAGCAGGCGTGCTGGGTTCGTGTCCGTGAGCTTGCAGTTGAGTGGCCGCCGGCATTTCTCGAAGAACTCATCTCCGCCGAGGAGCGCCGAGACGCGGAGCGACACGCACGGCGCGATCAGCGGGAGCTCAACGGAATCGAGGCGCAGATCGCCGTTGTAACGGCCGGCCCGGGATTCTGGGAGGACGCGCTGGCGTGGGGCACCGAGCGGAGAATGCTCACGCCGACCGAGGATGGCGTGCTTCGCGTGGTGGCGAATCGTACCGGGAAGACGCCGACCGAGAAGCAGTCCGTCAGGGCGGTCGGAGCTCTCCGCAAGCTTCAAGCGGAAGGATACACGGGCGAGCTTCCGCCCGGTTCGTGAGCCGAGATTCGGCGGCCATCCCGACGTTTTTTGTTTCCTCAATCAGCGGTCGGCGCAATTTGCCGCCCGTCCTTGCGGATCACGAACGGGTCTCTTCCCGCGAGGCCGTCGAGGGATGCCGCCTTCACCGTAAGCGTCCGCCGATCCCGCCGTGCGCGAGAGCGGGCGCACAGGCGCCGAACGAAAGGAGAGAGCGATGAGGAGACTACTACCAGATGGCCGGGTGGCCGCCGCTGCGATGCTCGTGGCCGGTTGCGTGCCTGCAGGGGGGAGCCGGTGCCCGGCGCCGCCGGGGGAGCGGGCAACCGGGGCCCGTACCGGGCAGGCCGCGTCGAGAGCCCGGGCGGTCGAGCGCTGGCAGTGCGGCGACCGCATTGACGGGTGCGTGTTCCGCTGCCCGGCGACGCTGATCGCCGATCGGCTCCTCGGGATCGGGACTATCACCGTCGACGGCGCCATCGAAGAGGCGAGCGTGTTCCGCATGGACGGATTCGACCGCCGGTGGGACTGGTGCTTGGAAGCGGACGACAGCTACGATTGCGCTTTCTTGAACGCCCCCGATGGAGATGCTCGGTACGTGAAGTTCCTGCACGGCGAATCGACGGCGAAGCCGTCCCAGTTCTACGCTTGCCGGCGGGTGCGCTCATGAGCGGCCCCCGGACGTGCCACGGGTGCGGTGGTTCCGGCCGGCGTGGAATTTTCGAGTGCGGAGTCTGTGGCGGCCTAGGGAAGACCACCGGTCCATTGAGGGCGCATGTCGAGGGCCGGGGCGATCTCCGCCTGCCCGGGCCGGGCCGCTCACCCGGCCCCAAGCGCAAACCGACGATCCGGATCCGGCGCCGACGAAGGATCCCGAACCCGCCGTCATGACCGGGACCGCGCCGTCACAGGCCGCTCGGGCTACGCTCGCGCCGTCTCGAACGCGACCACGTTGCGCGTGTCCTTGCTGAACTCCACCGCGACGAGGTGGATCGGCCGGCCGAGGTGGCGGTACTTGTCGGCGTAGCCGCGGCTTCGCAACTGCGCCATCGCGGCTCCTTCGCCCGCGAGCTCCACCACCTTGAACTCGAAGAGATACACGTTGTCGTTGAACTCGACCGCCATGTCGAGGCGCCCGTGGCTGGTGCTTTCCTCGACGGTCACGTCGAGCCCCAGGGCCGCGAAGTACGAGTAGAACACGCTCGCGTAATAGCCCTCGTAGCGGGCGATGTCGTTGTTGGTGTACCACTGGTAGGGGATGCTCGCGAAGAAGGCGCGGAACAGCTCCTCGATCCCCGCGAAGTCGTTAGTCTCCAGCCGCCGGTACAGGTGCACCTGGTTCGCCGTCTGGCGGGTCGCGTCCTTCACGAGGTAGCGCAGCAGGCTCTCGTT
>JAJDUQ010000147.1 GCA_022826505.1 Gammaproteobacteria bacterium
GCGCCTCGTCGGCGGCGACGGAGCGTTCGCCGCCGACGGCGCCCATCCACAGGCCGAACGAGCTGGAGACGAGTCCGAGGGTGTTAAGCACGTTCATCGACAGGCTGCCGCGGAACGGCGTGTCGACGCCGGCCATGTTGAGGGCGGCGATGCGACCGTGCTCGACCGCGGTGGGCTGGATCGCATGCACTTCCCGCCCGCCGGTGGAGAAGTCCGGACCTTGCGCGACGTCGCCGGCCGCGTAGACGTCTGCGGCGCTCGTGCACAGGCGGTGGTCGACGAGGATGCCGGCGTCGCACTCGATTCCGGCGCCGTCGAGGAAATCGATGTTGGGCGCCACGCCGGTGGCGCACACCACGAGGTCGGCCTCGATGGGGCCGCCCCCGTCGGTCGCCAGCGACAGGCTTCCGTTGGTGCGAGCGATCTCCGTCACCCGCGTACCGGTACGCACGGCGACGCCTTTGGATTCGCACCAGCGCGCGATCATCGCCCCGCCGGTCTCGTCCATCATGCGCGGCAGCATGCGGTCCGCCATCTCGACCACTACCAGGTCGACGCCGCGCGCGGCCAGCGCTTCGAGCACGATGCAGCCGATGAAGCCCGCGCCCATCAGCACCACGCGGTCGCCCGGTTTCGCGCCGGCGAGGATCCGGCGGGCGTCGGCGAGCGTCCAGCAGTTCTCGACCCCTTCCGAATCCATGCCTTCGATCGGCGGCTTGATCGGATGCGCGCCGGTCGCGATCAGCAGCCGGTCCCAGGCAATCCCGGTGCCGTCGGCCGTGGTGAGCGTCCGGTTCGCGGGGTCCACGCTGCGCACCCGGGCCTCCCGCACGTCGATCGAGAGCTTCTCGAAGTGGGCGTCGCCGTGGCGCAGGTACGTGCCGGGCTCGCCGACGTTCTCGGCGAGGAGGTAGGGCAGCGCCATGCGCGAGTAGGGCGGCTCCGGCTCGTCGCCGAGGATGACGATCTCGCTCGAAGGGTCGGCTCGGCGCAGCGTCTCCGCCGCGACGACTCCGGCCGGCCCCGCTCCGATGATGACGTGTCTCATGGTCTCGTCCGGTTCCAGTTCCACCCCGGGGCGGCGGGACCCGGGGTGACCGGGGTCCCGCTCCCGCTAAATGCCCGCGACGGCACGAGCCGCTCCGTTCACACCCGAAGCCGGCTCAGCGTCTCGTTGGTGGGCACTCCGTCGTCGGTCCACCCGCGCTCCCGGTAGTAGGCCGGCAGCATCTTGTCGAGCTCGTTGACCTTGCCCTCGGCGGTGCCGCTCGGTGCGGGGGTGCGGAGGAAGCGTTGCGGCAGGGTGTCGTCCGCGCGCGTCAACCCGGCCGCGAGGTTGAACCGGCGCTCCATGTTGAAGGTGCGCTCGCCGACCTCGGTCAGCCGCTTCGCGGTCCACTCGCCCTCGCAAGCGGCGTCGACCTGCACCGCGAACTCCTCGAGCCCCCACGCGGAGGTGGTGAACCAGCACAGACCGGTCGAGTCCACCGCCGCGATCCGGTCCTGGCTGTCCTTGCACGGTTTCGCCTTGCCGTTGCCGCTCACGTCGTCCATGTCCTCTTCGAACACGTCGTGCTTCATGTGGCACGCGCCACGGGGCGAGGTGGCGTAGCCGAGCCCCATGCCCTGCAGGGCGCGGGCGTCGTACCCGGGGATCTCCTGTCCCTTGATGGTGATGGAGACCTCCGGGCGGCCGTACTTCTCCGCCAGCCGCTTCGAGCCCATGCCGAGCACTCGGCCGAAGCCTTCGTAGCGGCCGGTCTTCTCCGCCATGATGGTGAGCGCCTCGGCGTTGCCGAACTCGAGCGGCACCCCGTCGGTGTCGGCGTCGGTGATGACGCCCGCCTCGTAGAGCTCCATCGCGGCGGAGAGGGTGCCGCCGAATGAGATCGGGTCCATGCCCTGCTCGTTCATGATGAAGTTGGCGAAAGTCAGGGCGTCGATGTCATCGATGCCGCACTCCGCGCCGAATGCGAACGCGGTCTCGTACTCCAGCCCGCCCGAGGCGTGTCGGTACTCCTTGCGGTTGACTATGGTGAAGTGGGTCGGGTTGATCTTGGCGATGCGACCGCACGCGATGGTGCAGCCGAAGCACGCCTTGTTGGTGACGAGGTTGCGGTGGCCGTCCTCGCCGGTCGCGCGCATCGCCCTTGCGTTGATCTTCTCCGTGCCCTCGAACTGCACCTGCTGGGAGTTGCGGGTCGGCAGCCCGCCGAACCCGTGCATGTTGTCGATCATCGCGTTGGTGCCGTACTTCTCGAGACCACGCCGGCCGGGGTCGTCCCAGAGCTTGGCCTTGGTCTCGGCGACGACGGACATGAAGCGCTTGGGATCGTCGACGGTGACGCCCTTCGCGCCGCGCACCGCGACCGCCTTGAGCTGCTTCGAGCCCATCACCGCCCCGACCCCGGAGCGGCCCGCGGCGCGGTGCAGGTCGTTGATGACGCAGGCGTAGCGCACCATGTTCTCGCCCGCGATGCCGATCGACGCGACCTTGAGCAGCGGGTCCTGGTGGTGCGCCTTCAGCCACTCCTCGGTGTTCCAGCAGCTCGTGCCCCAGATCGGCGCCGCGTCCACGATCTCGACCTCGTCGTCGACGATGTGCAGGTACACCGGCTTGTCGGAGCGGCCGTGCACGATGAGCAGGTCGTAGCCCGCGAACTTGAGCTCCGCCCCGAACTTGCCGCCCGAGTTCGAGCAGGCGATGGCGCCGGTGAGCGGACCCTTTGTGACCACCGCGTAGCGGCCGCTGGTGGAGGCCATGGTGCCGGTGAGCGGGCCGGTGGCGAAGATGAGGACGTTCTCCGGCGACAGCGCATCCGCCTTGGGGTCCATCGACTCCATCAGGTACTTCGTTGCGAGCCCCCGCTCACCGAGATAGGCGTTCGCCCACTCCATGTTCAGCGGCTCGACGGTGCTCGTGCCCGCGGTGAGGTCCACCCGCAGGATCTTTCGTTGCCATCCCATTGCGATCTCTCCTGTCGGTGTCGCGGGCGGCTCAGGCGCCCGGTTGCGGTGCGTGGGCGGCGACGGCGCTCGCCCGCATGCGATCGAGCCCGGTCCAGCTCGCATCGACGTAGGTGATCGCGCCGGTCGGACACGCCTCGGCGCACTGCGGGTTCCCGCCGCACAGATCGCACTTCACGACCTTGCCGGTGTCGGCGCTGTAGTTGATGGTGCCGAAGGGGCACGCGATGGTGCAGACCTTGCAGCCGACACAGACGTTGGGGTCGACCTCCTTCGCGCCGGTGGCCAGGTTTACGGTGATCGCCTCGACGGGGCACGCGTGCAGACACCAGGCTTCCTCGCACTGAGTGCAGGTGTAGGGGATGGAGCGCGCGCCGTGTTCGAATTCGAAGATCTTGATCCGGGAGCGGGCGGGATTGAACGCGCCGGTGTGCTCGAACGAGCAGGCGAGCTCGCACTGCATGCAGCTCGTGCACTTCTGTGGGTCGATCAGCAAGGCCTTGTGCATGGTCGGGTGTCCGGAAGTTCGTCCTGAGCGGCGCAATCTACTGGATGAGGGGCAAGGTGGGTAGCCTGTGGTGTGGGCGCCGGAGCTTCCCGAGACGACCTACGTCACGCTACGGCCGGATTGGGTGCGGGAGATACGGTCGGACTCGGGGCGCAGGCTGGAACTGGACGACAAGCGCACCGCTTGTGCCCGCGAATGCGTCGAGAACCTGTGGATCGTCGATCTGGATGCACGCTCGAGGCGTTCGAGTTGTGCGAGGGCGAGTGGGCCTTGGTCGCGAGCGCGGAGGCCGACGAGCGGATCAGCATCCGGCCCTTCGCGGCAATCAAGCTATTGTCAAAGCGCCGAGGATTGACCCAGGACTATTCAAAAGTCGTCCTGATGGTGTGATCGGCATCTCGGCTCGATTTGGCGCTGGCCTGGAGTTGACCTGTTTTCGTGGATACCGAACCCTTTTGGGAGGAGGAATCCACGATGCCACGAACACATCTGCCGTACCCGCCTGAGTTTCGCCGCCAGTTGGTGGAACTGGTCCGCTCAGGGCGCGCGATCCGAGAGCTCGCCCGCGAGTTCGAGTGCTCGGACCAGACCATCCGTAACTGGGTCCGCCAGGCCGATCTCGACGAAGGTCGCCGCGACGATGGGCTGACGAGCGCCGAGCGCCGAGCGCGAGGAGCTTCGCCGCCTTCGTCGTGAGAACCGCCGGCTGCGCGAAGAGCGAGAGATACTGGCAAAAGCCGCGGCTTGGTTCGCTCGGGAGACCGGCTCGGCGCCCGGGAAGCGTTCGAGTTCATGAGAGCGAATCAGGCCCGCTACTGCACCGCCACGATGGCCCGCGTGCTCGGCGTCTCCCCGAGCGGGTTCTACGCGTGGCGAGACCGCGAGCCGTCGCGGTGCCGGCAATGCGACGAGGTGCTCAAGGCGTGCATCGGCAACATTCATCAGCGCAGCCGCGGCACCTACGGGGCGCCTCGCATTCACGCCGAGCTCGCCGCTGACGGTGTCCATGTCGCTCGCAAGCGCGTGGCTCGACGATGGGCTTGGCAGGGATATCGAGGCGCAAGGGGACGCGCACTACGCGCCGAGACGACACCGCTCGTCGGGCACCGGACCTCGTCGAGCGTCGATTCGAAGCCGACGCACCCGACCAGCTCTGGGTCGCCGACATCACCTACGTGCCGACCTGGGCCGGATTCCTGTTCCTGGCCGTCGTCGTCGACGCCTTCAGCCGCCGGGTCGTGGGCTGGTCGATGGCCAATCATCTGCGCGCCGAGCTCGTGCTCGAGGCGCTGAACATGGCGCTGTGCCAGCGACGTCCCGACAGCGTCGTCCATCACTCCGACCAAGCAATACACGTCGTACGCGTTCGGGAAACGCTGCCGCGAGATGGGCGTCGTTCCGTCGATGGGTTCGATGGGCGACTGCTACGACAAGGGCTACGCTTCACATTGCACCTCACTGGTACGCTGGAGAGCGATGTCGGGGATCCGCCGTCGTTCTGAGAGCCTGCGCCCTTGCTGTTTGGTCGGCGGATTGTCGGGAATCTCGTACAGGCAGCAGCGTCGGTCGTTGTAAGAGTATGCCGGCAGTAGCCCGTACTTGCGCCATCGCTTGATCGTACTGGTCGAGACGGTGAGCCGGGCGGCGATCTCGTCGATCGTCAATAACCCGCGTGCGCGCAGCCGCGCGTAACGCGTCTTCAGAGCATAATCCCTGCGGATCGCCTGCACGCGCCGCGGGTGGTACGCGCCGTCATGGCCGGTACGGAATCCGCGCTCGTTGAGAATCGTTGCGACTTCGGCCTCGGTGTAGTCATCGAGCAGCGTGTCGATCTCGACGACCACTTCGCCTGGAGTCTGATAGACCTGCCACGCGGGACGCTCCGGGGTCAGAGTGAGCTGGCGGGTCGCGCCGCCGCGCAGGCGTACTCCAAGAATCAGCTCCTTGCCCCTGGTCAGGGTCACATCCTCGATGAGCAATCGTGCCATGCGCTTGCGCTCACGCTGCGGCGTGGCGGGATCGTTCCACAAGCGCGGGAAGTCGGTGGCGAGCGCGAGGATCCGTTGGCGTTGCTGCTCGTCCAGCCCCTGGCTCGGTTCGCCACCACGGCGCTCAAGCTCCTGTTGCGCCTCATCCAGAGCACGAAGCTTCGCGTTCCATTCCGCCTCCAGCACGTCGGCTACCATCCGGTGCTCGGGATGGGTCTGCATGAACCGTTGTCGCGCCAAGTCCGCTTCTTCGCGGGCGCGCTGCACCTGCTGAGCGCGCCACACATCGGCCTCCTCGGCGCGCGCGGCAAGTTCAGCCTGCACCTGCAACGCCACCTCCAGCGTGACCGGCGTCATCAGCTCCACCAGCAACGCGCCGACCGCCCGGTCGATGCCGGCGCCGGGGATGCGCTGGCACACGGCGCTCGCGGTGTCGATCCCTTCACGCTGGCAGAGGTAGTCCGGCACTTGTCGGCCTCGGCGGGTGTGGTACCGCACCGTCATCCGGTCGCCGCACACGCCGCAGATGGCCAACCCCTGTAGCAGCGCCGGCCCCTCGCGTGGAGGGCTGCGCCGGTGCGCGCCGTACGCACGTGCATTGTCGCGGAGCTGGCGCTGATTGGCCTCGAATCGCTCCCAGGAGATATAGCCCGGATGCACGTCGGGTAGCAGCACCGTCCATTCCTCGCGCGCCAAGCGTCTGTGCTCGACACCACCGCCGGGACGGCGCCGTTGGCGGCTACGGCCGAACGCGAAGGCGCCCGCGTATCGGGGGTTGTGCAGCACCTGCAGCACCCGCGAGAGCCTCAGCGCCTGCCAATGCAGCTCGCCCTTGTGCGCTCCGCCGCGCGGGCGACGTGGAAAACGCAGCTTCTCGTCACCGAAGTGCTTCACCGTGGCGGTGGCCGAACCGGTGCGGGTGAAAGTATCGAACAGCAACCGCAGGCTGTGCTGCACTTGGGCGTCGGGGCCGAGCACCACACGGCCCAGCGGGTCGTAGACCAGCCCCACCGGCAATGGCATCTTCAACGCCCCGCGTCTGGCTTGATTCAGGATCCCTCCGCGCAGCCGAGCGCGCAGCATATGAAGCTCCGCCTCCGACATGGTCCCTTTGAGTCCAAGCAGGAGCCTGTCGTTGAAATCCCCGGGATCGTAGACGCCGTCCTCGTCGAGGATCAGCGTCTCGCTCAGCGCACAGATCTCCAGCAACCGGTGCCAGTCCGTGGAATTGCGCGCCAGCCGAGACACCTCGAGCCCGAGCACGATGCCGGCCCGGCACATGCCGACCTCGGCGACCAGACGCTGGAATCCTTCGCGGTCGCGGTCGGCGCCGGACAGACCCAGGTCGGAATCGATCACGACGATACGTTCGGTCTGCCAGCCCAGGGCCACGGCCCGCTCGCGCAGTGCGTACTGGCGCCGAGTGCTCTCGGTGTTCTCGAACACTTGGCGTACGGTGGACTGACGCACATACAGGTAGGCGTCTCGGCGCAGGTGATTGGTGGTCACCCTCTGATGGGCAGCGTTCATGCCAACTTCCTCCCCATATGTCCCTGGAGCATCGCGAGCACGATGTCGATTACCGGTCTCTCCACGCCGAGGGGCAGTGACTCGGGCGCGCCTCGTCGATGTCCGTCGCGAGGCGAGGCGGGCAGCTCAGCAAAGGCGTGTAGCCAAGCTGCGACGCCGCGCCGTGCGATCACGGCGAGTCCATGACGGATGGGCTCGGTGGTGAAGTTGACGGCATGGCGACGCAACCGCTCGTAGCCGTGCGCATAGTCCGAATGCGCCATGGGGAGCGCGTCCGGTGGCGGGATTTGAATCACGAGCGTTTTTTTCCCCGCGCAAGCGCGCGCTCGATGCTGCGGCGATGGACCGACATGCCGAAGCGCTCGCGCACGAGCTCGACCAGGTCGCGCACGCTCAGCGTCGGTTGTTCGCTCTTCGCCGTGCGCAACGCCTCGACGACCGCGTCGCTGAGCTTGTGGGGCTGGCGAGGACCGGGCCGGTGCGGCAGCAACGCCGGCAATCCGCCCGCTTCGTAGGCGCGTTGCGCCTGGTACCAAGTGGGCCGCGAGACACCGAAGCTTGCAGCAGCGTGACTCACCGCCACGCCGTCTTCGCGCACGCGGCGCAGCATCTCGTACTTGACCTGGAGCAGGTCGCGCGGGTCGAAGAACGGATTCGACAGGAACAGATCGTCGCGCACTGCGTCGGGATGGGGGTTCAGACAGCCATGCTCTTTGAGGGCCTGGGTCTTTGCATCGGGGGAGCGTTTGGCCATTGACCGATCTCCGGTGACAACAGAGTGTAATTTTAATTATGCCACTACGTTGTATCGGATCAACTCACGGTCTCTACTGCATCTGTGTAACATGCTGACATTACGATGAATCATATTGACTCGATACTCCAAACTCATCTGCTCCAGTGTGCATATGTCACTATATTCGACAAAAATAGTCTTACATATGCGGCATAATCTGCTTGACACCGCTCGCGCCTCAATTGGCTCTCTTCTCAGCGCAGTCGTCCCTGCACAGTCCGTCGAGCAGTGTCGCCAGCGCGAGCAGGTCCGACACGCGAAACGCCGAACGTCCCGTCGCGACCCGCACGAACGGATCCTCGGACGCGACGCTGGTCCAAGCCATCGGAAGGTTACGCAGCGTCCCGTCCTCATCGAGGTAATCCACCCGCTCGACCCCCCAGCACGTGCGGGTCTGAATGAACTCGAACTCTCGTCCGTTCAGGGGATGAAACGGGTGCGTCACCTGAAAGGTTCGACGCTCAACGTGGGAATCGAGTGCAGTTGAATGCTCTGTCAAACGCCATGGCCGAGAGCTTCTTCGCCACGCTCGAATGCGAGCTCATCGACCGGCGCGCGTTTCAATCTCAGGCCGAGGCGCGTATGGCAGTCTTCGAGTTCATCGAAGCCTGGTACAACAGAAAACGCCGTCACTCCCGTCTCGGCTACCGATCACCAGCCAACTTTGAGAGGAGCTACCTGCAAGCCGTTTGAAATCCAAGCGATGAACCGTCCACGGAATCGGGGCATGTATGGTCCGCCCCGCGTTTGCACGGCAGAGTTGAACGATGGCGGTGTAGATCGGTTGCTGCGATGTATCCGGCCTGTCGAGGGGAGCGCTTTCGCCCTCCCGGGCCCCGATGGAATCCGCACACACCGCCCTCATCAACTCCGCGGTCTTGGTGACCCTTGCCCCGTACAGGGTTCCAGTGTGTCGGTCCGACCTGTCTTGCCATCGCTTGTTCTCTGCCCGCGCAACCGTAGGCGGCCTCGCCGCCGTGAGCGTGTTCGCGCCAACTACGCTGCCTTTGCTCCGTAATCCACTTCCTGAGTCAACAATACCCATGCGGTTCGTAGGATCTTGTTCGCCAGCGCCACCGTGGCGACGTTCGTCCGCCGGCGCTGTTGCACCTCCAGCGCCCATCGACTGCTGCGGTCTGCGCGCCGAGAGGCCGTGCGGAGTGCCGCGCGAGCCCCGTGAATGAGCAACGAGCGAAGATATCGGTCCCCTCGTTTGCTGACCTCCAGCAACACCGTGCGCCCGCCGGTGGAGTGCTGACGCGGGACCACGCCGACCCAGGCCGCAAGCTCGCGTCCATTGCGGAAATCCGAACCGTCCCCGACTGCCGCCACCAACGCGGTCGAGACTTGCGGCCCGATGCCCGGAATACTCTCCAGGCGCCGGCACGCCGACGTCTTCCGGCTCACTTCGCGAATCCGCGTATTGAATCGCTCGACCCGCTCGTCAAAGCGGCGAATCTCTTCGCCCAGCTCAGCCAACATCTCGCGCATCGAGCCGCTGAGGCCGTTGTCCGCGTCCTCCAGCACCTCAGGCAATCGCCGGCGCAGATGGCCGATCCCCTTGGCGATGACGATCCCGTACTCCAGCAGAAAGCTGCGCGTCTGATTGGCCAACGCCGTGCGCTGAGAAACCGCCTGGCTACGGATCCGGTGCAGATGCTGCAAGTCCTGTTGCTCGACCGACTTCACCGGCACGAATCGCATACTCGGGCGCGACACCGCCTCGCATAGTGCCTCCGCATCGCGAAAGTCGTTCTTGTTCGACTTCACCAAAAGGGTCACGCACTGCCCGTTTTCACGACACGGTGACGGTTCACTACCGTTTCCATCCGCTGTCTGGATGCTGCGTCGCACGCCTCGGATGTCAGCAGGCGCGTCGACACCCTGAGCGGTCGGTATTGATCGTTCGTC
>JAJDUQ010000163.1 GCA_022826505.1 Gammaproteobacteria bacterium
CGGTGGCATGCACTGGAGCGTTGATGGCGCCAACGCCATCATCGCCCTGCGATGCGCCATCACCAGCAACCGCTTCGACGACTACTGGGAGCGCCAAGCTGCAACATCATGACCTCATACCACAAATCTGACGTGCACCCTACTCCTGGAGACGGAAGATTTCACGCTGGAGGGATTGAAGCCCCTCTCCCACCGGGAGAGGGGTTCGGGGTGAGGGAAGGATGTGTATCGGCCACACTGGCGGGGAGATTCCTCGGCCTTGGTCCCTCACCCCCGGCCCCTCTCCCGATGGGAGAGGGGAGAATGCGGACAAGCCCCTCACCCCCGGACAGCGGGAAATGATGGTCCTGCTCCTGGAGAAGGTCCATTTCCAGCCGATGGGGCGGCACGTCGGAGCACGGACTCCGGGTCATCGATTGGCGTCCTCTCTCCATGGCATGAAATCGTCCTCGCTCCCAACCTGGCGGGAAATGGGGGCTGGTTCCGAAGAGCGGGAGGCGAATACCTGTCCTGCACGCTGACGTACACTGGCAATGCACGGCCGCAGGGAGCGAGAAGTTGCAATCGACGGGCGGTATGCCGGCAGTGATGGGCGCCCGGGGGGTCGTGGCCTCGGCCAGTCCTCTCGCCTCGGCGGCAGGACTGAGAGTGCTCATGGACGGCGGCAACGCCGTCGACGCCGCGGTGACCGTCGCGTCGATACTGAGCGTCGACGAGCCCTATTTCTCGGGCATCGGCGGCCACGGGATCGCGATGCTGTACCTCGCCGACACCGGCGAGGTGAAATGCCTCGATTTCGGTGGCTTCGCGCCTCGCGCCTTCACCATCGATCAGTGGGGATCGCCGCCGCGCCATCGATACTGGGACGTGACGTCGTCGGTGTTCCCCGGGACCCTGGCCGGGTGGGCGGAACTGCTGGAACGCCACGGAACCCGGAGCCTTGCGCAGGCGCTCGAGCCGGCCATCGAGCACGCCCGCCGGGGCGTGCCGGCGCGTCCGGTGGTGGTCGATTTCATCGCCGGTCTGAAGAAGGAAATATCGCACTTTCCGGAGCTTGCCCGGATCTATCTCCCTGGAGGGCGCGTGCCCCGCGCGGGACAGATCATCGCGAATCGTGACCTGGCCGATTCCTACGAACAGATCGCGCGGAGCGGAGCGGCGCACTTCTACGATGGACCGCTCCGCGAACGCATCGTCGAGTACTACAACCAGTGCGGCGCCCGCTTCACCGAACGCGAGTTCTCGCAGTACCGGCCCCGCTGGCGGGCCATGCTGGAGACGACCTACCGCGACGGCTACCGCGTCGTGGTTCCGAAATGCCAGACGTGCTCGCCCAGCATCCTGACCCAGCTCAACGTCTGGGAGCACTTCGATCTCGCGGACCTGGACCACCTCGGATTCGAACGCATCCACCTCGGCATCGAGACCGCGAAGATCGCTTTCTCGGACCGCAGGGTCCACTGCGGGGATCCGGATTTCAGCCAAGTGCCCTATGAGCGCCTGATCTCCAAGGACTACGCCGCCGGCCTGGCGCGGCGCATCGACCCGACCCGGGCGTGCCCGGAACGGCTCCCGGGCGATCAGGCCGACGACGTCAGTCGCGGCGGCACCACGCATCTGACGGTGGTCGACCGGGACCGCAACGCGGTGGCGATGACCTGCACCCTCGGCCCCAGCTTCGGCTGCATGCACATCGTTCCGGGGACCGGAATCATCCTCAACAACGAAGGGGTGTTCTTCGACCTCGACCCGCTCGACGGGCCCAACTACCCCGCCGCGGGAAAGCGGGTCCAGCACGACATGAGCCCGACCCTGGTGTTCCGAGGCGAGCGACTCTTCCTCGCTCTGGGCACTCCCGGTGGGCTCGGCATCACGCAGACCATTCCCCAGGTCATCTCCAAGGTCATCGACCATGGCCTCCCGTTGCAGACCGCGATCGAGTCCGACCGGTACCGCTATTTCGGCGAGGGCCGGGTGCGCGTGGGGGACGACATCCCCGCGGCGATCCGGGACCGTCTGGGGGACGCGGGCCACGACGTCCTCCCGGCGGGTGCACCGCCGATCTGGGCCGGCGGTTTCCACGCGGTCGCAATCGATCCCGATTCCGGGGCCTTGATCGGCGGCGCGGACCCTCGCCGCGGCGGCCTGGCGGTGGCGTACTAGCCGCAATATTTCGCCGATTCGCGAAGCGAGGGCTAGCTTCCCTCCCGCCTCGGGTTCAGCACGTCGCGCAACTGGTCGCCGACGAGGTTGATGCTAGCGATGGCGATCAGAAGGGCGATTCCGGGAAAGAAGCTGATCCAGTAGCGGCCGCTCAGCAGATAGCCGTAGCCGTTGGCGATCAGCAGTCCCAGCGACGGCTCCGTGATCGGCATGCCGACACCGAGGAACGAAAGGGTCGCCTCCAGAGCGATGGCATGGGCGATCTCGACGGTGCCGATCACGATGAGCGGCGGAAGGCAATTGGGCAGCAGGTGGCGCAGGACGATGCGCGTCGCGCTGAGCGACAGGCACCGCACGCTCTCGATGTACTCCTTGCGAAGCTCCACGAGCGCCGCACCTCGCGCCACCCGGGCGTAGTACACCCATTGGGAGGCAATCAGGGCGATGATCACCTTGTCGACGCCCCGGCCGAGCACCGCGAGCAGGATCAGCGCGATCAGGATCGCCGGAAATCCGAGCTGAACATCCACTACGCGCATGATCAGGGCATCGATCCGCCCGCCCGCCTGCGCGGCGGCGATGCCCGCGAACACGCCGAGAACCATGGCGGCGAGTCCGCTGACGGCGGCGACCCCGAGGCTGATGCGCAGCCCGTAGAGGATTGCGCTGATCATGTCCCGGCCCTGGTCGTCGGTGCCGAGCAGATACGTTTGTCCCGAGGCGCTCGTGGAACCGGGCGGCATGGTTCCGTCCAGGATATCTATCTGGGCCAGGTCGTAGGGATTCTGCATCGAGATCAGCGGTGCGAAGACGGCGGCGAGCGCAATGGCGACGAACACGAACAGTGCAACCACCGCGATCCTGTTCTCGCAGAAATCCGCGACGAACCGCCGCAACGGCGTTTCGTCCTCGGCCCGCAACGCACCGGCCGCGGGGAATTCCCGGCCGGCCGCGGTCATTTGGCGGACTCCGCCAGCCGAACCCGAGGGTCGATGATGGAATACAGCACGTCGACGACGAAGTTGATGACAATGAACATCAGCACCGTCACCAGCAGATAGGCGACGATGACCGGCCGGTCCAGCAGGTTGATGGCGTCGATGATCAGCTTGCCCATGCCGGGCCACGCGAAGACCGTCTCGGTGACCACCGCGAAGGCCAGGATGAGCCCGAACTCGAGCCCCAGCACGGTGATGATCGGGATCAGGATGTTCTTCAGGACATGGACGAAGATGATGCGTCCGGTCGGGACGCCCTTGGCGTGCGCGAACTTCACGTAGTCGAGAGACAGGGTCTCCAGCATCCCGGTGCGGATCAGGCGGATGAGCAGCGCCATCGCGAAGATGCTCAGGTTCAGGGCCGGCAGGATGATGTGCTTGATCCCGTCCCAGGTCAGGATGCTGAGCCCGATCCCCAGCACCTCGACCGTCTCCCCGCGCCCGATCGTCGGCAGCCAGCCGAGCGTGATCGAGAACACCATGATCAGCATGAGCCCGACCCAGAAGCTCGGGAGACTGAAGCCGAGGATGGAGCCGGCCATGATCGCCCGACCGGCGATGGACTTCGGCCGGAGCCCAGCCCAGATGCCGAGCGGAAAGCTGACCACCGCGGCGATCACGATTGCCGCGAAGGCGAGCTCCAGCGTCGCCGGCAGACGCTGGAAAATCAGCTTGATCGCGGGCTCGTTGTAGATGAAGGAATGCCCGAAGTCGCCCTGCAGGACGGCCCCGAGAAAGACGAAATACTGCTCCCACAGCGGCCGATCCAGACCGAGGTTGCGCGTGATCTGCTCGATTTCCGCCTGGGTCGCCCTCGAGTCGATCAGCAGGTCGAGGGGATTGCCGATCGCGTACACCCCGGCAAAGACCAGCACCGAGACGACGAAGAGCACCACCACGCTCTGCATCAGCCGCCGGATCAGGAAGACCGTCACGACACGGAGCTCCCGCGGAGAACAGAGGGTACGAGCGGCTTGAAGGGTCTTGCGGCTTCGAGACGGCGGGCGGCCGGCGCGGCCGCCCGCCGAGACAGGCTATTGAACGGGTCTGGCGTTCATGGCGAACGTCGATTCGTCCGCCCGAGGCGTGAAGTCGAGACCCTTGCGTCCGGCGGCGATCGTGAACTGCACGTGCATCGGAATCAGCGCCACGTCGCCCATGGCGATCTCGAGCGCCGCCTGCTCGAGCCGCTCTCGTTCGGCATCGTCGACGGTGGACACCGCCTTGTCGATCGCCGCGTCGTACTCGGGGTTGGCGTAGCCGGCGCGGTTGTATGCGCCGGTCCCCTTGTCCTTGTCGTAGCTGTGCAGCAGTCCGATGTGGCCCGACGCCGGATACGGGCTGTTGCCCCAGCCGAGGAGCCCGAAGCTGAACTCGACGTTCGGAACCCTGACCTTGGAGAAGAACACCGACTTCGGCATGGTGTCGACCTTGATGTCGAGGCCGATGCGAGCCAGCATCTGACCCACAGCCTGGCAGATCTTGCTGTCGTTGACGTAGCGATCGTTCGGTCCGTGGATGGTCAGGCCGAAACCGTCGGGATACCCGGCTTCCGCCAGCAGCTTCTTCGCGCCTTCGGGGTCGTAGGGCTCGACCGTCAGGTCCGGGTTGTAGCCGAACCACCCTTCCGGGACGGTCTGACCGGCCGGGGCCGCCAGCCCCTCCATGACCTTGGCGGCGATGGCCTCGCGGTTGATCCCCATGGAAAGCGCCTTTCGCACCCGTCGGTCCCTAAGGGGATTGCTGTCGAGAGGATTGCCGTCCGCATCCGTCAGATAGGGCGAGGTGTCGTGCCTGACGTTGGGGAAGAAGTAGATGATTCGATCCGACGGCCGCTTGAACACGGAGATGTCCGGGTTCTTCTCCAGGTGTCCGATCTCGGTCGGGGGCACGAAGTCGATCATGTCGACGTCCCCGCCCAGGAGGGCGGCGACCCGCGCCGCATCGTCGCTGATGATCCGGAACGTCACCCGGTCCCAGGTCGGCGTGCCGCCCCAGTAGTCGTCATGGCGTTCCAGCACGAGGCGTTCGCCATGGACATGCTCGGCGAACTTGTAGGGACCGGTTCCGATCGCCGCCTTGCCCGAATTGAAATCCTCGGTGGTGGCGCCTTCGCCCGCCTTCTTCGAAACGATGATGACTTCGGTCAGATCGTCGGGGAGGTAGGGATTGACCGCGTCGGTACTGAACCGGATGGTGTGGGAATCGACGATCTCCATCCCGACGATGCTTCGGATGGTGCCGGTGTAGGGGTTCGGGTTGTTCGGAACGTTCGGAATCCGCTCGATGGAAAACACCACGTCCTCGGCCGTGAACTCGGTTCCGTCGTGGAACTTCACGCCCTCGCGGAGCTTGAACTCCCAGGTGGTATCGTCGACTGCCTCCCACGATGTCGCCAGATCGGGCACACGCCGCGCGTTCTCGTCCCGCGCCACCAGGAACCCGTAGATGTGGGAGTTGTAGGCCAGGTTGCTCGTCAGGAACAGGAAGTGCGGGTCGATGGTCGGCGTCGCACGGGAGCCGATGGTCAGCTCGGCCGCGTTCGCGCCGCCCGCCATGGAGGTGGTGACGAGAAACGCGCAGAACAGTTTCAGCATACGTTCGAACATGGTCCACTCCTTTGCAGCGGGTTCGTCGAATTTGCCCGGTGGTGTTCGGGACGGGAAGCGGGGGAATCGAACCACCGTCCGCTCCTCGTCATCATCATCATCGTACGCCGCTGCCGGATAAGCGTCCACGATGCCGGCATCGGTGTGCGGAGCGTCGACTCCCGGCGTGACCCGCGCCCTCCTCCCTCGGCGTCCGCGCTCTCCTGTTGCCCGACCACATCGCCGTGCGTGGTTTGGTGTCGAGCGCAACGTTCATTTCCACCTGCCGCGACGGCAGGAACCGCGCAGAGACTTTGCTCCCGCCACCGGGGCTGCCGGACGACCCGGCAGACCCCGGCGCAAATGCTGGGGGAACGATGCGTCGTGCCGTCCTGCCGACCTACCGGTGCCAGTCCGCGACGTTCCACAGCTCCGAATCCCACGAGTTCATCCGTACCCCCTTCAGGGAGTTCGCATGCGCCGAGACGTCGCCGCGCCAGATGAGCGGAATCATGAAGTGGTTCTGAACGATGATGTCGTTCATCTGCTTGGCGAGCCTCGCCCGATCCTTCAGCGAAGCGGTCTGCGACATCTCGGCCACCAGCGCGTCGTACTCGGCCATGCACGATCGCTGGATGTTGTTGCCGAGCCACTGGTTGTCCGGACCCGGAATCTCCGCGCAGGCCCAGTTGGCCATGTAGGACTCGGGATCGGTGCCGGAGAAGTTGTTGGTGTACATCTCGATGTCGGCATAGAACTTCATGTAGGTGTCCGGGCTCGCGGGATCGCCACCGAAGAACACCGCCGCGTCGATGTTTCGCAGCTCCGTCTCCACTCCGATCTGTTCCCACATCTGCTTGATGAGAGCCTGCGTGCCCTGGCGCACCGAATTGGTCGAGGTCTGGTACAGGATGGAGATTCGCACCCCGTCCTTGGCCCGCACACCGTCGCCGCCCCGTGCCCAGCCCGCCTCGTCGAGGATGCGGTTCGCCTCGTCGACGTCCTGCGTCTTGCAGGCGTCATTGGCGGTGGAGGCGTAGACAGCCGGCGCCGGCAGCACGTTGCAGGTGACCTTGCCGGCCACGCCATAGCCCGCGTCGACCAGGATCCGGCGGTCGATGGCGAGCGAGAGCGCGCGGCGCACTGCCGGATCGGAGAGGAATGGATGCGGATTGGTGCCGTCGAGGTAGAGCGAGCGCTTCTCCGGGCCGAGGGCCGGGTCGTCATTGGTCTGGTTGACCATCAAACGCTCCACCGAGGTGCCGAAGGCGGTCACCACGGTGCCCTTGCCGGCCGCGGCCATCTGCGCGAGCACCTCGGGCTCCACCTGCAGGTTCCACGCGTAGTCGAACTCGCCCGTCTCGAGCACCGCGCGCGCCGCGGACGCGGCGTCACCGCCGCCCTTGAAGGTGGCGGTCGCGAACGCGGGCTTGTCGGAGTCGCGGTAGTGCTCGTTGGCGGAGAACGTGATCACGTCGTTGGCGCGGAACTCCTCGACCTTGAACGGACCGGTGCCGATGGGTCCGAAGTTCTGCTCGGTGCACTCCTGCGCCTTGGCGCCCATGCAGTCCTTGAACTGGGCCTGCTGGATGATGGGTGCGGTCGAGCCGACGAAGGGGCCGTAGGGGAAGGGCTTCGCGACGCCGAAGTGGACCTTGACGGTATGGTCGTCGAGCGCCTCGATCTTCGTCACGTCCGCGAAGTACGAGGTGGAGTTGCAGCCGCCCTCCTCGTGCAGGCAGTACTGCCCGGTGAACACCACGTCGTGCGCGGTCAGCGGCGTGCCGTCCGACCACTCGATGCCCTTGGTGAGCTTCCAGGTGATACTGCGCAAGTCGGAGGCCACGCCTCCGTTCTCCACCGTCGGTATCTCTTCGACGAGCATCGGCACCATGTTGCCGTTCTCGTCGTAGTGGGCGAGCGGCTCGAGCACGAGGGACGCCGCTTCAATGTCCTTGGTGCCACCCGAAAGGTAGGGATTGACGGTCGACGAGGCCTGCCAGTACAGGATGTTGAGGTGGCCGTCGCGGCCGCGCTGAGCATACGCGGCGGTGGACACCATCGCGGTGACCGCCACTGCCGCGATCAGGCTGGTCCTGTTGAACATTTTCGTTCCTCTCCCTTGGTTGATTCGAATGAGTGCTGCCGTGGAACTGACTTGGAAGCATCAGTCCGTCGATGCAAATCTTATGCGTTTGCATGCCACCCTGGCAGCATCATTCAGCCGATGGATTCCCGCTCTCGCGGGATGACAGCAATTCCGCCAAGCCATCCTACTCTGCGAATTCGTCATTCGCCCGGGGCTGTTCGCCGTAATCGCGCCCGGCGCGTGACTGGTTCATCCCCGCGCGGGCTCGTGGGAGATTGACGGCGACCGTGTGCTGAGATTGGCGTTTCCTACGACCTCCGTGTCCGCCACCAGCTGGCACTCGCCCTGAACGCGGCTTTGGCGAGCCACT
The DNA here is from genome assembly GCA_022826505.1 of Gammaproteobacteria bacterium. Taxonomy (GTDB): domain Bacteria; phylum Pseudomonadota; class Gammaproteobacteria; order HK1; family HK1; genus HK1. Next base: position 8,209 of record JAJDUQ010000163.1, read on the forward strand.
GTCCTGGGGCGAGCTCGTCTCCGGCCCTGTCCACTGTCGTCGGCGTCCACACGGATTCGGCCCGTGCGCCCCCCGTCCCGCTGGTTTCCCTCCCTCTTCCCCCGGCGTACGCTCTGCCCCCGCCGTGGCACCTCGCATGAGGTTGTCGTCATCGAGGTCAAGTTCCGCATCTCGGACTTCGATGACTTTCAGCGCGGCGTCTATCAGTGTGTGCAGTACCGCGCAGTGATGGAGGCTCAGCAGCAGGAGGGGTCTGGTCGCCGTGTGCGTTCGTTGCTCGTCACCGAAACCACTCTACCAGCCGACCTGGTTCGCACCGCGAAGCGACTCCATATCCACCATCTTCAGGCCGCCCCGGGTGGTGCTTCGTCGTGAACGGACAAGACTGACGCTCAATCCCGCGTCAGCTATGGCTGGATAGCCGACGCCGTCACTTGCGCCTTCTTCGCCCCTGACCCTGTCGTATCGATTCGCGTTCGTCACACCCTTCGGGTGCGGTCCATCGCGTCGAGGAGCGTCTTCCCCTCGGTCTCCACGTACTGGCGCCACGTGCCGGGCCGATTTTCCTCGGTGGAGAATAGTGCGCAGTCCACCTGATCCACACACAGGCAGACATCGGCTGCGAGCCGATCGACGTAGCTGCAGAACGCCTCGTAGTCGTCGCCGGTGTTCGCGTCCGATACGGTGAAGCCGTAGGAGACATCGAGCCCGTCCTTCAAGCGCTTCCACCTCCTCTCGCCATCGAGCAGGACCGTGTTCGAGCCGGTCAGCAGGTTCACCGAGGACCCGGCCCGCTGGTCCATGATGTACGCTGGCTTGCATTGTCCGCTCCGGCGCGGAGTGAGGAAGTAAATCAGCTTCGTGAAGTACGCGGGCCCCATGCCCTTCAGCTTGCCCTTCTTCTTCAGTGCCCTGAAGCGCTCGTACGCTTCGCCCCGGGTCAGCTTCCCTTTCTCCTATGCGGGAGCGGCACCGCGGCCCGGCAGGGCTTCTCGATCAGAAGGATGGTGCCCCAGGTTCCAATCTGCCACCAAGGCGATGCGAACGGTCGAAGACAAGGCCAGACGCAGGGATGATCCAGGAGAAGTGCCCACACACGACCGAGGCTCAACGTCGACTGGGGCAGGTGTCGGCAAGCGGCGACGTCGCCATTCGGCTCGACCCGGTCGACTGTCTAGGGCGTGTTAACGCTATCGTAATGCATCGACGATGAGTGCAAAGACGATGAATCCGAGGAATACCACGTGGAGTTTCTCGAATCGCGAGAAGATGCGGCGGAATCCCTTCAATCGACGAAACAGCCGTTCGATTTCGTTGCGCCTCTTGTACATCTCACGGTCGTACACTCCCACGGTTCAACGCGGGTTCGCAACGGTGGCACCACTGGCTCATACCCCAGCGCCAAGGCCAGTTGCCGGGTCTCGTCGCCTTCGTACGCGCGGTTCATGATCAGCGAGGGGTTGTCGTGTTGCTGACCAAGTCGATTCAGCAACTTACGTCCTTCCGGCGCGTCGTGGGCCTGTCCCGGCGAGAGCGAGAACGTGATGGCGGTTCGAGCATTCGCGGCAACCATATGAATCTTGGTGGTCCAGCCGCCGCGCGAGCGCCCGATGGCTTGGGCACCGTTTTTTTTGGCGCCCCCGTCCCATCGGGATGAACCTTCACAATGGTGCTGTCCATCGACATGGCCTCGAGTTTGATGCGCACGATCTGCTCTCGCTGCAAATGCTCGAATACTCGGTCGAGCACGCCGCTCTTCGACCAGCGGTTCATGCGGGTATAGATGGTGTGCTAGTTGCCAAACCGTGCCGGTAACCCTCGCCATTTGCAGCCATGCTCGGCGACATACAGGATGGCGTTGAGCACTTGGCGGTTCGAATGGCTGACATTGCCGCGCTGCACCGGCAGATGTGGCGCGATACGTTCGTACTGAGCTTGGGTGAGTTCCATCCATCGAGGGTGCCATGACCATGCTCATTAGTGTTAACACGTCCTAGTCGCGCTCGGCGTCGTCGGGTGCCGGCATGCCTCGGAGAGGCTCTCAGCGCCTCTGAGTCCGTAACCCTCTGGGAGTGCGCTGTGTGGTCCTGAGGATGGTCCCGGTGCGTGCTGCGCGTCCAGAAGTTGCGCCTCCGGACACATCTCCTCCTCCTGCAGCGTATCGAACTTCTCCGGTTCATCCCCGCGCTGGCGGGGAACACTTGGACCGGCATCTCAGACGCGCTCCGGTGGGGTTCCGGTCGGAATCGCGGCATTCAGAATCTTCTCCGCAAAGCACCGTGCGGCCTGACAGGGGAAGACTCCCCGGACCGGGGGGTAGGTCCCCATTGCCGCCTCGAAGGTGCCGTCGTTCAGGGACGGCAAGGCGCTTCGCGATGCCCTCGACTGACCTCGCTGGCAGTCACTGGGATTGACTGTTGAGGAAGCGCTGCCATGACCAACGCGAGTTCTCCCGGTGAGGAGGTCGCGTCCGGTGATAATCTGCTCCTCTTCGTCGAGACCGAACGGCTCGTTCTCGCCCCTGAGCCAAGCGGCGAACCTGTCCGCGTCCCGCCGTGCCTCGCCCATGGCGCCAGCCTGTGGCGGTCGTCCGTCCTCGCGTTCCGGGCGGACGCAGCTTGCCACGACGCTTGCGGTCAATCAGCAAGCGCCTCAGCGCTTCCAGGCGCACTCCGCGCGCGAGACATATCGGTTGTTCGCCAGATAGTCGACCTCGTAGGTGCACGATCCGGTGACCCCTGAATTGCTTCCGGTCCCACCCATGAGCATGAGCCCTCCTGCACCCCCTCCGCCTTCGGCGACGTCGCCCGCACTTCTCTTCGAAACCACGTACAGTTCGTCTCCTGCGGGCGTTGTCAATGTGCAGGCCGCCTCGAGCTCCGTGCCCGCGGCCGAGCGCTTCCCATACACCACGCACGTCGTGTGGCTGTGCCCCCCTTCGACGAAGGGACCTCCGCTGCTCCTGATCGTCGTGCTCGTGCCTTGCGAGGCCCCGCCGATGATTGTCCCGCCCGCGTGCGCAATCGTCGTGTAGTCGGTCGTCATGCTCGTGAGCACGGTGAAGGTGCCGCTTTCGCCGGCTGTGGCAGTGTGGACCGTGCATCCGATTCCAATGGCGGCAACCACCGCCGCGGCGATTTGTCTCCTGAAGGACATGTCGTTCTCCCTGATTGTTCGCATTCTGGTGGCGGAAATGGTGGAAGTGCCCATTCCGACAGTCAACTCGAACTCGAGGCCATGTGCCATGATCGTCCTTCGCCAGTGCTTTGGTGGCTCAGGAATCGCACCAGGTGCTCGATGACCCAGCGGTGGTCCCGAACCTCGATCTCGCCGCCATCGGTCAGCAGTTGGCACTGGGTGAGGATGCGCTCCACGACCAGTGCAGGAGGGTCATGCCTGTCGGGATCTTTCCGCGGAAGGTCGGATGGTGGTTCGCGAGGACTGCGAAGTCGTTCGAGATGGTGATCCAGGGCGTCGGCGCCTTCCGCAAGATACGCTCGAGGTCTCCATCTCCTATGTGCCGGAAGGCCTCGTCTGGACGAGCCTGGCGCGGTCGGGGCGAAAGCCGGCGCGGATGCCGGGCCAGCGACACGTGCTTCATGCGGCGGGACCGGGGTCGGCGAGACGCTTTCAGTGGGCGGGTTGGAGCAAGACGGCGAACGCCGGGCCGGCTGCGCAGCAGGGTCCTGGGGACTCGGTGAGGCAGTGGGTCGTCAGACAGGTCCGGCGACGGCGATGCGCAGCCGTCCGCCGTCGGCGGAGCTGGGCTGGCGGATGATGATGTCGATGTCGCGCCCGAGCGCGTTGAGCAGGCGGAACAGGCGTTCCAGCGAATACTCGCGGAAGTCGCCGCGCAGCAGCCGCGACACGTCGGGCTGGGACAGACCCATCAGCCGCCCGGCCTCGGTCTGCGTCAAGCCGCGATCGCGCACGATGTCGTCGATGCGGCTGACGAGCCCGGCCTTGACGAGGTGGGCGTCGGCGTCGGGAAAGCCGAGATCGGCGAAGACGTTGCCGCTGCCGCGTTCCACGGCCGTGTCGGTGGGTTCCATGGCGTCAGTCTCCACGATG
>JAJDUQ010000049.1 GCA_022826505.1 Gammaproteobacteria bacterium
CGGTGGCATGCACTGGAGCGTTGATGGCGCCAACGCCATCATCGCCCTGCGATGCGCCATCACCAGCAACCGCTTCGACGACTACTGGGAGCGCCAAGCTGCAACATCATGACCTCATACCACAAATCTGACGTGCACCCCCTTGTCCAATGAGAAGTGAGCCTGAAGGGAGGGGTTGAATCCAACGACAGATGCGCCCGTAGCGGAAGCGATTCTGGAATCATCGGAAGACGATCGTGACGCTGCAGACACAACGGGTTCATGTCCTGGAACAGGTTCGGTGCGGATTCCGGCCGCTCGCGTCAATCGTGGGTCGCGCTGATGAGCCCGTAGTGCTGCGGCTGACGGTGCAGAGCCAGGTCGAAGATGTTGTCCTGGATCTCGCTGCACCGGTCGAGGTCGCAGTCCGCGACGATGACCTCGTCGCCGAGCGTCGTGCACATCGCCACGATCTCCCCGGTCGGCGCAACAATGCAGCTCTGGCCGATCAGATCGCACCCCTCCTCTCTCCCTGCCTTCGCGACCCCCACCACCCAGGTGCCGTTCTGGTAGGCGCCGGCCTGCATGGAGAGGTGGTTGTGGAAGTTCTGCAGGTGGTCCAGTTGGGGAGCGCGCGGATAGTGCACCGGCGTGTTGTAGCCGAGCAGCACGATTTCCACGCCTTGCAGGCCCATGACCCGATACGTCTCCGGCCAGCGCCGATCGTTGCAGATGCACATACCGACGCGGCCGTCGAACGCGTCGAATACCGGAAAGCCGAGGTCGCCGGGTTCGAAGTACGCCTTCTCCAGATGCTGAAACGACCAGTCCGGCTCGTGGTTCGCGTGACCGGGCAGATGGACCTTGCGGTACTTGCCGGCGACGCGGCCTGCGGGGTCGACCAGAATGGAGGTGTTGAACCGTCGCTTCCGGTTTCCCTCGCGGACGATTTCGGCGTAGCCGAGACAGAAGCCCACCTCGAGCCTGCGTGCCAGCTCGAACAGCGGGGCGACGGTGGGACCGGGCATCTCCTCTTCGTAGAACGAATCGAGTTCCGTCTCGTCCTCCATCCACCATCGGGGAAAGAACGTGGTGAGCGCAAGCTCGGGGAACACGACGAGTCGAGCGCCTCGTCCATGCGACTCGCGCATCATGTCCATCATTCGGGCGACGGCGGACTCGCGCGGCTCGGCGCGGGCGATCGGGCCCATCTGGGCGGCGGCGACGCAGATTTTCCTGTTCATCGAATTCGACTCCCGGCCCCATGCAGGAGCAGCTATCGAACGGATACACGACCCCGCGCCCTCGGTTCGCGAATCGGAGAAACATTCGCGCCGGCGCCGCGGTGCATGTCACGGAAACATTCGCACCGTGCGATCAGTATCAGACTCGAACGCAGTCGAGAAGCGCGGGAGTCACGACGGCTTGTCTCCAGCCGCTGAATTCCGGCGGAATCGGCTCGCGCTTCAGCATTGCCTCGAGCAGCGACTCGAGCGTACGCCGTGTCGCCACCAGCTCCGCCGGCAGGCCGAGGCGCTGCGCCGTCCGGCGGGCGATGGCCCGCATCCGGGCGAGCGTGTCGGCATGGGGGCGCAAATCGGTGCGGTAGTCCAGGCCGTTCGGTCCATCGGAGAGCGCGGCGTGAATTCGTCTGGCGACCGCGGTCCCGTATCGCCGTCGGAACCGTTCGGATATTCCGCCTGCCGTGCGAAGACGACCACCGGTCGGCGCGGGCGCGCTGGCAAGTGCGAGCAACGCCTCATCGCGCAGCAGGTGCCGGCGGGGCATGTCTCGCCGCATCGCCTCGGTCTCGCGCCACGCACTCAGCCGGCGGAGCACGGCGTGGCGGGCGGGCCGCAGGACGCCACGTCCTCGCACGCGCAGATAGGAGGCGTCGGGCTGGCTGTCGGCGGCCTGCATTCGTCGCTGGTGTTCGAACTCCTCCTCCAGCCAGGAGGTGCGTTGCAGCTCGTTCAGTCCCGCGGACAGGCGATGGTACAAGGGCAGCAGGTAGAGGACGTCGAGCGTGGCGTAGTGCAACTGCCCGGGGCTGAGCGGACGCTCCAGCCAGTTGGAGCGTGTTTCCCCCTTCTCGAGGGCGATGTTCAGCAGCGTCTCCACAAGGTCCCGATATCCGAGCGAGAATCGATGGCCGGCAAACGCCGCGGCGAGCTGGGTGTCGAAAATCCGACGCGGCGTGGTCCCGGTCATGACTTCCAGCACCCTGAGGTCCTCCGCGCAGGCATGCATGACGATCAGAACGGAACGGTCCTCAAGCATCCGCGCGAGCGGGCCGTAGTCGGAGATTGCACTCGGGTCGACGAGGAGCACGCCTTGCGCGTCGGACACCTGCAGGAGTGCCGGACGCGGAAAGTAGGTCCGCGTCTGCATGAACTCGGTGTCGAAACCGACGAGTCCGGCGTCGGACCATCTCCGGCAGGCCGCCGCGAGACCGGCGCCGCTCGATACCATGGCCGGGGCGGGGACGGCGGAAGGAACGGGCAGGTCTGTCGTCACGCGTCGATTGCCGGTTGCCGCCAATTGGAGGGGCGCATCGTGAACGCAGTCCCTTGTGCGCGGCAAGTCGATTTCGGTTCGAAGCGGTGGGGACGATTGCGCCGGAGCCCTTTCGGACCCGGGAACCGTGCTCGCGCCGACAATGCCTATACTTCGCGCCCACGGCCCGGCACCTCGCATTCGGGACCGACTTCAGAGGACTTTGATGCGACCGTCCAGGGCTATCGTTCTCGATGCGAGACACCGCACGCATTCGGGGCCGACTTCAGGAGGACTTTGATGCAGCAGGCACAGAGGATGTCGGTGCTCGGCACCGAAACCGCGTTCGAGGTACTGGCCCGCGCCGAGGCGCTCGCGCGCACCGGACGCGACATCATCAACCTCGGCATCGGCCAGCCGGATTTCAAGACGCCGCCGCATATCGTCGAGGCGGGGGCGAAGGCGTTGCGCGACGGTCATCACGGCTATACCCCGTCTCCCGGTATTCCACCGATTCGCGAGGCGGTCGCGGCGGACATCCTGCGCCACCGGGGGATCGAGGTGCACCCCGACCGGATCGTGGTGGTCCCCGGCGGCAAGGTGACGATGTTCTTCGCGATGATGATGTTCGGCGAGCCGGGAGCGGAGATCCTCTACCCGAATCCGGGCTTCCCCATCTACGAATCCGCGATTCGCTTCAGCGGCGCCGCCCCGGTGCCGATTCCGCTGCTGGAGGAGAAGGACTTCTCGTTCGATCCCGACGAGGTGCTCTCGCTCATCACGCCGCGCACCCGTCTCCTCATCGTCAACTCTCCGGCCAATCCCACCGGCGGCGCGATTGCGCGCGAGGCGCTGGACCGGCTCGTGGCCGGGCTCGTCGAGCACCCGCACGTCGCGATCCTCAGCGACGAAATCTACGCGCGCATGACCTACGACGGACGGGAGCACGTCAGTCTGTTGAGCTATCCGGAGATCGCCGACCGACTGATCCTGCTCGACGGCTGGAGCAAGACCTGGGCGATGACGGGATGGCGCCTGGGCTACGCGGTGTGGCCGCAATCACTCGTCGAGGGCGCGACCCGCCTCGCCGTGAACTGCCACTCCTGCGTCAACGCCTCCGCCCAGTTCGCGGGCATCGCCGCGCTCGAAGGACCGCAGGACAGTGTCGGGGAAATGATCGCGGCCTTCGACGAGCGCAGGCAGGTGATCGTCGACGGGCTGAACGCGTTGCCCGGCATCACCTGTCGTCGCCCCGGCGGCGCGTTCTACGCGTTCCCGAACGTCACGGGAACCGGGACCTCAAGCGACACCCTCCAGCGACGACTGCTGGAGGAGGCCGGTATCGCGGTGATCTCGGGCACCAGCTTCGGCGCATTCGGAGAGGGATACCTGCGGTTCTCGTACGCGAACAGCACCGAGAACATTCAGAGCGCCCTGCAGCGGATGGGGGAGACGCTGTAGCGGACTTTGCCTCGAACCCTCCTGGACCAGGTTGTACGAGGCCCCGGACGGGGTGGGGCGCGGTGATCTGTTCGGCTTCGGCTGGCGAGTGAGTCGTCATCGTTTACCTTCGGCGGACGTCGGCACCGTCGACCGGCCGTGGTGGAGCCGCAGGCCCACGTTTGCTCCAGGTGGAAGGGGAGGTCCGCTCGGCCATGGATGCCCGGCGAAATGCGAAGCCGGCGTGCAAGCGTGATGACGTCTCGATCCGTCCGCACGCTTGCGGTGGAGAATTGCGGTCCGACGCGGTACGCGCCGGAACGTGTCGAATACCGCCCGATTCTCAATGGTCCGATTCGGTGGACTCCTCGATTTCGGGTTTGTCGTCCCTACCCTGCTCGATGCGTGGAAAGTCGCGTTTCCTTAGAACCGCACTGACCGGACAATCGTACTTCCGGGCCAGTGACTCGCAGCCGCCGGACTCTCTGTCCACGAGAGCCACGATTCCGACGATGTCGTATCCGGCCGCGATGAATGCATCGCAGGCGGTCGCGGTCGACGAACCGGTGGTGACGACGTCGTCGACGACCATGATCGGCGTGCCTTTCGGAAGCTCGTTCTCGATTTTGTTTCCGGCTCCGTGCTTCTTCTGCGCCTTTCGAACGATCGAACCCGATATCAGCGGCTTTCCGGTCTCGAAAGCGCGCTGGATGACCGCGGCGACGATGAAATCGGCACCCATCGTGAGCCCGCCGATGGCTTTCGGGTAACGAGACAGCCTGGCGGCCTCGTCGAGGAACGCATCGGCAATGAGGCCGAGGCACTTTCCGTCCAGCATGGCTCTCTTGCAGTCGAAATAGAATTCGGATTGCCGCCCCGTGGTCAACGTGTACGACTGGCCGACAGTCAGACATTTGTCGTCCACCAGCGAACGCAATTCCTCCCATGCGGCATTCATCCAGTGCTCCTCCCCGGGCCGGCGGTCCACTTGAAGCCGTGTTTCGACGAGATATCGACTCCCGCATTGTAGCGACATCGCAACGGTGCACATCCGGCGTTCGCGGGCCGCCACGGGATGCCCGCGTTCCTGGAGCATGGGCACGCCACGCAGAACGGATTGCGGGATGTCGGCCGCGACTTCGACTTCAAGTGCCGCGATTGGCAGGCGCAATCCTGCTCCCCGCGTCCGGCGCGACAGGCCTCGCGGGAACCGGGATGTCCCGGATCGGTGAGGGGGTGTACGTCCGATTTGTGGTGGCCCCGGGATCGAGGGCGTCCCGCCCTCGCCAACGAGGGCAAGATGCCCTCGATCCCAGGATCTCCCAAGGCCGAATACTCGGGAGCTCACAAATGGGATGTACACCCTCGGCGAGGGTCGACACTCGATGAGGGTCGACATGGACGCTCCGGAGTCTGTGTGCGATTGTAATCGTGACCCGATATCGAGCCTGTGCACGCGACTCATTCCATGAACCTCGCCGCCTTCATGCGCCACGCGGCCCTCGCCGAACCCGAACGCGAGGCGGTCTGCGTCGGCAACTCCTGCTGGGCGACCTACGGCACGCTGGGGGCGCGCACCGCGGCGATCGCATCGGCGCTCCGGGCGCGTGGCTGCGCGCCTGGGACGTGTGTCGGGATCGCGATGACGAACTGCCCGCAGTTCTTCGAAACGCTTTTCGGTGCATGGCACGCGGGCCTGGTGGCGGTCCCGATCAACGCGAAGCTCCATCCCAGCGAATTCGCCTACATCCTCGACCACTCCGGGGCCCGAATCTGCCTGGTCACCCCGGACCTGGTCGAGGGCATCGCCCCGCTTGCCGAGGACATCGACACGCTCGATGCCGTCGTCAGCGTCGACGATCCCGACTACGAAGCGATGGCGACCGGTCCGGGCATGGACATGGCGGCCGCAGCGCCCACCGATCCCGCGTGGCTGTTCTACACGAGCGGCACTACCGGCCGGCCGAAGGGGGCGACGCTGACCCATCGCGTGCTCATGGCCATGACCATGGCCTATTTCGCCGACATCGATCACGTCGAGCCCGGCGACGCGCTCGTCCAGGCTGCGCCGGTCTCGCACGGCTCCGGGCTGTACTCGCTCTCGCACGTCGCGAGGATGGGCGTCAATGTCATTCCGGAGAGCGGCCACTTCGATCCGGACGAGATTTTCTCGATCGTGAACGCGCGCAGGGGGTCGAGCTTCTTCGCGGCCCCGACGATGATCACGCGCCTGATGAACGCATCCGGCGCGGGCGACTTGAACCTCGCCAACCTGAAGACCATCACGTACGGCGGCGGTCCGATGTATGTCTCGGACCTCCGCCGCGCGCTGGAAATGTGGGGACCCCGGCTCTACCAGCTCTTCGCGCAGGGAGAGGCTCCGATGACGGTGACCGGGCTCTCCAAGCGGCACCACGCCATGGTCGATCACCCGCGCTACGACGACTGGCTCGCCTCGGTCGGGTTTCCGCGCACCGGGGTGGAGGTGCGGGTGGTGGACGAGAACGATGCCGATCTCCCGCCGGGAGAGCCGGGGGAGATCATCGCCCGCGGCGACATCGTCATGGCCGGGTACTGGCGCAACCCGCAAGCGACGGCCGAGACCCTGCGTGGCGGCTGGCTCCACATGGGCGACGCCGGCACCCTCGACGAGACCGGCTTCATCACCCTCAAGGATCGCATCAAGGACATGATCATCAGCGGCGGCAGCAACATCTATCCGCGCGAGATCGAAGAGGTGCTGCTCCGCCACGAGGCGGTGCTGGAGACGTCGGTGGTCGGGCGCCCCCATCCGGATTGGGGCGAGGAGGTGGTGGCGTTCGTCGTCGAGCGCGAGGGGATGCGCGTCGAGGACGCCGCGCTCGACCGTCTCTGCCTCGATCACATCGCCCGATTCAAGCGGCCTCGGTGCTACGTGCGCATCGATTCGCTGCCGAAGAACAACTACGGCAAGGTGCTCAAGACCGCGCTGCGCGAGCAGCTTGCCGCGGAAGGAGGACATTCATGAGAGCTGTATCCATTCTGGGAGTCGGATCGACGCGCTTCGGCCGTCACGACGAGGCGGCGATCGACGATCTGGCCGCAGGCGCCGCGCGTGACGCACTCGCAGATGCCGGCATCGAGCCCGAGCGGATCGGCGCGCTCTACCTCGGCAACTTCGTCGCGGGAATGCTCACCGGCCAGGAGGTGCTGGCGGGGCTCGTGGGCGAGGCCATCGGCCTCGGCGGGGTCCCGTGCACCAAGGTGGAAGGCGCGTGCGCTTCGGGCGGCATCGCGTTTCGCCATGCCTGCCTCGCGGTGGGAGCGGGATTGACCGATGCAGCGATTGCGGTCGGGGTCGAGAAGATGACCCACGCCTCGAATCCCCGTATCACCGAGTCGCTGAACAGCGCGATGGACAATCGGGCGGACGCGCCGAGCGGACTGACCTTTCCGGGGCTCTTCGGCATGGCGTACCGCCTGCACGCGCAGCGTTACGGCACCACGCGCGATCAGGTGTCGTCGGTGGTGGTCAAGAACAAGACGAACGGGTTGTCCAATCCGCTCGCGCAGATGGGCGCGAACCTCACGACGCAGGATGTCCGCGATTCGAAGCCCATCGCGGATCCGTTGCGGCTCTACGACTGCTGTCCGGCCAGCGACGGGGCGGCGGCGGTGGTGGTGGTGGCCCGCGACATGGCTCGCGGCAACGACGATGCGGTCGATGTGCGAGCGTCGGTTCAGACCAGCGGCTCGGCCCGCATTGCCGGGCACCCCGATCTCTGTTCGTTCGATGCCACGGTGAACGCGGCCGCTCGCGCGTTCGACGAGGCGGGCCTCACCGCTCAGGATCTCGACTTCGTCGAACTCCACGACTGCTTCTCCATCGCCGAAATCATCGACTCCGAGGATCTCGGAATCGTGCCGAGAGGCGAAGGCGGCGCGTGGGCGGGTGAAGGCCGCACCGCGCTCGGCGGCGACATGCCGATCAACACGAGCGGCGGTCTTCTCGCGAAAGGACATCCGGTCGGCGCGACCGGACTGAGCCAGTTGTACGAAGCCGTGCACCAGCTCCGTGGCGACCACCCCAACCAGGTTCACGACGCGCGGTTCGGTCTCACCCACAACCTCGGAGGTACCGGCGTTGCGTGCACGGTCAGCATCCTGGGTCGACCCGATGCGTGAGTGTCGACACGGCCTCGCGCGCCGCTACGTCTCGCGGTGCGGCTGCACCGGTCGCCGGCGTAACGCCTGCTCTCGGAGGCGACATTCGACCCGCCGGCCCGTGTCGATGCCCAATCGAGTCCGGTCCTGCGGGACGTTCGCGCTTCAAGATGTGTGCGCGGCGCACCGGCCCTCTATCGCGAAATCCTGCGCATTCCCGGCCCTCACCCATGACTGAGCCGACGCATGTCACCGTGACGCGGTGCCCTCGGTGCGGCGCGGTGGATGGGAGCGCCCCGGATCGCTGCCGGCGATGCGGCGGTGACGAGCTGGAGCGCGTCGACATGCCCGGCTGCGGCCGGCTCGTCTCCTGGACGGTGGTTCGCCGCCCGTCGGGGCCATTCGCCCACCGGGATGCCTTCGCCGTCGCGCTCGTCGATCTCGATGCGGGTCCACGCGTGACCGGCAATCTCGAAGACTGGGAGCGCGAACCACCTCTCGGCACGGCGGTCCACGTCATCGGAGACATCGACGGGATACCGCTCTTTGCCTCGAAATCGCCATGAGCGGCGAATTCGGCGGCGCCGCGCACGTCCTCTCGCCTCGGGTGAATCGACACGAGGTCGCGCGCATCCATGCGATTTTCAATGGCCTTTTGTTCGTCCCGGAGACCCCATGAGCGACGACATCCTCTACGAAACGCACGGCCACGTGCGCCTCATCACTCTGAGTCGCCCGGCGAAGATGAACTCGCTCGACTTCGAGGCGAACGATGTGCTGGTAGAGCGATGGAAGGAGTTCGACGCTGACCCGGACGCGAGGGTGGCGGTCCTCACCGGTGCCGGTGAGCACGCATTCTGCGCGGGAGCGGATCTGAAGACCTACACAATGGCCTTCGCCCGGACTCCGGCACCGGAGTTTCGCCACCGGTACACCAACGGGCCCGGCTTCGGGGGCATCACCCGTACGCTGGACGTCTTCAAACCCATTGTCGCCGCGGTCAACGGTTACGCCGTCTCGGGCGGCCTCGAGCTTGCGCTCGCGTGCGACATCCGGTTCTGCTCGCCGAACGCCGAGTTCGGGCTGCAGGACGTGCAATGGGGATTCCACGCCTGCGACGGCGGCCTCATCCGCCTGAAGGAGATCGTCGGACTCGGGAACGCGATGGAGATGGTGCTCTCGGGCGACCTCTTCGATGCCGAACATGCGTACCGAATCGGGCTCGTCAACCGCATCGTGGCGCAGGAACGTCTGCTCGAAGAGACGCTCGCCTACGCGGAGAAGCTCGCCTCGCGGGCACCGCTCGCGCAACGACTGGCCAAGGAGGTCGTGCATCGCGTTCACGGGATGCCGATGGACGAGGCGCTTCGGCTCGAGTCGATGTCGTTCCGCAACCTCGCGCACACCGACGATCTCGCGGAGGGGAACGCCGCGTTCCGGGAACGCAGGCCGGCCCGATTCAAGGCGCGTTGAGGGCCTGGAGATCGGAACCGCCCGAATCCTGACGCACGCATCGTCCGGACTCGACCAGGACACCGAGGCTCTGGCGGAAGCGGGCGCCGAGGTTCCGGGCCACAGGTGATCTCGATTCGGATCACCCACCGGGAGTTTGGCCGGTTCGCACCGCGGGTCTCCGGTGCGGAATGGCTTGGCGCATCGTCACCGGGCGAGCCACCCGGCGACTCGAGCATCGACCGGGTGCGAGGGAGCCGTTCGGTGGATGCTCAGGCCGCCTCGCTCCGGCGCGAATCCAGGACCCGCACCTGCTGCGGCGCGTCGATCGTTCGCACGATGTCGAGTCCGTTGTAGGACTGCACGTCGAAGAACTGAAGGACGTACTCGACCGCCCTCTCGGGATCGAAGTCCTTGCACGAATAGGCGTCGAAGGAGAAAAAGTTCTCCTCGGTCCAGGTGTGAATGGCGGCGTGCGATTCGAGCCACACCGTCACACCGGAAATCCCGGCTTCCTCGTTCTGCCGTTTCGTCAGGTGCTGCTCCATTGCGTTCACGGCGTTTGCCTGAATTCCTTCGGCTCTCAGCGACTCGACGAACCGGCTCAGCTCGCTCCCCGCGAACGGGAACCGGGCCACGAGCGGCGGATAGACCAAGGTCATGTCGAGTGCCACCGAGAGGCCCTCGAGCAGGTGGTAGATCGCGGTGGTTTCGTTGATGCCGCGCGGGGTCGAGGTCTGGACATCGAGCAGGAGATGGCGTCCGACGAACCCCTTGGTGCGGGTGACGTCCTGGACCGTGCTGACGACTTCGATGCTCATTTCCTCCTCCGCGCCGGACCAAATCCAGTGCCGAAAAAAAGTGCGCAAGGTTACCTGACAATGGCATCGTGCGGTCACATGATCTTGACACCCATATCCTGATCCATGCCCTTCGTGGTGAGCTTCGAACCCGCGAGCATGCCCTTCTCTCCCGTGGGAGATGGTCCGTTTCCGCCATCGTGCCGTGGGAGATGGCGAAGCTGGTGCAGCTCGACCGCGTCAGGATGGATCTCGAGGACCGGGAGGTCGCGGGCGTTCTGGCCCGGTTGCACGTATGGCCCATCGACCTCGCGGTGGCGATCGCTTCGACCCGCCTCGACTTCAGGGGCGACCCGGCCGATGAGCTCATCGCCGCAACGAGCATCGTGCATCGGGTCCCTCTGGTGACGCGTGACCGTGTCATTCGCGGCTCGCAAATCGTGCCGCTTGCGTAGCGATCGGTTGACAGCGTGGACGCAGCATGGGCGCACTCGTCACGCGTCGAACCTGGTGGAGCGGCATCGACTTTCTGCATCCTGTCGCCTACCGGAGCCGTAAGGAGTCGCAAGGCGTTGATCGGCCGGGACCATGACCCGTACAATCGCGCGTCCGCTTCCGGGGAGTGCGGCAAGGGCGTGTACGCACGCAAGGCGCGGCGCGGGAGTCCGGTGGTGAGACCGGACCGCGTGTTCGTGGCTAGTGCGGGGCACACTGTCGAACGAACCGTCCGTTGATCAGCCGGGTCTTCTGGGTCCAGTGTCTGCTCACGGCGGCGGCCACCGCCGCCTCGGTGCCGTTTGGCCGCGCCGCGGCGCTGTCGGCGTTGGTCGGGGGAATCAACAGTCTGGTGCCGACCGCGTATTTCGCGCACAAGGTGCTGCGAAGTTCCCGTGGTGCGAGAGGCGGAAACGCGCTCGGCGCATGGATGCGGGCCGAGGTGGCGAAGATTGCGATCATCTGCGGAATGTTCGCCGCAGCGTTCGTGCTGTTGCAGGGTTTGAACATGGTAGCGTTGTTCGCCGGATTCATCGTGGTGCACATCGGGGGCGTTCTCGCCTCCATGACTCTCGATCCTCACGGTGGCGTTCGGGATTGACGAGAAAGTTGACGCGCTCCTCCGGGTAGACCCCTTCGAACAGATCAGCCAATGGCCGCGCAGACCTCCACCGAATACATTCAGCACCATCTGCAGAACCTCGTCTTCGGGGTGCACCCGGAGAACGGCCTCGGCATTGCGCGGAGCGCGGCGGAAGCCAAGGCGATGGGCTTCTGGGCCATTCACCTCGACACCATGTTGTGGTCCGTCGTCCTCGGGGCGCTCTTTCTGTGGGTGTTCCGCAAGGCGGCGCTCAAGGCGACGAGCGGAGTGCCGGCCCCGTTTCTGAATTTCGTCGAGTGGGTCATCGAGTTCATCGACGACAACGTCCGCGGCACCTTCACCGGCAAGAACGACCTGGTGGCGCCAATCGCGCTGACCCTGTTTGTGTGGATCCTGCTGATGAACACCATGGACCTGGTGCCGGTCGACTGGATTCCGCACCTCGCGTATCTGCTCGGGGTGCCCTACATGAAGGTGGTGGCGACCACCGATCCGAACGCGACCTTCGGCATGTCGCTGTCGGTGTTCGCGCTCACCATCTACTACAGCATCAAGGTGAAGGGTCCCGGAGGCTTCTTCGGCGAACTCGCCTTCCAGCCCTTCCCGAAGGTTCTTTTCCCCGTCAACCTCTTCCTCGAAGGCATCTCGCTCCTCTCCAAGCCGGTATCGCTGTCGCTGCGGCTGTTCGGCAACCTGTATGCCGGCGAGATGATCTTCATTCTCATCGCGCTGCTCTACAGCGGCGGGTTCTGGTGGGGCCTGATGGGGGGCGCGCTGCAATGGGGTTGGGCGGTGTTCCACCTGCTCATCGTCACCCTGCAGGCGTTCATCTTCATGATCTTGACGATCGTGTACCTGGACATGGCGCACTCGCATCACTGATCGGATTCGCAATTCGGACTGAAATCTCGACAGGAGATTGAGAGATGGAAACAGCTCTGCTCTACATCGCCGGCGGACTCATGCTCGGTATCAGCGCGGCCGGTGCCGCGGTGGGCATCGGCATCCTCGCCGCCCGGTTCATCGAGGGCATCGCCCGCCAGCCCGAAATGCTGGGCATGCTGCGCACCCAGTTCTTCATCATGATGGGCCTGGTCGACGCGCTCCCCATCATCGGCATCGCGATCGGCCTCTACGTGCTGTTCGCGGTCGTGGGCGGCTGACGACGCATCGGGACTACGCAGAGAGCGAATCATGAACATCAACCTGACGCTGATCGGTCAGTCCATCGCGTTCGCGGTGTTCGTGTGGTTCTGCCTGAAGTACATCTGGCCTCCCATCCTGAGCGCGCTGGAAGCGCGGCGCACCCGGATAGCGGACGGACTCGCCGCGGCGGAGCAGGGTCTGCGGGCGAAGGAAGAGGCGCAGTCGCAGATCGAGGGAGAACTCCAGGCCGCGAAGGAACAGGCCCGGGAGATCATCTCCAATGCGCAGCGCCGCGCCGACGAGATCGTCGAGGAGTCGAAGTCCGACGCACGGGTCGAGGGCAACAAGCTCCTCGACGCGGCGAAGGCCGAGATTGACCAGCAGATCCACCAGGCACGGGAAGCGTTGCGCGGCGAGGTCGTCGCGCTCGCGGTGTCGGGCGCCGAGCAGGTGCTGATGCGCGAGGTCGACGCTGCTGCGCACGACGAAGCGCTCGGCAAGCTCGCCGGGCAGCTCTAGGCTGACCCCAGGCACCGGCGGAACACGAACCGATGGCGGAAACAGGCGAGCTTGCGCGACCCTATGCGGTCGCCGCGTTCAAGCAGGCCGACGAGGAGGGCAGGCTCGGCGAATGGGCCGAGATGCTCGGGTTGCTTGCCGCGATCGCGCGGGACCCGACGATGAGCGGTCTCATCGCAAATCCGAGGGTGGACCGAGCGCGACTCGTCGAGCTCTTCCTCGACGTATGTGGCGATCGGCTCTCCGACACCGGTCGGAACTTCGTGAGGGTGGTCGGAGAGTACGGGCGGTTCGCACTTCTGCCGGACATCTCGGAGCGCTTCGCCGAGGAGCGCGCCGCCCGCGAAGGGCGCAACCACGTCCACGTCACCAGCGCATTCAAACTGTCCAAGAGCCAGCGCAAGACCATCGTCGCGGCGATGGAGAAGCGTCTCGGCACCAAGGTGACCCTGGACTGCGAAGTGGACGATTCGCTGATCGGCGGAGTCGTCATCCGCGCCGGCGACCTCGTCATCGACGCATCGCTCAGAGGGCGCCTCGAGCAGCTTGCCCAGACGCTGGCGTAACGCTGGAAAACAGAGCGCGCGCGACGCCGCAGCGCTCCGGATACAACGAGTATCACGGTAAGGGGTTTCTCAAATGCAACTCTCCGCGGCGGAAGTCAGCGACCTCATCAAGAAGAAGATTGAAAGCTTCGACGTCGGCGTCGAAGCCCGCACCGAAGGGACCATCGTCTCCCTCACCGACGGCATCGCCCGCATCCACGGCCTGTCCGACGTCATGCAGGGCGAGATGATCGAGTTCCCGGGCAACACCTACGGGCTCGCGCTGAACCTTGAACGCGACTCCGTCGGCTCGGTCATCATGGGTGACTACGGCCACATCGCCGAGGGCGATACCGTCAAGTGCACGGGACGCATCCTCGAGGTGCCGGTCGGGCGTGCGTTGCTCGGACGCGTGGTGAACTCGCTGGGACAGCCGATCGACGGCAAGGGACCAATCGAGTTCGATGGAACCTCGCCAATCGAGAAGGTGGCGCCGGGCGTGATTACCCGCCAGTCGGTAAGTCAGCCGGTGCAGACGGGGCTCAAGTCCATCGACGCGATGGTGCCGATCGGGCGCGGCCAGCGCGAGCTGATCATCGGCGACCGGCAGACGGGCAAGACCGCGGTCGCCATCGACACCATCATCAACCAGAAGGGCGGCGACCTCATCTGCATCTACGTCGCCATCGGCCAGAAGAACTCCTCCATCGCCAACGTGGTGCGCAAGCTCGAGGAGCACGGCGCGATGGAGCACACCATCGTGGTTGCCGCCGCCGCATCGGAATCTGCGGCTCTCCAGTACATCGCGCCGTACTCCGGTTGCACGATGGGCGAGTACTTCCGGGACCGGGGTGAGGACGCCCTCATCATCTACGACGACCTCACCAAACAGGCGTGGGCGTACCGCCAGGTCTCGCTGCTGCTGCGCCGCCCGCCGGGACGCGAGGCGTATCCGGGCGACGTGTTCTATCTCCACTCGCGGTTGCTCGAACGCGCGGCCCGGGTAAACCCGAAGTACATCGAGGAAGCGACCGGAGGCGAGGTCACGGGCAAGACGGGGTCGCTGACCGCGCTGCCCATCATCGAAACCCAGGCCGGCGACGTGTCCGCGTTCGTACCGACCAACGTCATCTCCATTACCGACGGCCAGATCTTCCTCGAAAGCGATCTGTTCAACGCGAACTTCCGCCCCGCCATCAACGCCGGACTCTCCGTTTCTCGGGTCGGGGGTGCGGCGCAGACCGACATCGTCAAGCGCCTCGGCGGCGGCGTGCGGCTCGCGCTCGCCCAGTATCGCGAGCTCGCAGCGTTCGCGCAGTTCGCCTCCGACCTCGACGAGGCCACCCGGCGCCAGCTCGAACGCGGCCAGCGCATCATGGAGGTGCTCAAGCAGCCACAGTACACGCCGCTTTCCGTCGCGCACCAGGCCGTGACCCTCTACGCGGTGGACCGCGGCTTCATGGACGACGTGGAGCTCGAGCGGGTCGGCGACTTCACCGGCGCCCTGATGTCGTACATGGATTCGAGCCGGTCGAGCCTGCTCGATCAGGTCAATGCCGATCCGAAGTGGGATGACGGGGTCGAGAAGCAGTTCAAGGACGCGGTCGAGGACTTCAAGGCGAACCACGCCTGGTAGTCGACCGAGTACACCGAGTACTGCCGAGAACCGAGCGAGCAAACCATGGCCGGCGCCAAGGAAATTCGGACCAAGATCAAGAGCGTGCAGAACACGCAGAAGATCACGCGTGCGATGGAGATGGTCGCGGCGAGCAAGATGCGCAAGGCGCAGGAACGGATGCACCAGGCGCGCCCCTACGCGGAGAAGATGCGACAGGTGATCGCGCATGTCAGTGCCGCGAACACCGAGTACAAGCATCCCTTCCTCGTCGCGCGGGACGAGGTGACGCGGGTCGGGTTCATTGTCGTGTCGTCGGATCGAGGCTTGTGCGGTGGCTTGAACAACAACCTGTTCAGGACGGTGATACAGGAGCTCGACGAATGGCGTTCCAAGGGCGTCGAGACCGACTTCTGCGTCATCGGCAACAAGGGAGGCGTGTTCTTCCGCCGCCTGGCCGTGAATCTGCTCGCGAGTACGGCCCACATCGGGGACCAGCCCAGCATCGACGACCTCGTCGGAACCATCAAGGTCATGCTGGACGCGTACTCGAACGGCAACATCGATCGGCTGTTCTTCGTCTACAACGAGTTCGTCAACTCCATGACTCAGAGTCCGGTGGTGGAACAGCTCCTCCCGCGAGCGCCGTCCGACGCGGAGGAAGTCAAGCACTACTGGGACTATCTCTACGAACCCGACGCGCGCGAGGTCCTGGACCGCCTCCTCACCCGCTACGTCGAGTCGCTGGTGTACCAGGGGGTGGTGGAGAACATCGCATCGGAGCAGGCCGCGCGGATGGTCGCGATGAAGGCCGCGTCGGACAACGCCGGCGACCTCATCGACCAGTTGAATCTCCAGTACAACAAGGCCCGGCAGGCATCCATCACGCAGGAGCTGTCCGAAATTGTCGGTGGCGCCGCGGCGCTCTAGCCGGCATCGACTGAATGCCGGTCAGCCCTGCCCACAAGCCATTCGCACAACGCATACGAGAGTATTCGAGTCGAGGATTCGCTCATGAGCTCGGGAAACATCGTCGAAATCATCGGAGCCGTCGTTGACGTGCAGTTTCCGCGCGCGTCGGTGCCCAAGGTCTACGACGCGCTCAAGGTCGAGAACGGCCTGACACTGGAAGTGCAGCAGCAGATCGGGGACGGGGTGGTGCGTACCATCGCGATGGGCTCGACCGACGGGCTGCAGCGCGGCGTCGGTGTCGACAACACCGGTGCGCCGATCTCGGTGCCGGTCGGCATGAAGACCCTGGGCCGCATCATGGACGTGCTCGGCACACCGGTCGACGACGGCGGCGAGGTCGGAGCCGAGGAGCATTGGCCCATCCACCGCAAGGCCCCGGGGTACGTCGACCAGGCCGCGGCGGTCGAGATCCTCGAGACCGGCATCAAGGTCATCGACCTCATCTGCCCCTTCAACAAGGGCGGCAAGATCGGGCTGTTCGGTGGCGCGGGTGTCGGCAAGACGGTCAGCCTGATGGAGCTCATCCGCAACATCGCCATCGAGCACTCCGGCTTCTCGGTGTTCGCCGGAGTCGGAGAGCGCACGCGGGAGGGCAACGACTTCTACCACGAGATGACCGACTCGGGCGTGCTCGACAAGGTGGCGCTCGTGTACGGCCAGATGAACGAGCCACCGGGCAACCGGCTGCGCGTCGGGCTGACCGGCCTCACCATGGCCGAGTTCTTCCGCGACGAGGGACGCGACGTGCTCTTCTTCGTCGACAATATCTACCGCTATACCCTCGCCGGCACGGAGTGCTCGGCGTTGCTCGGGCGGATGCCGTCCGCAGTGGGGTATCAGCCGACGCTCGCCGAGGAGATGGGGGTCCTGCAGGAACGCATCACCTCGACGAAGACCGGCTCCATCACCTCGATCCAGGCCATCTACGTACCGGCTGACGACCTGACCGACCCCTCACCGGCCACGACCTTCGCCCACCTCGACGCGACGCTCGTGCTCTCGCGTCAGATCGCGGAGCTTGGCATCTACCCCGCGGTCGACCCGCTCGACTCGACGAGCCGCCAGCTCGACCCGCTCGTCATCGGTGTCGAGCACTACGAAGTCGCGCGTCGGGTGCAGGGCATTCTGCAGCGCTACAAGGAGCTGCGCGACATCATAGCCATCCTTGGCATGGACGAGCTCTCCGACGAGGACAAGCTGGTGGTGGCGAGGGCGCGGAAGATCCAGCGTTTCCTGTCCCAACCGTTCTTCGTCGCCGAGGTGTTCACCGGCTCCGCCGGCAAGTACGTGCCGCTCAAGGACACCATCGCCGGCTTCAAGGCGATCGCCGACGGGGAGATGGACGAATACCCCGAGCAGGCCTTCTACATGGTCGGCGACATCGAGGAAGTGAAGGAGAAGGCGAAGAGCGTCTGATCAGGCTTCGGACATGGCTTGCGGCGATGCGCCGCGAGCCGGTGAAGCCGCCGACCCGCACGGAGACGAGACATGGCCGCCACGATCCGACTCGACATCGTCAGCGCCGAGCGCGAGCTCTTCTCGGGCGAGTGCGAGATGGTCGTTGCGCCCGGCGCGATGGGTGAACTCGGCATCCTGCCGCGCCATACTCCGCTCGTGACCCAGCTCAAGCCGGGGGAGGTGCGTGCGAAGCTGTCGGGCGGTGAGGAGCAGTCCTTCTACGTGTCGGGCGGCATGCTGGAGATCCAGCCCCACGTGGTGACGGTGCTCTCCGATATCGGCCAACGTGCGGAAGACCTGGACGAGGCGGCGGCGCTGGCAGCCCAGGAGCAGGCCGAACGCATGCTCGCCGACCGGGCTGCGGACATCGACGAGGCCCGGGCGCGGGCCGAACTCGCCCAGGCCGCCGCCCAGCTCCAGGCGATTCGCCGGCTGCGCAAACGGCGCTGATCACGTGTCGCTGGGCGGTGACACTGCTCGGCTGAAGGAACCCGGAGCGTCTCCCGACATGACTCCGCTGCACGTGGTCATCCTCGCGGCGGGTCAGGGCAGGCGCATGCGCTCGCGGCTGCCCAAGGTGCTTCACCTTCTTGCGGGTCGCCCGCTCTTGTCCCATGTCATCGATGCGGCGAACGCACTCGGCGGCGCTCGCGTGCACGTCGTCCACGGATACGGCGGCGGCATAGTGCGGGAAGCCATGGCGGGCGCCGATGTCGAATGGGTAGAGCAGTCCGAGCAGCTCGGTACCGGCCATGCGCTGTCGCTGGCAATGCCCGGAATTCCCGACGGTTCGATTGTGCTGGTGCTCTACGGTGACGTGCCGCTGGTCAATTCCGGCACCCTGCACGAGACGACGACACTGGCCGCCGGCACCGGCATTGCGCTGATCACCACGGTGGTCGACGACCCGAGCGGATACGGCCGGATCGTCCGGGACTCGAACGGCAACGTGCGTGCCATCGTCGAGGAACGGGATGTGGACGAGGAGCAGCGCGCCATCGCGGAGATCAACACCGGAATTCTCGCCGCCGAGGCCGGCAGGCTGCGGAACTGGCTCCAGGGCCTGAGCCGCGACAACGCGCAGGGCGAGTACTACCTGACCGACGTCGTCGCTCGCGCGGTCAAGGAAGGGTTGTCGGTACGCACCGTACCACCGGAGGCGAGCGAGGAAGTGCTCGGTGTCAACGACCGGGTGCAGCTCGCGGCGCTCGAGCGATTTCATCAGCGCCGGGTTGCGGAGACCCTCATGCGCGAAGGCGCCAGCCTCGCCGATCCGGCCCGGCTGGACGTGCGGGGTCGCGTGCAAACGGGCAGCGACGTCTTCGTCGACGTCAACGTCGTGTTCGAAGGCGACGTCGAACTTGGAGATCGGGTGAGCATCGGACCCGGTTGCGTGATCCGGGACACTGTCATCGAGCGCGACACCGAGGTGCGTGCACACTGCGTCATCGAGGGGGCTCACATCGGCGTGGGGTGCCAGATTGGGCCGTTCGCGCGGCTGCGTCAGGACACCCGGCTGTCCCGCGAGGTGCGAATCGGGAACTTCGTCGAGACCAAGAACGCGACCGTCGGCGTCGGTTCGAAGGCGAGCCACCTTGCCTACATCGGCGACAGCCGGGTCGGTAGCGACGTCAACGTGGGCGCAGGCGTCGTCACCTGCAACTACGACGGCGCGAACAAGCACACGACAGTGATCGGCGACAACGCCTTCATCGGTTCGGGCGTGATGCTGGTCGCGCCGGTCACCGTGCACGCCGGCGCGACAATCGGCGCAGGCTCGGCCATAGGAAAGGATGCACCGCCGGATGCGCTGACGCTGACCCGGTCAACGCAACGGACCGTCGCGAACTGGAAACGGCCGCGGAAGGGGTGAAGCCCACCGGCACGGTACGCTTGCGTTCGGCCCCGGACTGCGCGTGACTCAAAGGGGAAGCGAATGGGGTGCAATTGCGTCTCCGGCGCGCCCGAGAAAGTCGCGCCGGGGCGCTTGTGCGAGCATTCGTGCCTGGGACTCCTCGAGTGCCTCGCCGGCGCGCTCCGGCTCGAGGTGCAGGGGCATTGCGTTCTCGACCACCGGGCGTCCGTCGACGAAGACGTCGCGTACCGCCCGATCCGCCGCCTCGAATACGAACGTGCGCAGCGGGTCCCGAGCCGGGCGCATCGCGGAGTGATCGAGATCGACGAGCACGAGGTCCGCCTTCGCGCCGGGCGCCAGTCGGCCGAGATCGTCACGCCCCAGTGCGGTGGCCCCGCCCACAGTGGCGGCGCGAAACATCGCGCCGGTATCCACCGCGCGCAGGCTGCCCGCCATCACGCGGGCGAGGACGATGGCGAGGCGCATTTCCTCGACGAGGTTGTGAGGGGCGACGTCGGTGCCCAGCCCCAGGTTGATCCCCTGCGACCGATAGCGGCCGAAGTGGTTCATGGCCTGGCCGTAGCGGGCGAAGGGGGAGGGGCAGTGCGCTACCGACGTTCCGGAATCGGCGAGACGATCGAGATCTCCGCGGCCACGCCACCGGATGTCCGGGTGTTCATCGACAAATATGGCATGCCCGAGGATGGTGCCGGAGCCGAGGAAGTCGATGTCTGCTGCGAACTCCAGCGGCGTCTTGCCGTGCCGGCGCACCATCTCGTGGAATTCGAGCCTCGATTGCGACAGGTGGGTGGTGAGCGGACGCCCACTCTCGCGTGCGTGCGTGGCCGCGTCGCGCAGCGTCGACTCGGTGCAGGTCTCGATCTGGCCCGGATAGACGATTCCGCGCAGCCGGCCGCTCGGATGCTGCTCCGCCAGGTCCATGATCCGGATGGCTTCCTCGAAAGACCGCCGCCCGCGTGTCTCGTCCCAGTCGAACCCGAGCTCGTGCCGGCTCTCGAGCTTCCAGCGGGCGTCGGCGAAGAAGGGGCCGATGTAGACGCGCAGTCCGCTCCGGCCTGCGCAGTCGAGCCATCCCTCCACCGGTCCTGAAAGATCGACCAGGGTGGTGACGCCGCAGCGCAGCAGGTCCGCGTAGGCCATCTCCATCGCGGCCCGGCGGCCCGCCTCGTCGAGGGAGAAGGCGCAGGAACGCTCGTAGAGCCCGGTGTCGTACATCTCCGGGACGCCGTGGTCCTCCCGCACCCCCTTGTAGGCAGGTTCGAGGTGCGGATGCGAGTGGATGTTCACGAGGCCGGGCATCACGAAGCGGCGCGAGCCGTCGATGCTCCGGTCGGCGGGGCCCTCCCAGTGGCCGCCGACGTGCACGATGCGATCGCCGGCGAAGGCGACGTCTCCGTCGCGCAGGTAACGGTGTTCCGCGCCGTCCCACGCCGCGATCCAGGCCGCATTGCGGATGACGGTGGTGTTGACGCTCATGGTTTCACCTCCTGACGGCGGGTCGGAACATTGAACCAAGCATAAGGGAATCGACAGCCGTATAGAGAAAGCCCCGCGCGGGGCGGGGCTTTCGGTCCTGCTCGACGAGGGGCGGGAGCCCTACATCATGCCGTCCATCCCGCCCATGCCTCCCGGCGGCATCGCCGGACCGTCGTCCTTCTTCGGCTTCTCCGCAACCGTCGCCT
>JAJDUQ010000309.1 GCA_022826505.1 Gammaproteobacteria bacterium
CTCCGGCATGCATTGGAGCGTCGATGGCGCCAACGCCATCATCGCCCTGCGATGCGCCATCACCAGCAACCGCTTCGACGACTACTGGGAGCGCCAAGCTGCAACATCATGACCTCATACCACAAATCTGACGTGCACCCCTCCTGATCTCGTCCTCCTCCAGCGTGATCAGCACCCCTTGCAGGATGCCCTCGGGGTAGACGCTGCCCGGGTTCACGCAGACGCTCGCCCCGATGTCGATGCGTCCCCGGCCCTCGTGAATGTGTCCGTGCAGCCCGAGCAGCGGCTGCGTCTCCTGCACGACCTCCACCAGCGTGCTGCTGCCGGCGTGCATGCTCACGGGGTTGCCCATGTCGAACACGACCTGGAGGTTCTCGTCGAGCTTCGGGCACTTGTCGAGCACCGTTCCGTAGGGAGGGACGTGCACGTTGAAGATGCACCGGCGCATGTCCTTCACCTTCGGGATGAGCTCCGCGAAACGCTGCCGGTACTCCTCCTCGGTGTACTCGCGCTCGGTGTCCCACGGCGTGACGGTGGAGCCGCCCACGTGGAGCATCTCGTAGCCCCCGACCTCGGTGACCTCCATCTCGTGGTACTGCACGTGCGGTGACGCGTTCAGCACGTCGTCCATCTCGAAGAAATCGTCGTTGCCGGGGGCGGTGATCAGCGGGACGCCGGTGCCGGCGAGCTTCTCGCCCGCGAAGTCGCACCACTCCTCCACCCTCTCGCACACGAGCTTCTTGAACAGCTTCTCCCGCCGCGCCTCGTCCGCCGAGAGCTCGCGGAACTCGTCCTCGGACATCTTGATGGGATAGAAGCCCATGTTGGCGGCGCGGCGGCTGTACGCCTCGATCTCGTCCCGGCCCTGGAGCGTCACGGTGTCGCCGGAGCGATGGGCGAGATGGCTGCCGTCGGCCTGCCGGCAGATGGGCAGGACCGCCTTGCCGGTGAGGTCGCCGCCGAGCACCAGCACGTCGGCGCCGTAGAACTTCGCGCCGTTGATGAACTTCCTGAAGCACACGGTCGAGCCGTGCAGATCCGACGCGAAGAAGATGGTGAGGCGCTTGCCGCCCTTTCCCGCTTTCTTCTTCCCGAAAGGCCACATGTCGATTGGGCGTCAGAACTTCGTCAGGTACTGGTCGAGCTCCCACTGGGAGACTTCGTTGTGGTAGTCCCACCATTCCTGGGTCTTGAGGTCGACCCAGGCGTCGAACAGCTCCTTGCCCATCACCTGCTTGCCGAGCGGGTCGGCGGCGAACGCCTCGGTCGCCTCGAGCAGGGTGCGCGGCAGCAGCCTGACGCCCTTGCGCCGGAGCTGCGCATCGCTCAGCAGGTACATGTTCTCGTCGATCGGGTCGCCGGGGTCGAGGTCGTTCTCGATGCCTTCGAGACCCGCGGCCAGCGTCATCGCCGCGGCCAGGTAGGGGTTCATCGCCGGGTCCACGGCACGGCATTCCACGCGCGCCGCCGAAAGATACGGGCCGTGTCCCTTGCCGCTGCCCTCGATGTGGGGCCGCAGCTTGGGCACCCGCAGCATGTGGGTGCGGTTGTTGCCGCCGTAGGAGATGAACACCGGCGCCCAGGTGAAGCCCGTCATGGAGCCGGTCTTGATGAGACGCTTGTAGGAGTTCACGGTCGGGCAGGTGGTGGCGACAATCGCCGTCGCGTGCTTCCTGATGCCGCCCAGGAACTGGTAGGCGAGCTTCGACAGGCCGCAGCCACGCGCATCACCGGCGTCTCCGAACAGGTTCTTGCCGGTCTTCGCGTCCGCCATCGACATGTTGAAGTGCGCGCCGCTGCCGGTGCGGTCCGAGTACGGCTTCGGCATGCAGGTCGCTTCCCAGCCGTGGCGGCGGGTGATCTCCTTCATCATCAGCCGCCACAGCACGAAGCGGTCGGCCATGGTGAGGACGTCGGCGTAGGCGAAGTCGAACTCGAACTGGCCGTTGGCGTCTTCGTGGTCGAAGGAGTGGACATCCCACCCGAGCGAGTTCATCGCACTCACGATCTCGTCCAGGAAGCGGTAGTTGAGCAGCGTTCCCGCGAAGTCGTAGGCCGCCTTGGCGAGGTTGTCCCGGTCCTGGTTGGGCACGATGCCGTTGCCCTCCCGGCGCACGATGTAGACCTCGCACTCGATGCCGAGATTGAACGTGAGCCCCAGGTTCGCGGCGCGCTCGACCTGTTGCTGGAGGATCGTGCGCGAGCACATCGGCCAGGGCTCTTCGTGGTACTTGAGGTTGCCCGGGCACCAGGCAACCTCCGGCTCCCAGGGAAGCTGGGTCACCGCGGCAGGGTCGGGATAGACCGCCAGTTCGTCGTCGTGCGGGCCTTGTCCGAGTCCGTCGAGGGCGGCGCCGGTGAACAGTTCCGAGCCGCGCATCATGCGCTCGAAGTGCTCGATGGGGACGGCCTTGCCCTTGGGCACGCCGTGCACGTCGACGTAGGCGGAGTAGCAGTACTTGACGCCCTTCTTGCTCAGATCTTCCTTGATGCTGCCGAGCCGCGGGGTGCGTGCTTGCGCAGACCGTGATGACTTCTTCCTGACCGCCATGCCTTTCTCCTCTCTCGAATCTGCTGCGCAGGGTGAGCGGAACCTCGCCTCACTGTATCTTTATTGGTCGTTCAATTGAAATGCCGCGCTCGATGCGTGGCTCCGGAGGACACCCATGAGCAAGATCGATCGTGTTGCCGCCAACCGGGCAACGTTCGAACGCCTGTGCGACGCCGAACCCGTGTTCGTGGACCTGGGACCCGCAATCGAGCATCTCCCCGGCATGAGCCGGGAGACCATCCTCACCTCCGGACCGGCGCTGCCCTTCGCCGAGTACGAGGGCGGCCAGCGCGACGCGATCATCGGCGCCGCGCAGTTCGAGGGTCTGGCCACGGACCGCGAGGAGGCTGTCGCGAAGCTCGAGGCGGGAGAGCTGCGGGTCGGCGGATGCCACGACTGCAACGCGGTGGGCTCGCTTGCGGGCGTCTACACCGCGTCGATGCCGGTGTTTGCGGTACGCAACGAGACCGGCGGCAACCTCGGATTCTGCAACTTCTACGAAGGCACCAATCCCCGCCGCCTCAACTACGGGGTGTACGACGAGGGCGTGAAGGAGCGGCTGCTCTACGTCCAGGACGTGGTGGCGCCGGTGATTGCCGAGGCGGTGCGCCGGGCGGGAGGCATCCGGCTCAAGCCCCTGATGCAGCGCGCCCTGCACATGGGCGACGAGCTGCACAGCCGCAACACCGCAGCGGCGCTCCTGTTCCTGCGCGAGATCGCGCTCGACGTCATCGACATGGCCGGCGAGGACAGCGCCGCGGTCAAACAGGCGATCGAGGCACTGACCGCCGACCACTACTTCTTCCTGCGTCTTTCGATGGCGGCGGCCAAGGCGACCGCGGACGCCGCGCACGGCATCGAGGGCTCGAGCGTGGTGACCGCGATGGGGTTCAGTTGCCGGGAGTTCGCAATCCGGGTGAGCGGGCTGGGCGACCGGTGGTTCACCGGGCCGCACGCCGAGGTGCAGGCGAAGCTGTTCGAGGGCCACGACGAGTCCGAGATCACGTGGATGGGCGGCGAGAGCCCGATCGTCGAGACCATCGGGCTCGGCGGCTTCGCCCAGGCGGCGGCTTTTGCGCTGCAGCGCTACCAGGGCGGCTCGGCCGAGGCGATGGTCGAGCGCAACCTCGAGCTCTACGAGATCACGGTAGGAGAGAACACCCACTACCACATTCCGTATCTGGGCTACCGCGGCAGCCCGACCGGCATCGACGTGTTCCGGGTACTGGACACCGGGGTGCTGCCGGCGATGGACATCGGCGTCGCCGGCCGCGACGGCGGGCAGATCGGCGCCGGCATCGTGCGCGCACCGCGGGAATGCTTCGAACGCGCGGCCGAGGCCTGGCGCACGCGTTACGGGGCGCCGTAGTCGCGGAGCGCGGGCCGCGTGAGCCTCCGGCGCCGGTACGGTGCAGCCGCAGAGGGGCGGCGCATTCGCGGAGTGCGCGCTCCGTGAGCCTCCGGCGGCTGGAAGGCCTGTGGTCGGCCGAGCTGCGGGCGGGCGAGCGCAGCTCCAACATCGGCGTCGTGGTGTTCCGTCCGCGAAGGGTGTTCGGCGACTTCTACGAGGAGGGCCGCATCCGGGGCGGCGACCGGTCCTGCGTCTATCACGGAACGTACGTGATCGAGAATTTCGGTTTCACTGCGGATGTCGCGGTGACCCGCTACCGCAAGGGCGAGCCTCGACCGGTATTTCCCGGTGATGGAGTCATGAAGCTCGCGGGGACCATCGAGCCGGGAGTGGCGCGGAGGGTGATCGAGTTCGCGGTGAAGGACGCGCCGGGCGAAGCGCGTAGCGTGCGTCTCATCCGTCGCGACGGCAAGTGAGGACGCGCCCGCGTTCCTGGGCATTCCGCAGGGCCGCGATCACGCACTTTTGACTATCCTTCTTGTCCGGACTGCTGAAAGATTCGAACTCCCCTGCGCTGGCTCGATTTGCCGCCGAGCCTCCTCCTCCCGACGCCGTCACCTGCGCGGCACTGACCATCGGATGCGAGGGGGGACTCGGGCCGATTCACTACCGATCGATCGGCAAGCGTCGTTTCCCCGATCTCGAGTTCATCGAACGGCGCCGCGGCGTCTCCCTGGCGGGAAGGAGGCAAGTTTCGGGAGTGGGGGATGAAACGACCAGCTATCGCGCCCTGGCCGGTTGGATGGACCATAGCTTCTTCCTGGTCGAGACGCCTGGAAGCGAGGCGGCGCCGGGAGGGCATCTGCTTTTCGGCGCCTATTCGATAGGCGCGGCAGCCGGGTCGAATCCGAGTGTCTCGATTGGCGGCACTGCAACATGGTCTGGGATCATGTCCGGCTTTCGAGTTTCCGATCCAGACAATTTCATTCATGGCGACGCCACGATTACGGTTTCCAATCCGCATGGCGTTCCAGATCTGTTCGTCGACGTCGAGTTCAGCAACCTCATCGATGAACAGACGGAAGAAGACTTCGACGATGTGTCCTGGAGAGGCTTGGAACTGAAGAACGGATCGTTCGGAGTCGTTCCTGTCGACGACGGTAGGGCACATGCCAGCCGGCATCCCGCAAGGGGCGGGATTTCCGGCCGATTCTTCGGTCCGAACCACGAGGAAGTCGGCGGCTTGTTTCGAATCACCCGATCGGGTGCGGATGACTACAGAATCGGTGGAGACAGTTACGACGTTTCAGGCGCATTCGGAGCCAAACGCGATTAGCCCGGAAAGCACCGTGATTGCCGTCGCGGACGCCCAGGCCGACACGACCTCCGTGGAGGAACTCGACGACTTTCGCAGTTACGGAGTCAGGATAGACGGAATAACCCGCCGATCGGCGTGGTTGTGGAGTATTGGCGCGGTCGTTGTCAGGTTCGTTATCGGACCGAGAGCGGACATTTCTCGGTCGAGGGCAACTACGGTCACCTACGTCGCCACCCGCAGGGTCAGGCGCACCCGGGTGACGCCGGACAATGCAGGCCCGGTCGCGGTCAGCTCCAGCTCGATCACTTCACGATGTCCCCCGGATTCGAGCGTTCCATGGAATTCGACGCCGGTCTCGTCCCCCTCGAACAGCGGCGTACCGTCTTCATGGACGTCGTAGCGGACGATCCGCAACCGTCCGTCCATCCGCCGATTCTCCACGCGGTACGTCCCCACATACGCGTAGTGGCGGTCGCCGCCCAGCACTCGGCCTTCTTCGTGGCCGTCCTGCAAGACCCGCACCGGCTCGAACACCAGGACGCCGATGCTCGCGATCGTCCGGTCGCCGATCAGCTCGGCGGACCACAGTCCTTCCAGATGGCTGCGCACGGCCACGTTGCGAAGTCGCTCCTTGTTGCCGGTGGGCCGACCTCCCGATAGCGGTCGGAGTCGATACCGCGCGGCGTTTCGATGAGATGACGGGAAGTCGAAGGACGCCCGGCACCGAATCCAGCGGGCATCGGCTCGACATCCGTCACTGCCCGCGAAGCGCCATTCCGATCAGCACGCCGCCCCAAACGAACAGCACGACTGCCACATGGAAGAACCAGGGCACCGCCGACTGCCCCGTCATCACCAGCATGCCGAGCGCACTGACGGCGATTCCGGCGTAGAGCTTCGGCTTGTTCACCGTTCACAGGCCATGGACAGGTCCTCCCGCGAGATCCGTACCGATCGGCAGGGTCATGATCGGCCAAGGCCAGAGCATCCTTCAACCCGGTGACACCGGGGCCGGTGACGCCGGTCCGAGCAGTGTCGGCACCGTGCTCGGGACACCGGCTTCCCAATCCTGCAATCGACGTTGACGGGCGAAGAAGCGCGAGGGCGCCGGCAGCGCGAGCACTTGCGCGCCCCGGCCTTGCGGGTTCACGGCGCAGGCGGGTGCTGTGATATCGTCCGGGTGGATCGCGCGAGCGATCGGCGGCTGGAGGATCGGAGATGAGCGAGCAAGTCGACGTGATCCCGCTGGAAGCATATATCGACGACCAGGCCGAAAAGCTCACCGATCTCTGCACCCGGTGCGGCAAGTGCGTCGAGGTGTGTCCTTCAATCCGCGAAGGATCGCCCATGCTCGCCGAAGCCGACCCTGCCAGCGTGATTGGCGACGTGGTCGACCTCCTGAAAGGGGGATCTGCGTCGAACCGCGCGTCCACCTGGGCCGAGACCTGCACCGGCAGCGGCGAATGCATCTCCCACTGCCCCGAAAGCATCAATCCTCGCTTGATGCTTTCGATCGCGCTCAACCGGGTTCGCGCCCACAGAAGCGTGCGCGGCGAGAACCCGACGGGCGACTTCTACGGCCGGATGTCGCAAATCATCAAGTTCGCCGTCGGAATGCAGATGTCACCGGTGCAGTACCGGCGCATCACCGGCAGGGCAGGCAACCCCGAACGGGCGGACGTCGTATTCTATCTCGGTTGCAACGTTCTCAGGACGCCGGTGATCGTCTTCACCGCGATGGACATTCTCGATCGTCTCGACGTCGACTACGCGGTTCTGGGCGGGACCGCCAACTGCTGCGGGATCATCCATTACAAGTTTCACGGAGATGCCAGGGGCGCCGGAAAGATCGGCGGCAACACCGTTGACAAGCTCGCCGCCTTCGACCCCGAGAAGGTGCTGCACTGGTGCCCGAGCTGCGTGCTCCAGTTCGGCGAGACGGTGAAGGGTTTCAAGCCGTACCCGTTCGAGTTCCAGCATTTCGCCCACTTCCTGCTGAGCCGCCTCGCCGATTTCAAGGGAAGTTTTCGCCCGGTTGCCCGTCGGTTGGCGCTGCATCGGCATGACGGCGGGCTCGGGATCGATCGGAGCGTCGAGACCATCCTCTCCGCAATTCCCGGAGTCGAGCTCCTCGACTTCGACGAACACGAGCACTGGGCCTATACCTGCGGTCCGGGCGGACTCAACAACGTCGTGGACATGCGCCGCGCCGCGCACGAGCAGACCGTGCGCTCGGCCGTCGATGCAGGCGCCGACACCCTGGTGACGCTCTATCACACCTGTCATCGCGACCTCTGCGTGTTCGAGAGCCGATTCCCGATCGGTGTGCACAACTGGACGGAAATCGTCGGCGAAGCCCTGGGACTCCCCGCGCACGAGGACGGCTACAAGCGGATCAAGCTCCATACGGAGATCTCCGCTGCCATCGAAGACTCGCGCGAGTTCATCGAGGCGAACGGTCTCGACCCGACGATGCTCGAGGCGATGCTGCCCGACCTCATGGCCGGCAGGAACGAAGGGCTGTCGCTCTGGTGAGGCCCGGGCGGCCGCGCGGGCCAACACCGGCGACGCCGCTGTCCATGACCGTTCACCGGCTTGTTCGCATCGCCCTTGGCACTGTCCTGTTGTTCGCAGCCCCCGCGCTGGCCGAAACACCGGACTCCCTTCAGTGGAAGGATCTGATTCCGGAGGATCGGATACCCGAGAATCCGATCAAGCGGTTGCCTCCGGATCGATGGACCGAGTTCGAAGAAGTCTTCTGGGTACGAACTCTCGATCCTGAGGCGCGACAACACGTGGTTCCGGAAATCCTCGCAAACGCGGAGATTTTCGAGCGGAAGCTGAGGGGAGAAGGCGTCGATATCGACGCCATGATTGCGGATTACGCGGCCTGGAAGACGGCCGTGGAACGGCGCGGCAGTGTGCTGGTCGACAGCCTGGACGGCAAACCGATCCGAATGCCCGGCTATCTTCTTCCCCTGGAATTTTCGCCGGACGGACAGAACGATTTCCTGCTGGTGCCCTATCTGGGCGCCTGCATTCATGTTCCGCCGCCGCCGCCCAATCAGATCGTGTTCGTGAAGACCGCAGAGCCCTTCGTGGTCCGCGAGCTGTACACGCCCGTCTGGGTGACGGGACGGATGAGCACCAAATCGTCGACGAGAGCGCTGTTCTTCGTGGACGGGACGGCGGATATCGACGTCGGCTATGCGCTGCGTGTCGACGACATCCAACCGTACGAGTAGCGGATGCGGCGGAGGGACGGGCTCGAAGGCTGCCGACCAGGTGGACCCCGTCGACGGCGCGGGTCTCGCCGAAGTGCTTCCTGTGTGTGCGCGGTATCGGCATCTGTATCACGCAGGCAAGGCGAAGTGCGTGGTGAGCACCGCGGTGGCCCCGCGAACTCGTGGGGTTCATCTGCGCGATTACCTGCGAGGTCAACCGACGCCGCGCCGATCGCCGACACCGACAGAGTTGATTGTCGTCATGTCGCTGGCGGATGTGGCCATATACTCGGGGGCGTGCGGGCTGCGCGAAGGCAGAATACGATCAGTGCTTCAACAGAATTCGAAAGCCGGCCTGCTCGAAGTGAATGTCGCTGGTCAACGCTGCAAGCACGTCATGCGCCTGCATCACCACGAAGCTGAGGCAGTCGGTGAACGACCATGCCTTGTCCGAATGCCGCAGACAGAATGCTCTCGTCTCCCTGAAGCGTTCGGGAGTCGTCCACTCGATCCGAATCGCGGTGGAGGCATCGATCGATTCGAACAAGGGGGCGACCAGTCTCCCGTACCCCCGCGCCTTGAGCAGCGTCACCGACTCGTCGAGCACGTAGTCAGTGGTGACGAATCGCCTGCGGTCGCGGGCCGCCCGCGCCATGAACGCGACCGCCCGACCGTGCATGCGGTCCCGGCGCACGAGAATCGAGTAGATGCCGCTCGTATCGATGAATGTCTCATCGCCCATAGACGATCGCATCCATCTCTTCGTTGCTGAGCGACTCCCCTTCGTCGATGGAGAGCTCGGCCAGGCGATATATCGGGTCGTCGGTCGAAGCGACCGGCTGCGCGTAGGGCTCCAGGCGGGCCACCGGTCGGCCGCGGTAGGTCAACACCAACCGCTCACCTTGCCGCACCCGTCGGAGAACACCTTCGGCGTCCCGCCGCAATTCCACCATGGAGATCGATGTCATTCGATTCGCCTGGAGTTGAAGTTCATGTTGAAGTTCATTCTATTTCAACGGCACAATGCGTTCAACGAGAGACTCGCCGGGACCGCCGACTACCCCCTCGCCAATATCGAGGAGCCGGTGGCGGGGCTCGGGATGATCGAGCGCCTGCGCGCCGATTTCGGGGTTCCGGTGTCCACCCACTGCATCGACCTCGACGCGCTCTCGCGTCATCCCGGCATCGACTCGGTGGTCACCGATCCGGCGCTGCTCGGAGGAATCGGCCCGCTGGTGGAGTTCATCGCCGCGGTGCGCGCCATCGACAAGCGCATCTGGCTGCGAGCGCGGTGGGAGCTCGGCATCGCCTGGGCGGTGATGTGCCACCTCGGCGTCGCCCGCCCCGAGCTCGACCGTCCGAGCCAGGCGCTCATCGACTGGATCGAGGACGACCTGGTGCTGGGCGAGACGTGGCTGGTCCGCGACGGGGGCGTTCGTCCGCCCGCACTGCCGGGTCTCGGCGTCGAGCTGGACCGCGACGCCCTTGCCCGCTACGCGGTGGGGTAGCGATTCCCGCCGCTCACCGGCTGACCGCCGCGATCGAGATCCGATCGCATCGGCCGCGCAGGCCCCTGCTCCGGCGGGGGGGGGTAGAAGGTGCGACCCGGTGAGAAGCGGCGCGTGGCGCCGCCTCAGTAGCTCGGCCCGAACACGAGATTCGGCAGCCACAGGGTGAGCTGGGGAAATGCGGTGATCACCAGCAGGCCCGCGACGAGCGGCACCAGGAAGGGAAGGATCGCCCGGAGCACCTGCTCCGGCGTCACGCGTGCCACCCGGGCGGCCACGAACAGCCCGATCCCCATCGGCGGGGTGATGATCCCGAGGATCAGGTTGAAGCAGATGATGATCCCGAAGTGCACGGGATCGACCCCGAGCGCCTGGGTCACCGGCAGCAGGATCGAGGACATGATGAGCAGCGCCGGAAGCGTCTCCAGGAACATGCCCACCACCAGCAGGAACACGTTGAGGATGAGGAGTCCGACGAGCGGACTCTGAATGTGGGTGGCGATCAGCGCCGCCGCGTCATGGGCGACCCGCTCGGTGGTGATCACCCAGCCCATGATGGAGGACACTGCGACGAGGTACATGATGACGGCGGTCATCGTGACGGACTCGATGAGGCAGACCTTGAGCCGCGCCCAGCTCAGCTCGCGGTAGATGAGCCCGACCATGAGCGCGTAGGCGGCCGCGATCGCGCCCACCTCCGAGGGGGTCGAAATCCCGCCGATGATGGCGCCGATGATGATTGCCGGCGAGATGAGGGCCAGCACCCCCCTGCGAAAGGTCCGCCAGACGTTCGCGAAGCGCAGCGGCTCCGGCTGTCCCCACGCGGTGCGCTTGCGCCGCACGTAGAGCGAGATGAACGCCATGGTCACGATGCCGATGACCAGGCCGGGCACCACGCCGCCGAGGAACAGCCGTCCGACCGAGGTCTCGGTGGTGAGCCCGTAGACCACCAGCACGATCGACGGCGGGATGATGGGGCCGATGGTGCACGACGCCAGCGTCACCGCGGCCGAGAAGTCGGCCGGGTAGTCGTTGCGGCGCATGGCCCGCATCTCGACCGCGCCGAGTCCGCCGAGGTCCGCGAGCGCCGCGCCCGACATGCCGGCGAAGATCATGCTGGCGGCCACGTTGACCTGGGCGAGGCCGCCTCGGATGGTGCCGAATACGGCCCGGGCGAAGTCGAAGATCCGCTCCGTGATGCCGGTGGCATTCATCAGGTTGCCGGCCAGGACGAAGAACGGCACCGCGAGCAGCGCGTAGCTGTCGACGCTGTCGGTCATCATGCGCGGGACCACGTCGAGCGGGAAGTCCGCCATGAGCAGGGCAATCAGCGCCGCGATGCCGATCGCGATGCTGACCGGCACCCGAAGGGCCATCAGCGCCACCAGGACGACGAGCAGGGTGGCGGTGATCACAGCTCGCCCACCGGTTGAACAACGAGCCGCCGGGCCTCGATGTCGGGCGCCGCCGCACCGGGTTCACGCCGCGACGCGCGCCACACCGCCAGTGCGTAGTAGACCGAGGTCGCGATCATGGACACCGCCGCGAAGAGCAGCGGCAGGCCGAGGTACATCCTGGGGATGTGCAGGATGTAGGTGAGCATCAGGTACTGGCGAGGCAGGATCGCGACCCCCTCGACGAGCACCACGCCGCAGAACACGACGACGAGAAGCTGCGCGAACAG
Source organism: Gammaproteobacteria bacterium (assembly GCA_022826505.1). Classification (GTDB taxonomy): domain Bacteria; phylum Pseudomonadota; class Gammaproteobacteria; order HK1; family HK1; genus HK1. Next base: position 11,637 of record JAJDUQ010000309.1, read on the forward strand.
GTAGCAGCGGAGCTGGGCGGCGGGGGAGAGGCGTTCGGCCAGGAAGTTGATGACGATGTACTGGCGGGTCTTGAACGCGTAGGCGATGCCCTGGAAGTAGGCGACCAGGATCATCATCTGGGAGACTTCCTGGGCCCACCACAGGGAAGCGTCGAAGAAGTACCGCAGCCCTACCTGCACGATGGTGAGCAGGACCACCGCGGCGAAAGCCGCCACCGCGAGCCACAGCTCGGCGACGCCGACGAGCGCGAGGACCCGGCGGAAGCCCGCGAGATCCCCGGTGGGATCGGAGCCGCCGCCGGGGCCGGCGGCGGCGCCGTCAACTGCCATTACTCGATCGCCTTGACCTTGGCGATCAGTCCCTCGGGCAACAGGCCCTGCTCCTCGAACTCGGCGTGGGTCTTGGCCATGTGGTCGTGCCACGGCCCCAGCGCCGGATGGATGATGCTGAGACCCAGCTCCCACTGCGCCTTGCGGCGCTTCTCCACCGTCTGCTTCCGGCTGGTCGAGGTATAGAGCTCGCCGGCCTCGAACGCCGCCTGCTCGATGGCCGCGCGCTGCGCTTCGTCAAGCCGGTCCCAGGTCCGCTTCGAGACCATCGGCGCGATGATCTGGAAGTACTCGCGCACGTTCGTGAAGTACTTGAGCACCTCGATGTGCTTGTTGTCGTACGACGCGGACACGACGGTGGTCAGCGAATCCACCACGCCCGTCGCCATCGCGGTATACACGTCCGCCCACGGAATGACCTGGATGTTCGCGCCGAACGCACCCCAGGACTTGATGGGCATCTCCGCCTGGAACATGCGCATCTTGTAGCCCTGGAGATCGTCGGGATGGAAGATCGGGGTGCGCGAGAGAATCCCGCGGTCGCCGGCCCGCTGCCAGTTGTACTTGCGCTTGCCCAGGAACACCACGCCCCGCTCCTCGACGGTGGCGACGATGTCGTTGAAGAGATCGCTCGCCAGGAACTTGCGGAAGTGGTCGTGGCGGTCGCGGAACACGAACGGGGTGTTGATGACCCCGAACCGGTCGTCCCAGACCTTGAAGTAGTCCATGGTTTCGATGAAGAAGTCCTGGGCTCCCGAGACGAGGTTCTCGAGCTGCACCGGGATGGACTTGCCGAGCTCGGCGGAGGGAAACACCTGGACTTCGATCTCGCCGTTGGTGAGCTCGTTCACCCGCTTGGCGAAGAAGTCGATGGCGATGCCCTGGTCCGACGTCGGGGGCTGCAGGTGGCCGGCCCGCAGCGTCGTGGCCGCGGAAGCCGGTGTCATGGCGAGCGCACCCGCTACCAGGGATGCGGACAGCGCCATGGACAGAATCGAGCGTAGTCGTTTCACGTTCGTCTCCTCCTCTGCTGGTTGTGGTTGTCGTGCTCCTCCCGCGATCGTTCCGCGCAACGCGGGGCGACGTGCACCGCGCGAACCCAAACGATATCACCTGTTCGTGCACCGAGGGCGGCGAGTGCCTCCGCACTCGGCGCGAGGTCGGAGCGTTCCGCGATCACCCGCCCCGACAGGCTGCCCGGCGTCATGACGAATGGATGACGTTCGCGCGCATCTCGTTCACGATCGCGACCAGGGATTCGCGAATCGGCTCGAGCCTGCCGACCTCGTCGTCCATCGAGATCTGGCAGGAGGGCCTGCTCATTCCGCCGCTGCGGCTCTACGACCGGGACCGGTTGCGCGAGGACGTCTACGACATGATCGTGCTAAACATGCGCCACCCCCGGGACTTCCGCGGCGACGTGGCGGGACACGGGGGCGCGTGGGGGAACCCGACTTGCAATTCTGCTGATTGCGTCAGCGAAATCAGACACAGGAAGCGCAGTCGTGGACGGGAGAGACGAAGGCATGACGGATAGCCGGGAAACGAAGGGATCGCGAGCCCGATTCCGGGTCGGAGTGGACGTGGGCGGTACTTTCACCGACATCGTGGTGGCGACCGGGGCAGGGGCTCTCGCGGTCCGCAAGATTCTCTCCACCCCCGAGGACTACGCCGCGGGGGTGATCGCGGGCGCACGATTCGCGCTCGATGATCTCGGCGCCCGCGCCGAGGACGTCTCGGAAGTGGTCCACGCGACGACCGTCGCCACCAACGCGATCCTGCAACGCGCCGGCGCGCGTTGCGCCCTCGTCACCACCGCGGGGTTCCGTGACGTCCTGGAAATCGGGCGGCTGCGCATTCCCGACATGTTCAACCTCTTCTACGACAAGCGTCCCGTCCTGGTACCTCGGGATCGCATCGTCGAAGTCGAGGAACGCATCAACCATCGGGCGGAGATCGTCACCGCGCTCGCGGAGGACGAGATCGAGCGCACGGTGGCGGCGGTGATGGCGATGGAAGTCGAGGCGGTGGCGATCTGCCTCATCAACTCGTACGCCAATCCGGCGCACGAACACGCGATCGCCGCGGCGCTCCGGACACGGGCACCCGGGCTGGAAGTTTCGGTCTCCGCGGACGTCCTGCCCCGTGCCGGCGAGTACGAGCGCACGTCGACGACGGCGATCAATGCCTACGTCCAGCCGACGGTGCGCCGCTACATCGATTCGCTTGCGGCGCAGCTCCGCCGGGACCGGATTCCCGGTCCGCTGCTCATCATGCAGTCCGGCGGCGGGCTGATGGGAGCGGAGCGGGCCGCGCGCGAGCCGGTAAGCATGATCGAATCCGGCCCTGCCGCCGGAGTCCTCGCCGCCCGCCACTTCATGGCGGGAATGGGGCTCGCGAACGCGGTCACCTTCGACATGGGCGGCACCACCGCGAAGGCGTCGATCATCGAGAACGGGAAGTTCCTGAAGACCACCGAGTACGAGGTCGGGGGGCACATGTCGGCGACGACGCGGCTGACCGGAGGCGGGGGCTACCCGATCACCGTTCCGGCCATCGACGTCGCCGAGGTGGGTGCCGGGGGCGGCTCGATCGTGTGGCTCGATTCCGGGGGCTCGCTGCGGGTCGGACCGCGGAGCGCGGGCGCGGCGCCGGGACCGGTGTGCTACGGCGCCGGCGGCGAGCGGCCGACGGTGACCGACGCCAATCTCGTTCTCGGCTACCTCAATCCGGTGAGCATCGCCGGGGGCGCGATCGAGGTGCGGCCGGAGCCGGCCCGCGCCGCGCTCCGGGCCGAGATCGCGCGACCGCTCGGCCTCGAGCTCGCGCAGGCCGCGTACGGCGTCCACCTCATCGTCAACTCGGAGATGATGGGTGCGATCCGCGCGGTCTCGACGCAGCGCGGAAGGGACGTTCGCGACTTCGCGCTCGTCGCCTTCGGCGGCTGCGGTCCCGCGCATGCCGCCCGGCTCGCGCGCGACATGGGGATCGGAACGGTTGTCGTCCCGCCGAGTCCGGGCCTCTTCTCCGCGTTCGGGCTGCTGGCGACCGATCTCGAGTTCCAGCGAGCACGAACTCTCTATGCGGAGGCCGGCACGATGGTCGAGGGGTCCCGGCTCGCAGAGATCCTGACCGCCCTGGAGACGGAGATCGAGGCGGAATCCACCCGGGAGGCCGGCGCCGCCTCGCTCACCTTCGAGGTCTGGGCCGACATGCGTTACGAGGGCCAGAGCTTCGACCTTCCCGTGGCTGCGCCGGCGGGTCTCCCCCCCGAAGCCATGGTCGAGTCCCTGGTGGAGCGCTTCGAGGCCGAGCACGAGAGCACCTACGGCCACCGCGGCCGGAACGAACGCGTGGTGATCGTCGCAATCCGCCTGATCGGCCGCGGCGCAAGCGCCTCGGCCGACTTCGCCGCCGGTGTTCGCGAACGGACCGTTGAGCCCGAGTCCCGACGCGACGCGTGGTTCGGTCCGGACCTCGGCTGGACGCCGGCGCCCGTCATCGGGCGCGGCTCCGTTCCCGCCGGCGGACGTGAAGGCCCGCTCCTCGTCGAGGAGTACGATTCGGTGATTGTCGTGCCCCCCGGGTGCACCGCTCGAAGCGATCCGTCCGGCAGCGTCGTGATCACGGTGCCGCCCTCGTGAATCGCCAGGTCCCGAAGCGAGGACACTGTCCGCGTGCACGAGTCCGTATGCGCCGCCGTGAGCCGGTGGCCCGAGGGGGCCGCCGTACCAGGGGCAACCGGAGCAGACCATGACGATACCCGTATCCACTGAAGCCGCCACCATGCCCGACGCCCGGGGCGATCCGGTCGCCTTCGAGCTGGTGAAGAACGCACTCTTCTTCCTGGTCAACGAGATGGCGTTGACCCTGGTGCGCGCCTCCTACTCGGGGATCCTGCGCGAGAACATGGACTTCTCGACCGGGATCGCCGATCCCGACGGCGAGATGGTCACCCAGGGCCTGTCGTTGCCGCTTCAGTTCGGGCCGATGCCGGACGCGGTGGAGGCGGTGCGCCGTGCCTGGGATGGCCGCATGGAGCCCGGGGACGTCTTCGTGCTGAACGACCCGTTCGAGGGCGGGACCCACCTGCCGGACTTCTTCTTCATCAAGCCGGTGTTCCACGACGGGGCGGTCTTCTGCTATGCGTGCGTCGCCGGTCACCAGATCGACGTGGGCGGCCGGGTCGCGGGGTCGAACGCCTGCGATTCGACCGAGGTGTACGCCGAGGGGCTGCGCGTGCCGCCGCTGAAGCTCTACGAGCGCGGCGTCCCCAACGAGACCCTGTTCGGCATCATCGAGCGCAACGTGCGGGTGCCGGTCAAGCTGCTCGGGGACTTTCGCGCTCAGGTCGCGAGCCTCGACACAGGCGAGCGCGGCATCGCCGATCTGATCGTCCGCTACGGCGCGGCCGGGATGAAGCGCTACTTCGCGGCGCTGCTCGACTACGGGGAGCGGCAGACGCGGGCTGCGATCGCCAAGCTGCCCGCGGGCGAGTACCACTTCACCGACTACCTCGACTCCGACGGCATCGAGCGCCGGCCCGTCCCCATCGTGCTGAAGCTCACCATCGCCGCGGACCGCATCGTGGCCGACTTCACCGGCAGCTCGCCCCAGGTCCAGGGCGCGATCAACTCGACGATCAGCATGGCGAAGTCCTCGACCTATGCCGCCATTCGATCGGTGCTCCGGGACGACATTCCGAGCAACGGAGGATTCTTCCGCGCCATCGAGGTCATCGCCGAGAAGGGAAGCATCCTGAACTGCGTGCTGCCGGCGGCATCGGGCGGTCGCGGGGTGACGCTCTTCCGCATCATGGACTGCGTGTGGGGAGCACTTGCCCAGGCCGTGCCCGAGCTCGTATTCGCCTCCACCGAGGGCGGCACGACGATTTACAGCTTCGGAGGCTACGACGAGGCGCGCAATCCCTTCGTGTTCGTCGAGGTGTTCGGCGG
>JAJDUQ010000141.1 GCA_022826505.1 Gammaproteobacteria bacterium
ACCATGACACCTCACCCATCGCTGGAGAGAACATGGCCATTATGCTGAATTCTCGTGTGAAAGTTTACGAGAACCTTTTTTTCTCAGTCTCCCAACTCCCTGATTCCTCTACTATCCTCCAGCCAGCGGGAATTGCTGGAACGGGGGAACGGTTCGCCGAGCGGCGTCTCTACGACCGCGGGTCGTCGGGAGACAACGTAAGTACTTCCACTCCGGATTCCGTAACCGCCACCGTGTGCTCCCACTGAGCGGAAAGGCTCCGATCCTTGGTCACCACGGTCCAGCCGTCCCTCAGGAGCTTCACATGCCGGCGGCCTGCATTCACCATCGGTTCGATCGTGAATGTCCAACCCTCTTCGAGCACTTCGCGAGTTCCAGGCGTCCCGTAGTGCAGAACTTGAGGTTCTTCGTGGAAGCTGCGCCCAATGCCGTGACCGCAGTACTCACGTACCACGGAGAATCCGTGCCGTTCTGCGTAGAGCTGGATTGCGTGGCCGATGTCTCCGAGGTGAACCCCGGGACGAACCATCTCGATTCCAATCCACATCGCCTCGCGCGCTACACGACACAGACGGCGGGCGGCGATGGACGGCTCACCCACGAACATCATTCGGCTGGTATCCCCGTGAAATCCGTCCTTGATGACGGTAACGTCCACGTTGACGATATCGCCGTTCTTCAGGCGCTTTTCTCCTGGAATTCCGTGACAGACCTGATGATTCACCGACGTGCAGATCGACTTCGGGAAGCCGTGATAGTCGAGGGGGGCGGGAACCGCGCGCTGCACGTTGACGATATGATCATGGCACAGGGAATCGAGTTCCGCGGTCGTCATGCCGGGCCGGATACAGGTGCCGGCCAAATCGAGTACCTCGGCCGCAAGACGGCCTGCGATTCGCATCTTCTCGATGTCTTGGCGAGACTTTGCTGTGATTGTTCTCACGGGTTCGCGTCGTGACAAGCCCGCACTCTCGCGGCTCGCAAGTCGTCCGCGCCCGGGTGGAGTGATGCCGAATCGCATGTCGAAAGATCGCCGATTTGGAAGTCTTTGTTGCCGCAAGCAGCTTATGATATAAAGCGCGCCCCCTGGGAGGCAACGCATCCGGGATCATTCCACACATGCACCGACACGTGCGTCCGGGTGCCGAGAACGCGAGTTCACGGTAGACGTCACGGGGTGCATGGAGGCCCAACCCGCCACATAGGTAGAAGCCATGACAGCCGTGTCGATGCGCGACATGCTGGAGGCCGGGGTACATTTCGGTCACCAGACGCGATTCTGGAACCCGAAGATGCGCCCCTACATCTTCGGCGAACGCAACAAGATTCACATCATCGATCTCGAGAAGTCCCTTCCTCTCTACAACGACGCACTGAATTTTCTGAGTCGCATGGCGGCGAGCGGCGGAACCATCCTGGTCGTCGGCACCAAGCGAGCCGCTCAGGAGTGCATTGCGGCCGAAGCCCAGCGATGCGGCATGCCGTACGTGAACAGGCGTTGGCTGGGCGGCATGCTGACCAACTATCGTACCGTCAAGCAGTCGATCAAGCGCCTGAAGGACCTCGAGGTGCTGATTGAGGAAGGGGGCCTCGATCGAGTCAGCAAGAAGGAGGGGCTCTCGATTCAGCGTGAATTGGCAAAGCTGGAGCGGGGACTGGGCGGCATCAAGGACATGGAAGGCATTCCTGACGTGTTGTTCATCATTGATGTCGGACACGAAAAAATCGCGGTGGCCGAAGCGGTAAAATTGGGCATTCCCGTCGTTGCGGTCGTGGACACCAACAATGCGCCCGACGGTGTCGACTACATCATCCCCGGGAACGACGACGCGATTCGCTCGATCGAACTCTACGTTCGCGGTGCTGCCACCGCCATACTCGAAGGTCGCGAGGCGGCGCGAATGGAAGTTGCGGCGGCGGTCGGTTCCGGCGCCGAGGGCGACAGCGAGCCGGTCGGCACAAGCAAGACGGCACGAAAGAAGAGAGGTTCGGCCAGGAAGGCGACCGCCGCGGCCACGAATAACGACGACTCGGACCGACCTCCTGACGTGGAGCCGGATGTCCCGGGTGATTCGACCGGCGAGAGCGCACCGGACGATGCTGGCGAAGTATCCGGCGAAACGTCGGAGCCGAGTTGAACGTACCTCGTTCGAGAATCGAATAGGACATTGAATCGATGCGAATAACGGCGGCGATGGTGAAAGAGCTTCGGGAGCGCACCGGGGCGGGCATGATGGATTGCAAGCGAGCGCTCACCGAATCGGAAGGGGATCTGGACAAGGCCATCGAACTCATGCGCTTGTCCGGCCAGGCGAAAGCCGACAAGAAGGCCGGCAGAATCACGGCCGAAGGCGTGATCGCCATCAGGAAGGACGAGTCCGGTCGGCGCGCAGCCATGGTCGAGGTCAATTGCGAGACGGACTTCGTCGCGAAGGAATCCGCATTTCGGGGATTTGTGGATGCCGTTTGCACGCGAGTGCTCGCAGCGAATCCGTCCAGTGTCGAGGAACTCGTGGCAATTCCGCTGGATGATCAAGGAGGGGCCAGCATCGAGGAGGAGCGCCGAGGACTCGTCGCCAGAGTCGGCGAGAACATCAGTGTCCGGCGATTTGCCGTGGTCGATTCGCGAGGCGGACGGCTCGGGATTTACCTCCATGACACGCGAATTGGGGTCGTCGTTGACGTGGAGGGTTCCGATGACGTCGTCGCGCGGGACATTGCCATGCACGTTGCAGCGAGCAGACCGGTTGCCGTGGCAGAGCCGGACATGCCGCAGGATGTGCTCCGTAGAGAACGGGACATTCTGGAAGCACAAGTTGCCGGTAGCGGCAAGCCTCCCGAGATTCAGGAGAAGATGCTGGCCGGTAGAGTCGCGAAGTTCCTGAAGGAGGTCACGCTGCTCGGTCAGCCGTTCGTCAAGGATCCTGACCGTTCGGTCGGTGAGTACCTGAGCGCATCCGGAGCGGCCGTGCGCGGCTTCGAGCGGTTCGAAGTCGGCGAGGGAATTGAAAAGAAGGCCGAGAATTTTGCGGAAGAGGTGATGGCCCAGGCGCGCGGCCACTGATGACACGATCCGACCAGGCAACGAAGGCCACCGCGGATGGTGTGGTCTGTGGCCGTGTACTGCTTAAGCTCAGCGGTGAGGCGCTGTTGGGACCGGAACGCTTCGGAATCTCGCCGGAGTCGTTGCGAGTGGTGGCGCGCGGTGTCGGCGAATTGCAGTCGATGGGCGTCGAGGTCGCACTCGTGATCGGCGCCGGAAACATCTTTCGGGGCGCCGAGCTGGTGAAGGGAGGGATGGAACGGGTCGCCGCGGACCAAATTGGCATGCTTGCCACGGTCGTCAATGCACTTGCGCTCCAGGACGCCCTCGAGCGCAATGGTCTCGTAGCGCGCGTGATGTCCGCGATTCGAATCAACGAACTATGCGAGCCGTATCTGCGCCGGCGTGCGATGAGGCACCTGGAGAAGGGCAGGGTTGTGATTTTTGCGGCGGGTACCGGAAATCCGTTCTTTACCACAGACACCGCGGCCAGCCTCCGAGCCGTGGAAATCGAGGCGGACCTGATGATCAAGGCGACAAAGGTGGATGGCGTCTACTCTGCCGACCCGCACTCCGACCCTACCGCTCGCCGTTTCTCTCGACTTGAATTCGATCAGGTGCTGCAGTGGAAACTGTCGGTGATGGATGCGACGGCGATTGTCATGTGCAGGGACAATGACATGCCGTTGCGGGTCGTCGACATGGACAAGCCCGGAGCGCTCGTTCGGTCCGTGATGGGAGAGGATGAAGGTACGCTGATCGTGAACGTACCGGACGGCGCAGATTCAGGTGTATAGTTCGACCGCATTTCGACGATTCGGTGGACTCGATGGTCGACGACATCAAGAAGGACGCAAGCTCGCGAATGGCAAAGAGCGTCGAGGCATTGCGGCACGAGTTCGGAAAGATCCGTACCGGTCGCGCCCATGCGAGCCTCCTCGATCACGTGACCGTGTCCTATTACGGTAGTCAAGTTCCCTTGAATCAGGTTGCAAGCATCACAGTGTCCGACCCGCGGACACTCGCGATTTCGCCGTGGGAGAAGAAGTCCATCCCCGACATCGAGAAGGCGATTATTCGTTCGGATCTTGGTCTCAATCCGGTGACCGGCAGCGACGTCGTCAGAGTTCCGTTGCCGCCCCTCACCGAGGAGAGACGGAAGGAAATGACACGTGTCGTGCGTCACGAAGCGGAGCAGGCGAGAATTGCGGTCCGCAACATTCGTCGAGCCGCCAACCAGCAGCTAAAGGCGCTAATCAAGGACGAGCACCTTCCCGAGGATACCGAGAAGCGTGCGGAAGCAGACGTTCAGAAGCTGACAGATAACCATATCGCGAAGATCGATTCAGTGCTCGAGGAGAAGGAGCACGATCTGATGGAAGTCTGACCCCGTATGCGTTCGTCTCCTCTCGCGGGTGTCGGCACCAGCCAGGAATTTTCGAATCGTCGTTTGCGGCGCAGCAGTGTCCGCCCGACGAACCGGCCCCGCCACGTGGCGATTGTGATGGACGGGAGCGGCCGCTGGGCGAGACGCCGCCGGCTGCCCCGATTCGCGGGACATCGGGCCGGCCTCGATGCCGCGAAGGAAATCGTTCGGGCGTGCGGTCGGAGACGAATCGAAGTTCTTACGCTGTTTGCGTTTTCCAGCGAGAACTGGCAGCGACCTCCAGAGGAGGTGGAGATGCTCATGGGGTTGTTTCGGACTGCCCTCGAACAGGAGGCGTGCGGTCTCCATGAGCACAATGTACGCATGCAAGTCGTCGGCGAGCGCTGCATGCTCAACGACATGCTGCTGAAGCGCATCGATCAGACCGAGGAACTCACGCGCAGAAATACCGGTCTGAAGCTGGTCATCGCCATGAACTACGGAGGACGCTGGGACATCACACAGGCGTGCAGAACGATTGCATGTCGTGTCCGTGACGGCGAGCTCGAACCGGACACCATTACACCCGAAACCCTGGACGCGTCGCTGTCGCTTTCGGAGTTTCCGGCTCCCGATCTGTTCATCCGCACCGGCGGGGAGATGCGGGTCAGCAATTTCCTCCTCTGGCATCTCGCATATGCCGAACTTTTCTTCACGGATACCCTCTGGCCGGACTTCGACAGCAGATCTCTGGATACCGCACTGGAGGCCTACGCCACCCGTCAGCGCCGTTTCGGCCGTACGTCCGAGCAGGTCGTTCAGACAGACATGAATTGAAGGTATGTTGTCCGTCGAGAGCGAACTCCCGAGACGTTGTCGCGCGCATCGAAGAGGATCATCGCGAATCGGTGAAGTGTTGCGGCGAGCGTCGTCTCCGGGCGGCGCACGTTGGTCGTGGGTCTGAGTCCGTTGACATGGCCGAATCGCCTGGCGGTAATTCGTTACGGCGGCGAGTGATCACCGCGGTCCTCGCAATTCCGATCGCAACCGTCGCCGTTCTCGCGTTACCCACTGGAACTTTCGCACTCGTGCTCGCAGCCGTTGCGGTGGGGGCGAGTATCGAATGGGATCGAATCCGCTCGACACACAGCGCCACGGGATACCGATTCGCGATTGTTGTCGCTGGGTCGGTATCGATATTGTGGGTCGCAAGCTATCAGTGGCTCGGCTGGCTCAACCTCCTTTGTGCAATCTCGCTTGCTTGGTGGTGCCTGGCGCTCGTTTGGGTCGTCCGGTTCGAACGGGGTCACGATGCAGTGGTGCTGGGTGGGGCGATCGCGGGGAGTGTCGTCGGATGGATGATAATCGTGCCGACGTGGGCGGCTCTGGTGTACGTCCACGCTTCCGGGGACGATGGTCCGTTGCGAGTCCTTTTCGTGCTCGTAGTCGTGTGGGTGGCGGACATCAGTGCCTACTTTGCCGGGCGCGAATTCGGCGTGCACAAGCTCGCCGAAGTCACCAGCCCCGGCAAGTCCGTCGAAGGTGCCGTAGGAGGAATGGCGGCGGTGGGATTGCTCGGAATTGCGGCTGGACTCTGGATGGGCATGTCGTCGGTGCTCGTCGCCATGCTTGCATTGTTGTGTGTCGCCGCAGGCACACTGTCCGTGCTCGGTGATCTCACCGAAAGCATGGTGAAACGGAGAGCGGGCGTGAAGGACAGCGGAAAATTGCTGCCGGGTCATGGTGGAATCCTGGACCGAATCGACAGCCTGACTGCAGCAGCTCCCACGTTTGCAGTCGGATTCGACATCCTCGAGGCACTGCCGTGAAGCGGTTGGCGGTATGCGGGTCCACCGGATCGATTGGTGTCCACACGCTTGATGTCGTGTCGCGCAACCGTGCCCGCTACGAATTGTTTGCCCTGACCGCGCATTCGGACGTTGACGGGCTCGCCGCGCAGTGTCGCCGATGGCGACCTCGCATCGCGGTCATGTCGAGCGAATCGGCCGCGGGTCGGCTCGCCGCGATACTTGCCGAGGAGATACCCGAGATCGAGGTTCTTGCCGGCGCTTCGGGGTTGACGCAGGTCGCAATGCATCCGGAGGTCGACTACGTGATGGCGGCGATTGTCGGCGCCGCCGGGTTGATGTCGTCGCTTGCCGCGGCACGTGCGGGAAAGCGTGTCCTCCTCGCCAACAAGGAGGCGCTGGTGATGTCGGGGCGGTTGTTCATGGACGCAGTACGCGACGGCGGAGCGGAACTCCTGCCCATTGACAGCGAGCACAATGCAATATTCCAGTGCCTGCCCAGGGCGCATTCGGGCCCTGTCGAGAGCGGAGTGCGCCGCGTGCTGCTGACAGGATCGGGTGGCCCATTTCGTGCGCGGGATCCCGAATCGTTGCACGACGTGACCCCCACCGACGCATGCGCGCATCCGAACTGGTCAATGGGCCGCAAGATTTCGGTCGATTCCGCGACGATGATGAACAAGGGCCTGGAAGTCATCGAAGCGTGCTGGCTCTTCGACATGGAGCCCGAGTCAGTGGAGGTGATCGTTCATCCGCAGAGCGTGATTCACTCGATGGTCGAGTACGAGGACGGAACCGTGCTCGCGCAGCTCGGCAATCCGGACATGAGGACACCCATCGCCCACGCGCTCGCGTGGCCCGACCGGATCGATTCCGGTGTCGCGCCGCTCGATTTGGTCGGCATGTCGCGTCTGGACTTCGAAGCCCCCGATTTCGACCGGTTTCCGTGCCTCCGGCTTGGATTCGAGGCGGCCCGGGCCGGTGGGACAGCTCCCGCGGCGCTCAATGCCGCGAACGAGGTCGCAGTGGATGCGTTCCTGAACGGTCGCCTGCGGTTCACCCGGATTGCCCGTATCGCCGAGGCGACGGTCGCTGCGTGTTCCGGTGAAGAGCCGCGTACACTCGATGACGTGCTTGATCTGGACAGATTGGCACGGATTCGGGCGGCCGAGTTCATCAAGACGTTTTCGGATTGAACGGTTCCGGTCACTGGAAACCTGAAAGGACATGGATTTTCTCTATTCGGTCGTTGCGTTCGTCGTGGCACTGGGCGTGCTGGTGACGGTTCACGAGTTCGGTCACTTCTGGGTGGCGCGAATGCTTGGAATCAAGGTGCTCAGGTTCTCGGTCGGGTTCGGTCGCGCGCTGTGGTCGCGCCGGTCTGGTGTGGACGAGACCGAATTCGTGATCGCGATGATTCCCCTCGGCGGTTACGTGAAGATGCTCGACGAATCGGAAGGGGACGTCGAACGGCACGAGCGTCATCGAGCGTTCAACCGTCAGCCGCTCTCCACTCGAGTTGCGGTCGTCGTCGCGGGCCCCGCGTTCAATTTTCTGTTCGCGATCATTGCGTACTGGTGTATGTACATGATTGGAGTCGACGGATTGCGCCCGATCGTGGCCGATACCGTGTCGGGCTCCGTGGCCGAAGAGGCCGGGTTCCGACCCGGCGACGAGATGGCGTCCGTGCAAGGCGCGGACGTGGAAACATGGCAGTCGGCGGTGCAGGCGATCATTGCTGCCTCACTCGACGACCGCATCATCGAGGTTGAAGTCGTCGATACTTCCGGCAGTCGGCAGAAACGTGTCATCAAGCAGGGCGCAATCGTCGTCGATGATCTGACACGGGGACAGTTCTTCGAACGAACCGGGTTCGCTCCGGCTCGACCCGTGTTGCCGGCGATCATCGGGCGTGTCGAATCGGGGCGTCCTGCACAGCGAGACGGTCTTCGTCCCGGCGATCGGGTGGTGCTGGCGGACGCACGGACGGTGGGGAACTGGTCGGACTGGGTGCGTATCGTGCGGGAACGTCCGGGGAAGATGTTCGAGGTCTTGATTGAGCGCGCAGGCACGAGGTTGACGCTTCAACTGACTCCGGACGTCGAGCACGCCGCAGACGGTTCGCGGTACGGGCGAATCGGCGCAGCGGTGATGCAGCCGGAAGGTTTCGTCGATCGATACTACGTCACCGAACGTCACGATCCCTGGTCGGCGCTTGTCAGAGGGGTCGTCAAGACCGGCGAGATTTCCATGCTGACGCTTCGCATGATGTGGAAGATGGTCCTCCTGGAAGTGTCGATCGAGAACTTGAGCGGCCCGATCGGAATCGCCGAGTATGCGGGTGCGTCCGCGCAGTTCGGGTTCACGCGATTCCTCGAGTTTCTTGGAATCGTCAGTGTCAGCCTCGGAATTATCAATCTCCTGCCCATTCCGCTGCTCGACGGCGGACACCTGCTGTATTACGCGGTAGAATTCCTCCGCGGTCGCCCGGTATCCGAAGCGGCTCGGTTCGCAGGACAGCGTCTGGGAATCGCGCTACTCGTTGGCCTGATGGGGCTCGCGCTCTACAATGACTTGGCGCGCCTCCTGGGGTAGCCGCCCGCAGAATCACGTCACCCGGCATTCAATCACTGGTGGTGAATTTGGTCCGTCTTCGCATCGCCCTCGCCGCGTTCCTGTTGTGTGCGGCAGCGCGGGCTGCCGCGGATTCCGGTGCGTTCGTCGTGAAGGACATCCGCCTGGAGGGCCTGCAACGAATCACCGCCGGCACGGTCTTCAACTACCTTCCGGTCAAGGTGGGAGATACGGTCGACGGCACGCGCACCGCCGGGGCGGTCCGGGCGTTGTTCAAGACCGGTTTCTTCCGAGACGTGCGACTCGATCGCGACGGTGAGACGCTGGTGGTCGTGGTGGTCGAACGGCCATCCATTGGTAGCATCGAATTCACCGGCAACGATGCTCTCAAGACCGAGGACCTCTTGTCCGCCCTCGAGCAGATGGGATTCGCGGAAGGTCGAGTCTTCAACCGGTCGACATTCGACTTGGTAAAACAGGAACTGCATCGCACGTACTTTGCGGAAGGAAAATACGGTGCGCAGGTCGCGGGCTCGGTCACTCCGCTCGAACGCAACCGGGTCGCGGTGAAGTTCGAAATTTCGGAAGGTGTCGTTGCGAAAATTCGGCAGATCAACATCGTGGGGAACGTCGAGTTCGACGACGACGAACTGCTGGACGACTTCGAGCTTGATACGACAGGGTTCTTCTCTTTCATCTCGCGCTCGGACCGATACTCCAAACCGAAGCTTGCGGCCGACCTCGAGACGCTGCGTTCGTTCTATCTCGACAAAGGCTTCATCAACTTCGACGTCGATTCGACACAGGTGTCCATCTCGCCCGACAAGAAGGATGTCTACATCACGATCAACATCACCGAGGGCGGCCGCTACGTCGTGCGTGACGTCTACCTTCAGGGCGCCCTGATCGTACCCCAGGAGGAACTCTTCGCTCTCGTCACCGTCGTTCAAGGCGACGTTTTCTCCCGCAAGCGTGTCACGGAAACCGCACGCCGTATCGGCAATCGGCTCGGAAACGAAGGCTATTCCTTCGTCAACGTCAATGCTGTTCCGGAGGTCGACGACGACGCTCGGACCGTCGATTTGACCTACTTTGTCGATCCCGGCAAGCGCGTCTACGTACGACGAGTCAATTTCAAGGGTAACGCCAAGACGCGAGACGAAGTGCTGCGTCGTGAGATGCGGCAGATGGAGAGTGGATGGATTTCCACGGAAGCGGTGGAGCGCTCGAGAGTTCGTCTGAATCGCCTGGGTTTCTTCGAGTCGGTCAATGTCGAGACGTCCGCCGTGCCGGGGGCCTCGGACCAGGTCGACGTGGACGTCGTGGTGGTCGAGAGGCCTTCGGGGAATTTGTTGCTCGGTGCCGGCTACTCCGATTCACAAGGGACAGTCTTCGACATCAGCATCACGGAGGAGAATTTTCTCGGTAGCGGCAACAGACTGAGAGCGTCGTTCGACACAAGTCGGGTCAGTCGAGACATCTCCGTGTCGTGGCTCAATCCCTACTGGACCGTCGATGGGGTCAGCCGCGGTATCGATGTCTACAATCGGCGCACGGATGCCAGCGACGCAAACCTCGCCGACTACGACCTGGACCAGATTGGCGCAGGGGTAACGTACGGAATTCCGACCTCCGAATTCACGCGCATCAACGTCGGCTTCAACGCGGAGCAGACCGACTTCGTAGCGGGTCCGTCTGCGTCCCGGGAGGTCATGGATTTCGAGGAGGATGTCGGCGAAGAGTTCATCACGTTGCTTGCCACGGCGGCATGGGCCAAGGACAGTCGCGACAGCCGGTTCCTGCCCACCCGGGGCAGCCTGAGCAGACTGAGCGCCGAAATTGCCTTGCCTGGCAGCGAACTCAAGTACTACAAGTTGTTCGCGCGACATCAGAGACTGTTCCCGCTGGCCCGAGAGTATGTGCTCCTTCTTGAGGGGGAGGTGGGCTTCGGAGATGGTTATGGCGGGACTCTCGAGTTGCCTTTGACCGAAAACTTCTTCGCTGGTGGTCTCAGATCCGTACGCGGTTTCAGGGCGAATACTCTCGGCCCGGTAGACAGTCTGGATCAACCGCTCGGGGGCAATCTCAAGGTCGTCGGAACCGCCGAAGTCATTCTCCCGCTTCCGTTTGCCAAGAATTCGAACTCGTTTCGGATGACGGTATTCCTCGATTCGGGATACGTGTACGGTCCCGGCGAAGATTTCGAGTTCGATACCCTACGGTACTCGACCGGAATCGCAGGTGTATGGTTGTCGCCTGTCGGACCTTTGACCATGAGCTTCGCAAAACCGCTCAGGTCCCAGCCAGAGGACGAAACACAAACATTTCAGCTTACCTTCGGTACGAGCTTCTAGTCATGCGTGCGAATTCCATTTGTTGGCGGGTAGTGGTCAGTGCGGGCCTGTTGGGACTTGCACTTGCCGGTAGCGGTCAGGTACGGGCTGCGGACGTCAAGGTCGGCTTCGTCAATGTCGCGATAGTTCTCGATCAGGCTCCGCAGGCCGGCCACGCGCGAGCCCGAATCGAACGAGAATTCGCGCCGAGGGACCGGGAAATCCTGGACCAGCAACAGAAGATCAGAACGCTCGAAGACAAGCTCGTGAAGAACGCCGCGGTACTTTCCACGAGCGAGCGTGAACGCCAGGAGGCCGAGCTCCGGCAACTCAAGCGCGAGCTACGGCGTTCACAGGAGGAGTTCCGCGAGGACCTGAACCTGAGGAGGAGTCAGGAACTCAGCGCGCTTCAGCGAATGGTGACGGAAGTCATTCAGGACATGGCACGCAGGGAGAAATACGATTTGATTGTGACCGACGGAGTCGTGTTCGCGGGCGATCGTGTCAACATCACCAAACGCGTCATCGAACGTCTGAAGTCCGGCTTCAAGGAGTCGGGTGACTGATCGGCTGCGTTGCGGAAGTCGCGTGTCGAGCTATCGACTCGGGGAACTCGCCGAACGAATCGGGGCTCGAATGCTCGGCGATCCGGATGTCATCATCGACCGGGTGGCTGCTCTGGATGCCGCCGGACCGGGGTGCATTGCCTTCCTGTCCAACCGTCGCTACCGTCCATACTTGGCCACCACGCAAGCTGATGCCGTCATTCTGGCCCCCGAGTTCGCCGACGCCTGTCCGGTATCCGCGTTGGTGCTCGACAATCCCTATCTCGGCTACGCGCGAGTCGCAACGCTGCTTTCGCCGACCGTCGAGACCACGCCCTGCATTGCGTCCAGCGCCGTCGTCGATGCCAGCGCAACGGTCGCGCCGGACGCGGCGGTTGGTGCACATTGCGTCATCGAAGCTGATGCGAGAATCGGGGCAGGGACTTCTCTTGGCGCCGGTTCGTTTGTCGGTCAAGGGGCGTCAATTGGTCCGCATGGGCGAGTTGCGGCGCGAGTCGTCCTGTGTCGAGGCGTGCACGTCGGGGCTCGGGCAATCATCCATCCGGGCGTGGTCGTTGGTGCCGACGGATTCGGCATCGCCAATGACGACGGAATCTGGGTAAAGATTCCCCAGTTCGGTGGCGTACGGATCGGTGACGATGTGGAGATAGGCGCGAACACGACGATTGACCGTGGTGCTCTGGAGGACACGGTCATCGAGGATGGAGTCAAGCTGGACAACCTGATTCAAATTGGCCACAACGTGCACGTTGGTGCCCACACCGCCATCGCTGCGTGTGCGGCAATTGGCGGGAGCGCCCGAATAGGACGCCGTTGCACGATTGCGGGCGCCGTCTCCATAGCCGGGCATCTGGAAATCGCGGACGACGTTCACCTTACGGCTACCTCGGCGGTACCCAATACAATCCGCGAGGCAGGCGTCTATTCGTCGGGAATGCCGATTCAGGAGAATCGGGCTTGGCGGCGAAATGTTGCGAGACTGCGTCAGCTCGACGAGATGGCACGGCGGCTGCGGACGATCGAGCGCAAGCTTCTCGGGCAATCGTGACAACGGGGCTTCCTGTTGGTGCTGCGCGGTTCCTGGAGGACGCATGATGGCTGACATGCCCATTGGCGAGGTGCTCGATCACCTGCCGCATCGCTATCCGTTTCTTCTGGTTGACCGAGTTCTCCGCTGCATCCCCGGGAAATCGCTCGTTGCATTGAAGAACGTGACGATTAACGAACCCTTTTTCCCAGGTCACTTTCCGCGCAGGCCGGTGATGCCTGCGGTGTTGATTCTGGAGGCGATGGCACAGGCTACGGGCATTCTCGCGTTGCGGTCGCTGAATCGTCTCCCTTCCCCGACCGAAATGTATTACTTCGTCGGTGTGGACAACGCTCGCTTTCGTCATCCTGTGGAGCCGGGAGACCAGCTTTTCATCGAAATCGACCTCGTCCGCACCTCCCGAGGAATCTGGAAAGTCTCGGGACGCGCAAAGGTGGAGGGAAAGGTCGTGGCCTCGGCCAACTTGCTGGGTGCCTTGCGGGACAAGTAGCGATGATTCATTCGAGTGCTTTCGTGGATGCCGGCGCCGAGTTGCAAGCTGACGTTGAAGTGGGCCCATTCAGCGTGATTGGTCGTGGCGTGGAGGTCGGTTCAGGGACGCGTATCGACTCCCACGTTGTCATCGAGGGACCGACCCGGATAGGCGAACGCAACCGCATTCACTCGTTCAGTGTCCTTGGCGGAGCACCGCAGGACAAGAAATACCGTGACGAATCTTCCACGCTCGAGATCGGAGATCGCAACGTCATCCGGGAGTACTGCACGTTCAATCGCGGGACTGAAGGCGGAGGGATGGTCACGCGTGTGGGGAACGGAAACTGGATCATGGCGTACGTGCACATTGCTCACGATTGCAAGGTTGGCAGCGAAAATGTCATGGCCAACGGGACGACCCTCGCCGGTCACGTGGAAGTCGAGGACTGCGTGACATTCGGCGCGTTTACTGCCGTGCATCAGTTCTGCCGCATTGGCGCGCATGCGTTCTCGGCCATGGGAACGGTTGTACTCAAGGATGTTCCGCCGTTCGTGACGGTTGCGGGAAACTCGGCGAGTCCGCGCGGGCTCAACACCGAAGGGCTCAGGCGGCGCGGTTTCCGGTCGGAAGTGGTGCGAGCCATCAAGTCCGCGTACAAGACTGTGTACAAGCGGGGTCTCACGCTGGACACGGCGATGGAGCAGCTCGGCGCTGCGGCCAGGGAGTCCGCGGAAGTGCACCGTTTTCGTGAATTCGTGAGGGCTTCCGAGCGCGGAATCGTGCGATGAGCCGCGTCGTCGGTGACGCGCCTTGAGATTCGCAATCGTCGCCGGCGAGCCTTCCGGAGACCTCCTGGCAACGGGACTCATCGAGGCGATACGCGCTCGGGTTCCCGGGGCGAGTTTCGAAGGTATCGGGGGACCTCGCATGCTCGCAGCCGGATGCGAGGCCCTTTACCCGATGGAACGCCTGTCGGTCATGGGGTTGTTCGAGGTCGTTGGCCGTTATCTGGAGCTGGTTCCGGTTCGGCGACGGCTGGCCCGGAGATTCACCGAGGATCCACCCGATGCATTCATCGGGGTGGACGCTCCCGATTTCAATCTGTCCCTCGAGCTTGCACTACGACGCGCCGGGGTCAAGACGGTTCATTTCGTCAGCCCGTCGGTGTGGGCGTGGCGGCGATACCGGCTTCGCAAGATTGCGCGTGCCGTGGACATGATGCTTGCGTTGTTTCCGTTCGAACCTCCACTCTACGAGGCGTGTTCCATTCCGGTGCGGCTGGTGGGACACCCGCTTGCCGACGAAATTCCGATGCGGTCGGATCGCGCCGCGGCGCGGGCACGGCTCGGGCTCGATGACGGAGCCCGTATCGTCGCACTTCTTCCCGGCAGTCGAACAAGCGAGCTTCAACGCCTGGCCGAGCCATTGGCCCGCACCGCATGCTGGGTGCATCGACGCAGACCCGATATCAGGTTCGTGTCGCCTCTGGTTGATCGAGCGACACGAGGGATATTTTCGCGAGCGCTGGCCAGACACGCTCCGGACGTGTCGTGTCACCTGCTTGTTGGAGCGTCACGCGATGCGATGGCAGCGAGTGATGTGGTTCTGCTCGCGTCGGGAACCGCGACACTTGAAGCAATGCTGCTGAAACGCCCCATGGTGATTACCTATCGGACGATGCGCCTTACGTGGATGCTGGGCCGAGCAATGTTGCACGTCGATCACGTGGGGTTGCCCAACCTGCTCGCGGGTGCGCGACTGGTGCCCGAGTTGTTGCAGGATGACGCGAAGCCGGAACAGCTCGGCTCCGCGCTGCTCGACCAACTCGACTACCCTGAACGACAACAACCCGTCCTGGAGGAGTTCGACCGGATACACGAGTCATTGCGGAACGATGCGTACTCCCGAGCGGCCGAGACGATACTGAAAGTGGTTGCCGAGTGAAGGCTTCCACCGACCCCGGCGATGCAGTTTCCGGTTCGACTGTCCACCTCGTCGCCGGCGTCGATGAAGCCGGACGCGGTCCGCTTGCCGGGCCAGTGGTTGCCGCGGCAGTGATTCTCGATCCGGCCGTTCGCATCGCGGGGCTCGGGGATTCCAAGCGACTATCGGCCGGACACAGAGCCGCTCTGGACCTCGAGATACGGGATCGCGCGGTGAGCTATGCCGTGGCGCGCGTCGACGTGGACGTCATTGATGCCATCAACATCCTTCAAGCGACGATGAAAGCAATGGGTGAAGCGGTGGCGCGGCTCGATCCGGCGCCCGATGAGGTGCTGGTGGACGGCAATCGCAGTCCGATTCTGCGGTGTCCGGTGCGTGCAGTGGTGCGGGGTGACGCTACCGTCGATTCGATCAGCGCTGCGTCAATCCTGGCCAAGGTCGCGCGGGATCGGGAAATGATTGAAATGGACCGGAAGTACCCGGAGTACGGCTTTGCACGCCACAAGGGATACGGAACGCGAGCGCACCGCAACGCCTTGCTCCAATTTGGTCCGACACCGATTCACCGCCTCAGCTTCGCTCCCGTAAGGTTGGCGCTCAGGCGGATTGCTCCGGGTCGAGGATCTCCATGAAATCCAGCTTTGTCCATCTGCATCTGCATACCGAGTTCTCGCTGATCGACGGGGTGTTGCGAATCGGTCCGCTCATCGAGCGGACGAAGGCGCTGGGCATGCCTGCGGTCGCGGTGACCGACCACGCGAACATATTCTGCATGGTGCGCTTCTATCGCGCTGCCGTCGCAGCGGGAATCAAGCCGATTGTCGGTGTCGACCTGCCGCTCCAAAGCGATTCGAGCGACGTTCCGGCCGGAATTCTGACGCTGCTTGCAATGGACGATTCGGGCTACCGGCGGATCGCCCGGCTGTTGACTCGCAGCTACATGGTCGAGCGCAGCACGGGTGCACCGGTCGTCGATCGTGCCTGGGTGAGGGAGTGCACCAGAGGAATCATTGCCATCTCCCCGGGACCTGCGGGCGATATCGGTCAGGCGTTGTTGCATGGCCGGGCGGCGCAGGCGGAACGCCGCGCAGAGTCGTGGGCGTCGGTATTCGGGGATCGGTTCTACCTCGGAATTCAGCGAACCGGACGATCCGAGGATGCGGCGTGCCTCGAGGCGACCGTCAATCTGTCCCTCGCGATGGGGCTTCCAGTCGTCGCCGGCAATGACGTCAGGTTCCTCGAGCGTGGCGACTTCGAAGCGCACGAAGCAAGGGTCTGTATCCATGAAGGACGGATCCTCGCCGATCCCCGGCGTCCGAGACGCTACAGCGAGGAGCAGTACCTGAAGTCGTCCGCGGCGATGACCGCGTTGTTCGAGGATATTCCGGAAGCGCTGGAGAACACCGTGGAGATTGCTCGTCGATGCAGTCTCACGGTGGCGCTCGGCGGCGATCATCTCCCGGAGTTCCCGGTACCGGAAGGTCAGGACCTCCATGACTGGTTCACCGAGCGTTCGCGAGCGGGATTGAAACGACGGTTGCATGGATCCGGGAACGATCTTCAATCCGTCGGAGGCGAAGAGACGAAGTACTGGCAACGTCTCGAGAACGAACTCGACATCATCAGCCGAATGGGATACCCGGGATACTTCCTCATCGTGGCAGATTTCATCCGATGGGCACGAGAGCATCGGATCCCGGTAGGACCGGGACGCGGCTCGGGAGCCGGGTCGCTCGTAGCCTATGCATTGGGGATCACCGATCTCGACCCGCTGCGGTACGACCTGCTGTTCGAGCGATTCCTCAATCCCGAACGTGTGTCGCTACCTGACTTCGACATCGATTTCTGCATGGAGGGACGCGATCGGGTCATCGACTACGTCGCTGCCCGGTATTCCGCGGACCATGTAGCGCAAATCATTACCTTCGGAACCATGGCCGCCAAGGCGGTCGTGCGTGATGTCGGCCGTGTGCTCGGCCACCCGTACGGATTTGTCGATCAAGTCGCGAAGCTGATCCCGTTCGAACTCGGAATGACCCTCGAACGTGCACTCGCCGACGACGGATTGAAGGAGCGTTACGAATCGGATGACGACGTCAGGTCGATCATCGATCTTGCTCGAAAGCTCGAAGGACTGGCTCGCAACGCCGGCAGGCACGCCGGAGGCGTCGTGATTGCCCCTAAGCGCCTCACCGAATTCACGGCGCTCTATCGTGAGCCCGGCGCAAGCGGCGCGGTTACCCAGTTCGACAAGGACGACATCGAGGCGATCGGCCTCGTGAAGTTCGATTTTCTCGGCTTGCGGACGCTCACAATCATCGATTGGACGCTGGCCACGATTAACGAGCAACGGCGCGTTGGCGGGCGCACCATGCTGACACTCGAGAATTTGTCCACCGATGATTCAGCCGCGTACGAACTCATTCGAAGCGGCGCGACGACCGCAGTATTCCAGCTCGAGTCTCGCGGGATGAAGGACCTGATCCGGCGGCTGAGCCCGGACTGCTTCGACGACATCATCGCTCTGGTAGCCCTTTTCAGGCCCGGTCCGCTCCAGTCCGGAATGGTCGACGATTTCGTCGCCCGCAAGCACGGGCAGGCGGAAGTGGAGTATCTGCATCCGGCGCTGGAATCCATTCTCAAGCCGACGTATGGGGTCATCCTGTATCAGGAGCAGGTGATGCAGATCGCTCAGGTGCTCGCCGGATATACGCTGGGGGGGGCGGATCTGCTGCGCAGCGCCATGGGCAAGAAGAAGCCCGAGGAGATGGCGAAACACCGCAGCGTGTTCGTGGACGGTGCAACAGGCAGGGGCGTGGACAAGCGTCAGGCCATGCACATCTTCGATTTGATGGAAAAGTTCGCGGGATACGGATTCAACAAGTCCCATTCCGCCGCGTACGCGCTGCTGTCGTATCAGACTGCGTGGCTGAAGGCGCACCATCCGGCCGAGTTCATGGCGGCAGTGTTGTCGGCCGACATGGACAGTACCGACAAGGTGGTCAACCTCGTGGAGGAATGTCGCTCACTGGGCCTGAGCGTTGCGCCACCCCACGTCAACGAGTGTATCTATCGGTTCAGCGTCGCCGACGAGCGGAGCGTCCTGTACGGACTCGGCGCGATCAAGGGAGCCGGCGAAGCAGCGCTCGAGGGGGTCGTCGAGGAACGCGTACGCAACGGACCCTACGGCGACCTGTTCGACTTTACGCGTCGCATCGACTCGAAACGCGTCAATCGACGTGTCGTGGAGGCACTGATAAGAGCGGGTGCGCTCGACGGATTGGGACCTTCCCGAGCATCCATGATGCTGACTCTCACGGATGCGCTGCTTGCGGCGGAGCAACTCGCTCGCGATTCCTCGACCGGCCAGAACGACATGTTCGGAACCGCGCTGCGCGAGGGCGGCGCCGAGTCTCGATTCAAGGAGGGGAGCGAGTGGTCCGAGGACGAGCGCCTTGCTGGAGAGAAGGAGACTCTGGGCCTCTATCTGACCGGACACCCGATTGCCCGATTCGAGCCCGAGCTGAAAAGGATCGCGGGCACGAAGCTTTCCGGGCTGCGTCCGCTGGTAGGGCAGACGCGGACCGTTGCGGGACTGGTGGCGGGGGTGCGTACGCTCAATACCCGCAACGGTCGGATGGCCATCGTCACTCTCGACGACCGGACCGCGCGAGTCGAGGTCCGGGTCTTCGCCGAGTTGCTTGCCGGTTGCCGAGAAATTCTCGAGAAGGACCGTCTGCTGGTCGTGGAGGGAGAAATCGTGAATGACGAGTTCTCGGGCGATTGTTCAGTAGTTGCCAACGCGGTCGACGACGTGGTATCGGCGCGTGAACGTCACGCACGCCGCATCGTGATCGAGCTCGATTGCGAATCCGTGGACGACGACGCGGCCCGTACGCTGCGCGACGCGCTGGAACCCTATCAATCCGGACGAACGCCGGTTCACATCGACTACCGTCGGCCCGATGCCCGGGCAACCCTCCCGCTCGGATATGCGTGGACGGTGCGACCCTCCGATGACCTCATCGCCCGGCTTCGTGACGTTGCAGGCGCGACGCGGGTTCAGATCGAGTACTGACCAGGTGCCTGCGTGCCGTCAGGACGCACGCGACAACTTGGAGCGAGCGCTGGTCCAGTCGAGGTGCTCCGGTAGACGTTGTCACCAACCAGTTGCACGAGTATCGTTTTGAAGCGGTGAGCACTCGCGCGGAGAACCTCGATCCTTCCACGCCACCGGAGATGAGCGTGAATTTTCTCGATTTCGAACGACCGATTGCCGATCTCGAGGCCAAGATCGAGGAACTCCGTCATGTCGACAGCGATCCCGGTGTCAATATCGGCGAGGAAATCGATAGGCTCCGATCGAAGAGCGAGGCGCTGACGCGGTCGATCTTCGGCAAGCTGACACCATGGCAAATTGCGCGGCTTGCGCGACACCCGCGGCGTCCGTACACCCTGGATTACCTGAGCCGCGTGTTCACGGAATTCACCGAACTGCACGGAGATCGCCACTTTGCCGACGACGGTGCCATCGTCGGCGGGGTGGCTCGCCTCGACGGACATCCCGTGGTCGTGGTCGGCCACCAGAAGGGACGGTCGACGAAGGAGAACATCGATCGGAGCTTCGGCATGCCCCGTCCCGAAGGTTACCGCAAGGCGCTTCGGTTGTTCGAAATGGCCAATCGGTTTCGCATGCCGATCATCAGTTTTATCGACACGCCCGGGGCCTACCCGGGAGTCGGCGCCGAAGAGCGGGGACAGTCCGAAGCCATAGCGCGCAATCTGCATGCCATGTCGACGCTCGATGTGCCCGTCCTGTGTACCGTTATCGGTGAAGGGGGGTCGGGCGGCGCACTCGCGATTGGCGTCGCCGACTGCGTGGTGATGCTGCAGTACAGCACCTACTCCGTGATTTCTCCCGAAGGTTGCGCCTCCATCCTGTGGAAGAGCGCCGAGCGGGCAGCGGACGCTGCGCAGGCGATGGGAATCACTTCCGACCGTCTCCGAGAGCTCGGGCTTGTCGACCGAATTGTGAACGAGCCGCTTGGCGGCGCGCATCGCGATCCGGAGACGATGGCCGAGTCGCTCAAGGCGGTGCTCGTCGAGGAACTCGAAGCGCTCGTCACGATGGAGGTGGAACCTCTCAAGCGCCGCCGCTACCAACGCCTCATGAGCTACGGGCGATTCGAGGAACGGGGGACGAAACCGCGTTGATTCCGCGGGCGCTCCCCGGTACGCTTCCGCACCTTTTTTTGCGATTCGGCCAGGTTCCGGATCGGCACAGGTGACAGAAGCATGCGTCGTCCGTTCGTTGCCGGCAATTGGAAGATGAATGGCTCGCGCGAGCGCACACGGACGCTCGTTGCGGACGTATGCAAGGCGGTGCGCGAATTGCCCGAGGTGGATGTCGGTCTGTGCCCTCCGTTCGTCTACGTCACCGATGCGGGCGAGACGATCGGGGACGCGCCAGTCCGACTCGGCGGACAGACCTGCGCGGGCGTGGAGGACGGGGCATATACTGGCGAGATTTCGGCGACAATGCTTGCCGACGCCGGCTGCAGCTTCGTACTGGTCGGTCATTCCGAACGCCGCACGCTTCATGGCGAGAAGAACGCCGATATCGCGGAGAAGGCGAGTCTGGCGCTCGCGGCCGGACTTTCTCCCGTAGTCTGTGTCGGCGAGACGCTGGACGAGCGCGAGGCGGGGCGGACGGAGACCACTGTTGCCCGCCAGCTCGAAGTGGTCGTGGAACGTCTTGAACAAGACGAACTCGCACGTCTCGTGATTGCCTACGAGCCGGTATGGGCGATTGGCACCGGGCGAACCGCGACGCCGTCGCAGGCCAACCAGGTGCACGCGTTCTTGAGGGGATGCGTCGCGGAGCGGGCGCCGAACGCGGCGGCCGGACTTCGGATACTCTACGGTGGCAGCGTCAAACCGGAGAACGCGGCCCGGATGTTCGCTGAGCCCGATGTCGACGGCGGGCTCATCGGCGGCGCGTCACTCGATGCGAAACAATTCATCGACATCTGTCGAGCGGCGGTATGAGATGCAACAGATTCTGCTCATTGTTCAGATCCTGATCTGTGTCGCGTTGGTGGCGCTGGTGTTGTTGCAGCAGGGTCGAGGCGCGGATGCCGGTGCGTCGTTCGGTGGCGGTTCCTCGGGATCGTTGTTCGGCTCGCGGGGGCCCGCTTCCTTTCTGTCCAAGCTGACCGCCGGACTGGCCGCGGTGTTCTTCGCGAACAGTCTGGCATTGGCGTATATTTCCAGCCAGTCGGTAGAACGCCGCAGCGTGGTCGAGCGTGTGCAGTCGCAGTCCGTATCGGAGACCTCCGAGTCCGCAGGGGAGGATGACGACGTGCCGACGCTGCCAGGTGGCGGCAGCGAACCGAACGCACAGGATGTACCGCAAGCTCCGGCGTCCGAGTGACGTCATTGCCGAAGTGGTGGAATTGGTAGACACGCTATCTTGAGGGGGTAGTGCCTTAGGGCGTGCCGGTTCGAGTCCGGCCTTCGGCACCAAATCGTTTCGTCGTTGCAGATGCCGATCGATCGTGAGTGTTCGGTCGCGTCACATTGGGACATGCTCGAGAACTATCTCCCCATCCTCGTCTTTCTGATTGTGGGCATCGGGCTCGGTTGCGCGATGCTTGCCGCGGGCGCCGTGCTCGGCCCCAATCGTCCGGACGGCGACAAGCTGTCGCCCTATGAATGCGGGTTCGAGGCATTCGAGGATTCTCGGATGAAGTTCGATGTTCGCTACTACCTCGTGGCCATCCTCTTCATCATCTTCGATCTCGAAATCGCCTTTCTGTTTCCGTGGGCGATCGTACTCGACCGCATTGGCGTTTTCGGCTTTGTCGCGATGATGGTGTTTCTGGCGGTGCTCGTGGTCGGATTCGTCTACGAGTGGAAAAAAGGGGCGCTCGAATGGGAATAGAAGGTCGATTCGAGGAAGGATTCGTCACCACCACCGCGGACAAGCTGATCAATTGGGCTCGCACCGGCTCCCTGTGGCCGATGACTTTCGGACTTGCGTGCTGTGCAGTGGAGATGATGCACGCGGGGGCGGCGCGCTACGATCTGGACCGATTCGGCATCATCTTCCGCCCGAGTCCGCGCCAGTCGGATGTGATGATCGTCGCGGGGACGCTGGTGAACAAGATGGCGCCGGCGTTACGGAAGGTCTACGACCAGATGCCTGAGCCCCGGTGGGTGATCTCGATGGGATCGTGTGCCAACGGCGGCGGCTACTACCACTACTCTTACTCCGTAGTCCGAGGCTGCGACCGGATTGTACCGGTCGATGTCTACGTTCCGGGTTGTCCACCGACCGCGGAAGCGTTGCTCTACGGGATAATCCGGCTGCACGAGAAGATTCGGCGAGAACACACCATCGCGCGCTGACCCGCGCCTGGCACCCCGCCGCGAATCGGGAGAAGTGGAGATGACCGAATTGGCAGGTCGAACGCGAGCCGCTGCGGGCGCGAGTACGCATTGGTACGTCGGGCGCCCTGACCGAGTTCACGGTAGTCGATGCGGCCGGATCCGTGTCCGCGGCCGTGAACTGCTGATACGGACGAGCTAGGAGCCTTCACGCATGCGTGACGCTGCCGAGCGCCTTGCGGCACTGGTCGAGGAGCGGCTGGGGAACGATGTGCGTGTGGAGGTGTCGCGGCGCGGGGAGGTTGTCGTGGAGGCCGTGGCGCGGGCGTTGCGCACGGCATGCCTCGAGTTGCGGAACGGGGAGGGATTGCGATTCGGGCAACTCGTGGACCTGTGTGGAGTCGACTACCTGGATTACGGACGTGCAGACTGGGCGACGAGCGAGTCGGCGACCGGTCAAGGTTTTTCTCGTGGCGTGCAGGCCCGGGACCGCGCCGTGGCGGCCAACGAGGGTTCGCGCTTCGTGGTCGTCTATCACCTCCTTTCGCATGAGTTCAACCAGCGAATCCGGGTTCGCTGTACAGCGCAGGGCGATCCACCCGTCGTGGAGTCGGTCTGTGACATCTGGAGCGCGGCCGACTGGTACGAACGAGAAGCGTTCGACCTCTTCGGCATTCTTTTCGACGGCCACCCGGACTTGCGCCGCATCCTCACCGACTACGGCTTCGTCGGGCATCCGTTCCGCAAGGACTTTCCCCTCTCCGGTGAGGTCGAAATGCGCTACGACCCGGCGCAGCGGCGTGTCGTGTACGAACCTGTGTCCATCGAGCCCAGGACGCTCGTCCCGAAGGTGATCAGGAGGGACGAGCGGCACGGCGACGGGTCTGCACCCGTGGAAACGGTCGATGCCTGAGATTCAGAACTTCACCCTGAACTTCGGGCCTCAGCACCCGGCGGCGCATGGCGTGCTGCGGCTCGTGCTGGAAATGGATGGCGAAATCATCGAACGCGCCGACCCTCACATCGGGCTGCTCCACCGCGCGACCGAAAAGCTCGCCGAGAGCAAGCCCTACAACCAGAGCATCGGCTACATGGACCGTCTCGACTACGTGTCCATGATGTGCAACGAGCACGGCTACGTGCTCGCCATAGAGAAGCTCCTCGGGGTCGAGCCTCCGCTGCGCGCGCAGTACATCCGTGTGATGTTCGACGAGGTCACACGCATCCTGAACCACTTGATGTGGCTCGGCGCGCACGGGCTCGACATCGGTGCGATGACCGTGTTCCTGTACTGCTTCCGTGAGCGCGAGGACCTGATGGACTGCTACGAGGCGGTGTCCGGTACGCGGATGCACGCCACCTACTACCGTCCCGGCGGCGTTTACCGCGACCTGCCCGAACGCATGCCGCAGCACCTCGCCGCCGAGGGGCGGGGCACTCGCCGCCTCGATCGACTCAATGTCGAACGCCAAGGCTCGCTGCTCGATTTCCTCGAGGCGTTCACCGACCGGTTTCCGCAGCGCGTCGACGAGTACGAGACGCTGCTGACCGAGAACCGCATCTGGAAGCAGCGCACCGTCGGCATTGGTGTGGTGTCGCCGGAGCGGGCCGTCGAACTCGGGTTTTCCGGCGCGATGCTGCGCGGCTCGGGTGTCGAGTGGGATCTGCGCAAGAAGCAGCCATACGAGATCTACGACCAGATCGACTTCGACATCCCGGTGGGGGTGAACGGGGACTGCTACGATCGGTACCTGGTGCGCGTCGAGGAGATGCGCCAGTCCAACCGAATCATCCGCCAGTGCATCGAGTGGCTGCGGGCCAATCCGGGGCCGGTGATGCTCGAGGACCACAAGCTCACCGCACCGACCCGCGAGGAAATGAAGGAGGACATGGAAGCCCTCATTCATCACTTCAAGCTGTTCACCGAGGGCTACTGCGTGCCGCGCGGCGAAGCGTACGCCGCGGTCGAGCACCCCAAGGGCGAGTTCGGCGTCTACCTGGTCTCGGACGGCGCGAACAAGCCGTACCGGCTCAAGGTGCGTGCGCCCGGGTTCGCGCACCTCGCGGCCATGAACGAGCTGATTCGCGGGCACATGCTGGCCGACGTGGTCGCCATCATCGGGACGATGGACATCGTGTTCGGAGAGGTCGACCGCTGATGCCCCAGTCGCCCGACACCGCCACGCTGTCCGTCGCCCAGCCGATGACGCCCGAGCGCGCGTGCGAGGTGCTGAGCGAGCACACCCGGCAGGAGATCGACGCCTGGCTCGGGCGCTACCCGCCGGAGCAGCGACGCTCCGCGGTGCTCGCGGCACTGCGCGAGGCCCAGCACCAGAACCGTGGCTACCTGACCGAGGAGATGATGAACGCGGTGGCTGCCTACCTCGACCTCCCCCCGATTTGGGTCTACGAGGCGGCGAGCTTCTATTCGATGTTCGAGACTCGTCCAGTCGGGCGGCACAGCATCTCGGTGTGCACCAACATCTCGTGCATGCTGTGCGGAGGTGAGGAGATTCTCGCCTACATCGAGGGCAAGCTCGGCATCCGGGTCGGGGAGAGCACCGGCGACGGCCGGTTCCATCTCAAGCTGGAGGAGGAGTGCCTGGCCGCATGTTGCGGGGCGCCGATGATGATGGTGGATCACGTCTATCACGAAAACCTGACCCCCGAAAAGGTCGACGCGGCCCTGGACGCACTGGAATGAGCACCGGACCGCGGACAAGCACATTCGACGAGCCATGAACCGCGACGCCCTCAATTCCGTCTGCTATGCCACGCTGGGGCTCGACGAGCCTTGGAGCATCGAAAGCTACGAGCGGGTGGGCGGCTACGATGCATGGCGGAAAATCCTTGCCGAGAAGATCCCGCCGGCGACCGTGGTGGAGGAGGTCAAGAAGTCGGGCTTGCGTGGCCGGGGTGGGGCGGGGTTCCCGGCAGGGTTGAAATGGAGCTTCATGCCGAAGGGGTACGACGGCCCGATGTACGCGGTGTGCAACTCCGACGAGAGCGAGCCTGGAACCTGCAAGGACCGCGACATTCTGCGGTTCAACCCCCATGCCCTGGTGGAGGGGATGGCCATCGGCGGCTATGCCATGGGCGCGACAGTCGGGTACAACTACATCCGCGGCGAGTTCATGGATGAACCGTTCAAGCGTTTCGAACAGGCGCTGGCCTCGGCATATGGCAAGGGGTTGCTCGGGAAGAACGTTCTCGGTTCCGGCGTCGACTTCGACCTCTACGCCACCCTCGGTGCCGGCGCCTACATCTGCGGCGAGGAGACCGCGCTCATCGAATCGCTGGAGGGCAAGAAGGGGCTGCCGCGGTTCAAGCCACCGTTCCCCGCCCAGTACGGGGTCTACGGCCGCCCGACCACCATCAACAATACCGAGACCTTCGCGTCCGTGCCGTCGATCATGCGAAAGGGCGCCGACTGGTTCATGGAACTCGGTCGGCCGAACAACGGCGGAACCAAGTGCTTTTCGGTGTCCGGACACGTCAACCGCCCGGGCAACTTCGAGGTGCCGCTCGGCACCCCGTTCCGCGATCTGCTGGCGCTTGCGGGAGGGATGCGCGACGGGCGGACGCTGAAGGCGGTGATTCCGGGCGGCTCCTCGGTCCCGCCCCTGCCCGGCGACGTGATGATGGAGGTCGACATGGACTACGACTCCATCCAGAAGGCCGGCTCGCTGCTCGGCTCGGGCGCCGTGGTAGTGATGGACGAGACGACGTCCATGGTCAGCATGCTGCGTCGCATCTCGAGGTTCTACTACGCCGAGTCGTGCGGCCAGTGCACGCCGTGCCGCGAGGGGACGGGCTGGCTCTACCGCGTGCTCTGCCGCATCGAGCGCGGCGAGGCCCGGCAGGAGGAGCTGGACATGCTCGTGGATGTCGCGAACAATATCGAGGGCCGCACCATCTGCGCGCTCGGCGACGCCGCGGCTTGGCCGGTGCAGGGCTTCCTGCGTCACTTCCGAGACGAGTTCCAGTACCACATCGACCACGGCGCCTTTCCGCCCGGTGTCGAGCCGGCGTTGAAGGCGGCTGCCTGAGGAGAGATTCCCGGCGACACGCGGAGCGTCGGACCGACGAGTGAACGGCGCCGGGTGCGCGCGGGCGTCGCGGCGAAGGTCCGGACCACCGGGCGCGAGTCGGCGCGCATCGCGGCGCGGCGCCGTGTGCACTCTCCGGCAGTGAGATTCTTGCGGTCGCGGGCGTCGAACGAGCGGGAAGTCGCCTTCGGGCGTTGGCTGCCGAAACGCTTTCCCCGCGCATCTACGCCGGAGCGGTGCGCGCGCCCGGAGTGCCTTCCGTAGCAGCCGGGCCCGCGGAGTACGCCGCCGCCTCGTCGCGGACCCGTACGCTGCCGTCCTGACGGCGCTGCACGATCCGCTCTACTGCCCGCATTCGCTCGATGGGGGGGTGTCCGGCCCACATCTCCCCCACCGCCTCGCTGATATCCTCCGGGGTCAGTCCTTCGAGCACCTTCGAGGCGTCGAGCCGCTCCGGCGGGTGTCCGGCGCGCAGGGCAAGGAGCTCTGCGCGAAGCTCCTTCCGGCCCTTGCGGCCGTGCAGCCGCCACAGCTCCCGCACTCCCATCTCGGCGTAGCGTTCGGCCTTGCCTGCATTCGCATGCGTGATCTCGACCTCGACCACCAGATCGGGCGGCGTACGTTCGAGGTAGGCGTCGAGTGCGTCTTCCCCTTCGGTCTGGGCCGCAAAACATCCTCTGGCACGGTCGCCGACGTAGAACGCGCAGTCAGGCTCCACTCCGGTGCCGGGTGTTGCTCCCCCTGTCCGCGCAAGCGGGGGCTGCGGAGCTTTCTCGCCGCCCCGGCCAGCGCGACCCCCGCGGTTTCGACGAGGTCGTCGAAGATCCAGGTCAGGTCCTCATGACGGTGGGAGGGCGCCATCAGCGTGATGAGTCCA
>JAJDUQ010000268.1 GCA_022826505.1 Gammaproteobacteria bacterium
GTCGGAGGCCATGATGACCAGCCGGTAGTCGCTGAGCAGGAAGGGAAAATCCGCGTTGGGCGCATTCAGCTTGATCACCACCTGGTCATCGCCGTCCTTGCGCATTTCCACGATGGACGCGAACAGCGACGCGACCGCCGATGCGCTGTCTTCGCCGCGGTGGCGGTTGACCGAGTCGATCACGTCCTCCGGAGTCAGGGACTTGCCGTTGTGGAAGGTGACGCCCTTGCGCAGCTTGAACACCCAGGTCCGGGCCTTGTTGCTGGCCTCGATGCTCTCCGCCAGCTCCGGGCCGATGGAGCCGTCGGGCTGCACTTCGGTCAGATTGCTGCCCCAGCACCAGTTGTTGCATATCTCCACCACCGAGCCGGTGCTCCTCAGCGCGTCCAGGCTCTCGGTGGTCGATCCTGCCGAGAAACCCTGGCGCAGCCGCCCGCCCTTCTTCGGCGTCGCCGCCAGCACGGCACGCTGCATCGAGAGTGCAGCGGGCAGCGCTACGCCCGCCGCCACCGCCGCGGTGATGAATCGACGGCGATCGATCTTGCCGTTTGTCAGGTCCTTTCGCAGATCCGCGAGGTATCGTGCTTTCATGATGATTCATCTCCTGTTTGGTCCGGCGGACAAGATATCGGGACGGTGGGTCCCCGGCAACGTGCCGTCGGGGTCGGCAGCAATTCCCGCTGGCGCTCCGGATCACCTCTTCACCATACGATTTCCCCGTCATTTCGGTGCTCCCGAGGCCCGATCGAGATGATTTCGCCAGTGCTCCGGGGCGTAGCGGGAGTTGCTGCGGGGTCGGCACCACTCGCGGGCGAATCGCGCCGGACCATTCCGCCACGGCCGCGACTCGCGACGACCGATTCGCAAGCGACGTGTCGCGCGGGTCTGCGTCTCGTCGTATCCTCGTGCTTTCGGACATCTTGCCCCCTGGTCCGAATCGGAGTCGTCTGAGTGGAACGAGCCATCGAGACTCGGCACCGGGGCCTCATCGGTGTCCAGCCGTCCGCTCCAGAGGAGGTCGTCGAAGCGGCGCAGAAGGTACGCCGCGAAGGCGGCTTCCCGGTCGGGTGGCTCATCGCGCCCGGGGTGGCGTGGCTCCTCCTGTTCCTGGTGGTGCCGCTCGCGAGCATCATCGTGTTCAGCTTCTGGACGTCCACCGGCCACGGGATGACGCCGGACCCGACGGTCCAGTACTATCAGGAGTACTTCGTCACCGAAGGGTTCTTCGACCCGGAGGAGAGGAAGTTCCTCCAGCCCAGCATCTTCATCAAGACGCTGTGGTCGACGTTCCGGTTCACCCTCACGGTGATGTTCTTCTGCCTGCTGCTGGGGTATCCGATCGCCTACTTCCTCGCCATGCACATCCACTCGTTCAAGTGGCAGATGGCGCTGTTCCTTCTGTGCATGGTGCCGTTCTGGACGAGCTACCTCATCCGTGCCGTGGCGTGGCTGCCGATGCTCGGGCGTCGCGGCCTGCTGAACAACTTCTTCATGCAGATCGGGGTCATCGAGAAGCCGTCGACCGTGTTGCTGTACTCGGAGTTCAGCTACACCATGGCGCTCGTGCAGCTCTACGTGGTCCTGTGCGTCGGGCCGATATTCTTCTCGCTCGCCAAGATCGACAAGGACATCCTGGAGGCCGCGCGCGACATGGGCGCGACCTCGTTCCAGATCTTCCGCGAGATCGTGGCGCCGCTGTCGCTGCCCGGCGTGGCCATCGGCATGATCTTCATCTTCGTGATGATCATGGGCGAGTTCGCGACCGCGGTGGTGGTCTACGGCGGCAAGACCACCACGGTGGGCACGGTGATCCTCAACTACTATGCCATCGCCAACTACCCCTTCGCCGCGGTCAACGCGCTGATGCTGATGCTGGCGATGATGATCGGTGTGGTCATCATCCTGCGCATCGTGGACATCCGGAGCCAGCTCTGACATGGCGCGGCGCTGGACGGCGGAGAGGAAGAAGCGGGCGGCGGTCAAGACGCTGTTCAGCAGCTACTACGTGGTGTTCCTGCTGTTCATCTACGGGCCGATGTTCGCGATGTTCATCCTGTCGTTCCAGGGCCGCCGGGGCGGGACCAGCTTCCCCATGCGGGGATGGAGCCTGTACTGGTGGAACAAGCTGCTGGAGCCGTCGAGCGTCGGGGACATGCAGGGCGCGATGCTGCGCTCCATCATCCTCGCGCTGATCGTGATGGTGATCACAGCGCTGTTCTCCACCATGTTCGCGATGGCGTTCCGCAAGCGGTTCTACGGCTCGGGGCTCCTGTTCTACACCATCATGACCGGCATCATGGTGCCGGGGATCCTGCTGAGCCTGGGGCTTGCCACCCTTCTGAAGCAGATCGGCATCCCGCCCGCGTGGTGGTCGACGGCGCTCGGGGTCCACGTGGTCTGGACCCTGCCGTTCGGCTTCCTGGTCATGATGGCGGTGTTCAACCGCTTCGACGGCTCCCTGGAGGAGGCCGCCCGCGACATGGGCGCGAGCGAGTGGACGGTGTTCAAGGAGGTCACCCTGCCCCTCATCACGCCGGGCATCGTGGCGGCGGGTCTGTTCGGGTTCACCCTGTCCTACGACGAGTTCGCCCGCACCACCCTGCTCGCGGGCGAGTACAACACCCTGCCGCTCGACATCAACGCCTCGATGACGCAGCGGATCCGGCCGACGCTGTTCGCGCTGGGGACCGCGTCGACGCTGTTCTCGCTGCTGATGATCGGGCTGTTCCTGGTGGTCTATACCCTGCTGGCGCGGCGCACGCGCTGACGCTGCATCGCCGCCCGTCGCGAACCATCATCCGTCCGTTCCGCACCGGTTCCGAAGTTCGCGTGCGCGATGACATGATCCGTCGGCGTCAGGCATTTTGTGTGACATGAGATCGTTCAACGTTCGCCACGTCCAGCACCATCTCGCCGCTGTGCTCGCCGCCGCAGAGGGGGGGCGAAGTAATCGAAGTGCGTCGTCGGGGACGACCCGTTACGTCGCTACGGCACTCAATCGGGAGGCTGCCGGGCTGGTGTCTCTTGACCGTCGGCAGCGCGCGGTGGCCCGCTTGGCAGGACTCGCAGTGGTTGAACTCACGGGCTGACACCGAAGCGCGTCGTGAGCCTGACGACAGCCGGTGTGGAACCGGTGGCCTCATGCTGCTTTCTCTGAAATAAAATGGAGAATTTGACATTTTTATATGGATAAAAAAGAGAAATCAGGAATAATTATCGCCTTAAAAGTGGCTAATCCATTCGGATTTACGCTACCCTGTCGTGAATCGAGTCCCTTGGCGGACCGGAGTCTGCATTGGTGCTGCAACGCCTCCTGGTCGATGAGCTGCTGGAGTGGAAACGGCAGCCGGTCCGCAAGCCGCTCCTGCTCGACGGGGCGCGGCAGGTCGGCAAGACCCATGTCATCGACCGCATCTTCGGCCCGAAGGAGTTCCGCCGGGTCCACCGGCTCGACTTCCGACGCGAGCCTGCCCTCGCCGGCCTGTTCGCTGACAGTCTGAACCCGCGGACGATCCTCTCGAACATCGAGCTGCGTCTCGACGCAGGCATCGACGTCGAGCGCGATCTGGTCTTCTTCGACGAGGTGGGCGAGTGTCAGCCCGCTGTCGATTCGCTCAAGTACTTCGCGGAGGATCTTTCGCGGGCGTTCGTCTGTGCCTCCGGCTCCAATGTCGGTCTGCTCGGCTCGTTTCCGGTCGGGAAGGTCAGGCAACTGGAGATGTTCCCCCTCGGTTTCGAGGAGTTCCTGATGGCGGCCGACCGCCCGAGGCTGCTGCGGGCGTTCCGTGAGCGGCGGCGCGGGCAGGCCGTCCACCAGGAGCTGTGGTCGCTCCTGCTCGACTACTACTTCGTCGGCGGCATGCCGGAAGCCGTGGCGCACTGGTTCGAGACGGCCGGAAGCGTTCGCGATCGAGCCGAAGGCGTCGGCCGGATTCACCGCGAGCTTGTCACCGGCTATCGGCGGGACTTCGGGAAGTACGCGGGCAGGATCCATGCGCAGCACATCGACGCGGTGTTCTCGAACGTCCCGCGCCAGCTCGCCGCGCGCCGGGACGGCTCCGTGCAGCGTTACCGGTTCAGGGGCGTCATCGAACGCAAGCACCGCTACCGGGAGCTGCGCGGTCCCATCGACTGGCTGGAAGCGGCGAAGCTGGTGCACAAGTGCCATCCCGTCAATGGCCGGCCGAGGACGCCGCTCCGGGCACAGGCGCGGGAGAATATCTTCAGGCTGTACCTGTTCGACGTGGGGCTGCTCGGACACATGCTCGGCCTGACATACGCGGATCAGCGCGCGCAGGACGTGAGCTTCAAGGGCTATGTCGCGGAGAACTTCGTGCAGACCGAGCTGAGTGCCCGCGTGGGCCATCCCACATTCGGATGGCAACAGGCCCAGGCGGAGATGGAGTTTCTGCACCGATGCCGCGACGGCGAGATCGTCCCCGTGGAGGTGAAGAGCGGCGCCCGCACCCGTGCCCGCAGCTTGCGGTCCTACGTGGAGCGCTACGAGCCCCGGCGCGCGATCAAGCTCGTCGGCGGCCCCGGCGGGGACGGGGACGGACGGGTCGAGACCTGGCCGCTGTACTACGCGCAGTATCTGCGCGACCTGTAGCGCACCGGCAATTTCAGCAACGCCGATGGCCGAGCGAACACCAGGGATTTCGAGGACTTCCAGGGGCTGCGGGTGCGGAGTTGGACATGAGTGAAGACCGAGCCTGCAGTCTGCTTCTCGGCGCTTTGAGCGAGTGTCAGGCATCGACTACCCGGGCCGTAGCGGTGGATACCTCGATTGCGACCGCCCAATCGACTTGGCGCGCCGGCTGGTGCCAGTCGTCCAGCGCCGCTGTTGACTTTTTCACCTTACGAATGCATCGTTTCCGTAAGGAGGCCGGAACATGGTCGTCAAGATCACGTCAAAGCGCCAGGTCACGTTTCCGGCGCGGGTTCTGGAAGCGCTGGGTGTGGGTCCCGGGGACCAGCTCGAGCTGAGCGAGGGACCCGACGGTTTCGTTCTGAGGCCCAGACGCGTCGATCGTTCCCTTCTGGGGACGCTGCACGCGAAGATTCCGCCCGCACATCCACCGTTCGATATCGCGACATTCCGGAAGACGCCATATGACCCGGCGCTTCGGGATTGACACTTCGGTCCTGGTGCGATTGCTCACCAGACATCCGGAGACGGAATTCGAACGCTGCGTGAGCAGGCTCCACGATCTGGTGGACGGGGGCGCCGAAGTGTTCGCGTCGAACCAGGTCATTGGCGAGACCTACGTCGCCGTACAACATCACTACGGGGTATCCAGGACCGACGCCCGTGCGTCCCTGCGCGATGCACTGCGCAGCGGCCTGGTCGCCCCGTTGAACGGACGATCGGTGATTGCGGCTCTCGAGACGACCGGCGGCCCGGGCCTGTTCGACCGCCTCATCGCCGGCGGCTACGCCCATGAAGGTCTGGAAGTGTTGACGCTGGACCGACGGATGGCCGGGCTGACTGAGGTACATCGTTTGTAGCGCACGACAGGGCTGCCACAACATGAGGCCATGAATCCAATGCCGGACAAACCTCCCCAGGACTCCGAGATCGTTTTCGCCCCCGCCCGCGACCTGGTGCGCCGGCTCGTAGAGCGCGAGCTGAGCGCCGAGGAGCTCATGACCCGCTACCTCGACCGCATCGAGGCGGTGAACCCGAAGGTCAACGCCATCGTCACCCTGCATCCGGAGGCCGCCCTCGACGGCGCGCGGGCGGCGGACGCGGCCCTCACCCGGGGCGAGGCGCCGGGACCGCTCCACGGCCTGCCCATCGCGTGCAAGGATCTCACCCTGACCCGCGGCATGCGCACCACGTTCGGCTCGCCGATCTACAGCGACTTCGTGCCCGACCTGGACGACCTCTACGTCGAACGCCTGCGGGCGGCGGGCGCGATCATCATCGGCAAGACCAATACGCCCGAGTTCGGCGCCGGCTCCCAGACGTTCAATGCGGTGTTCGGGGCCACCAGGAATCCCTGGGCGACCGATCGCACCTGCGGGGGAAGCAGCGGTGGCGCCGCGGTCGCGGTCGCATGCGGAATGCTCCCGCTCGCGGACGGCACGGACATGGGCGGGTCGCTGCGCAACCCGGCGTCCTGGACCAACGTGGTGGGGTTTCGCACCTCGCCGGGACGGGTCCCGGTGTGGCCCCGCACCACACTCTACGACCCGCTCAGCGTCGCCGGACCGATCGGCCGGCGCGTGGAGGACGTCGCCCTGCTCCTCTCCGCGATGGTCGGGCCCGATCGGCGCGTTCCGCTCTCCATGGACACACCGGGGAGTCGGTTCCGAGAGCCCCTGGTTCGCGACTTCAAGGGGACGCGCATCGCGTGGAGCCCGACGCTCGGCGGTTACCCGGTCGATCCCGCTGTTCGCGACGTGTGCGGCGCCGCGGTGGGCCGCTTCGGGGAGCTCGGCTGTGCGGTGGAGGAGGCGGACCCCGACCTCACCGACGTAGACGAGATATTCCAGACCCTGCGGGCGTTCGCCTTCGCCATGTCCCACGAGACGCACATCCGCGATCACCGCGAGGCGCTGAAGGACACTGTGATCTGGAACACCGAGCAGGGGCTCGCGCTCGGCGTGATGGACGTCGCGCACGCCGAAGTAAAGCGGGCCGCGCTGTTCGACCGGCTCGTCGAGTTCTTCGACCGCTTCGACTACCTCGTCTGTCCCACCACCCAGGTGCCGCCGTTCTCGGTCGACACCGACTGGGTGCGGGAGATCGACGGCGTCGAGCTCGGGACGTACGTCGACTGGATGGCCTCCTGTTACACCATCACCGTGACCGGGTGCCCCTCCATATCGGTGCCGGCGGGCTTCACCTCGGACGGGCTGCCGATCGGCATCCAGATCGTCGCGCCGCCCAAGTGCGACTTCGAAGCGTTGCAGCTCGCGCACGCCTACGAGGGTGTCGCCAGGTTCGCGGATCGTCGCCCGCCGCCGTGATGTGGTGGCCGGGGTTGCGACGTCGAGTCGTCGTCGGGTTCACAGGGAGCCTGCGATAACGACTACCACACACGCACGCCTCAGGAGACGGCGGCCGTGGCGGTGGGTGCCGTCC
The DNA here is from genome assembly GCA_022826505.1 of Gammaproteobacteria bacterium. Lineage (GTDB taxonomy): Bacteria > Pseudomonadota > Gammaproteobacteria > HK1 > HK1 > HK1. The sequence continues at coordinate 7,091 of JAJDUQ010000268.1, forward strand.
CTGGTATCCGAGGTGATTGTGCGGACACGAAATCGCTCAGGTGCCCAGCCGCAACATTTCAGTGCGCCGGGAAAGGCGCGTTTTCCCCGGGAGTGAGCATCCCACCCGGCAACTGTCGTTCCCGCCGGTAGCAACTGGAACGGGCGTGGAGGTAACGGAGCGGCTTGAGTCTCCGCCGAGCGAAAGCGACGGAATCGTTACCGGACCTCTACCGTTGGCGCACCGGTCGCCGGCTCTACCCGATTCGCGAGGGGAGGGCGCAGGCTCCGGAATTGCAGGGCCGGGGCAACGTTCAGCCCGAAGACGCACTCCACCGGTGCAGCGCGGCGTCGTGCGTGGAGAAATGCACTGAGAACCACTGCTCCAGGGCGACGGCAAACCTCCCGAGATCCACGTATCCACCGTCCTCGAAGTCGTCCATCAGATCCCGGATCTCGTCGAGGAGGCGCTCGTGGTCCGACTTGTGGGCCGGAAATTCGGCGTAGCGCCCATCGCGCATCAAACGCTCCTCGAGCGCGAAGTGGCTCGAAATTCTGGAGAACAACTCGCCGAGGAAGCCGGGCACGGTCGTCAGGGACTCTGGTTCGAACAGACTGGCGTGGAGTTCGTTGATCAGGTCGAACAGCTCGCGGTGCTCGTGATCGACGTCCGGAATTCCGAGCTCGTACTCGGGCTTCCAGGCGAGAAGCGGCATGCGAGCCCCTTCACTGCCGGCGGTGGGAGATTGTGAGGTCTCGGTCATCGTTTGCGGACCTGAGGCAAGACGATGAGGGTGGAGCTGTCGTCAGTGTACCGCCTCGGCACCGGCGGTACGCAGGGGTACCGGCCATTCACCCCGTCGATCGTCGATTCGCACCGTCCAACCGGACGACCCGCTGCGCCGTGGCGGACATTCGACGTCCGGCAAGCTACGGTCCGCCGTCGGCCGCCTCCTTGATGTCGGTCAAGGTGTGCGCCGGGGCCTGGTCCGGCCGTCGTACCACTGCATGAACACGATCGCCGCCAGCACCATCGCTCCCCCGACGAGCTGAGCGACGCCCAGCAGCTCTGCGAAGAGTACCCGGGCCGCAAGAATGCTCGTGACTGGTTGGAGATTCGCCAGAACCGCGGTCTTCAACGCTCCGATGCGCGAGATGGCGACGAAGTACAGAGGCAGGGAAGCGCACTGCAGCGCGATGACCGCGCCGGTCCCCGCCCATCCGCTCCATGCTGTAGGCAATTGCACACTGCCTGTCGCGAGGGCAACCACCGGCAACAGCACCGCGGAGGTGACGGCCATGTGGAACATTCCCACCAGCGGGTGAATGTGGCCGATCAGGTGCACGATACCCACCGAGTTCACCGCGACTGCAATCGAGGCGCCGAGCACCAGTGCCACCCCCCGGGGATCCGACGCTCCCAGCGAGACCCCGAGCATCGTCGCGAGACCCGCGAACGCGACCGCGATCGCGACGACCTTCGCCACCGGAGGCCACGCCATATCCAGTATCGCCTGCAGCACGCCGATGAGTGGAGGAAAGGTGAAGAAGAGCAGTGCGGTGAGCCCGATCGAGATGTACTCGACCGCTCCGATGTTTCCGTAGAAGGCAATCGACATCAAGACTCCGAGCCACGCGCATAGCCAGCGGTCGGCGCCCCGCAGAGCCAGTGACCGTCCGGTCGCGCGGCAGTACACGAACAACACGGCGGCGAGCGCAATCGATCGCATCGAAGCCACCGTGAGTCCGTTGGTGCCGCCTTCGTAGGCGTAGCGTGCGAGCGCTATTGCGAGACCGAGGCCGACCGCGGAGAGCAGTGCGAGGACAATACCGCGCGGGTCGCCGGGATCGAGCTTTCGCGGTCGGGTCGGGGAATGCGATGAGGTCCCGGCGGGCATCGCGCGATGCTAAACGGATGGCGACACGCGTGCGAACGAGAATCACCCGGGGCCGCGGACGCGGACTGCGACGTTCGCGCGGACGGGATCGACCAGTGGCCCAAGCGCCGGCGCCGGAACGGTAGTCGCGCTACGCGTTTCCGCCGCCGGTGGCGAAACGCAACAGCTCCTCCACGGCAGGAACCCGAAATTTCTGCTTCTGATGCACGAACGAGAACGGGCGTTCGATTGGTGGATCGAGATCCACCGCCAGCAGGCTGCCCAGCTCGATTTCCTTGCGCAGGGTTGCGATCGAGATGATGGTGATGCCGAGCCCGGCCCCGACCGCGCCCTTGATCGCCTCGGGGCTCCCAAGCTCCATGACCACGTCGAAATCGTCGAGTCCGAAACCGGCCGCATGGGCGTGGTCGAGGAAGACCTCACGGGTTCCCGAGCCTTCTTCGCGGAATATCAGGGGGACACCGCGCAATGCTTTGAACGGGATGCGAGGCTCGTCCGCGAGCGCATGCCCTGGGGGAAGTGCAACGACGAGCCTGTCCACATCGTAACGCCGTACCGCCAGGCTGCGGTTGTGCACAGGGCCTTCGACGAGCCCGAGGTCGATGCGATTCTCCACCACCATCTGCACGATGCCGTCGGTGTTGGACATCAACAGATTGATGTTCACTTCCGGGAACTGCCGCTTGAAACGCACCAGCAGTCGCGGCAGATCGTAATCCGCGATGGTCATGCTCGCACCGAGCATCAGCGTGCCGGCCATGTCGTCGGTCAGCTCTCTGAGCGCCCCCTCCATCTCGGAGTACAGCGCAAGGATGCGTCCCGCGTACTCGTCCACCCGTCGACCAGCCGCGGTCAGCTCGATTCGGTTGTGCTCGCGGTCGAACAGCCGGGTGTTGAAGTGCTCCTCGAGTTGCCGGATCTGGAAGGTCACGGCCGGCTGCGTCATGTGCAGGCGCTGGCCCGCGCGCGTGAAGCTCTTGAGCTCGGCGACCGCGTGAAACACTTGTAGCCGGCGGTCGATCATCGTGGCCGGTCGAGGCTTGGAGGCGCGAGGCGACCCCGCAACGCAACGCAACGGGAGGGGACGGTGTGGTTCCGTGAATGCCTGCGACGCGAACAAGCGACGCGACGCGAGACCTTGCGCCGACGCACCGGGCTCGGCGGACTTGACGATTCGCGGTCGGTGGTCGGCCGACTGGCTCCGGCAAGCGCCGCGCACCTCCGCGCGTCGCTTGCGGCGCGGCATCGGGCAAAGAGGATGGGCGGCTTCATCGGCGGTCTGGACGCCCTGCGACCTGGCTCGGGCGATAAGCGTAGTTTATGCCGGCTTAAGAGAAAACTGGTTGGCCGCGGCGGGACATCTCCCTATGGTTGCCGCAGGTGGCCACGGTCCCGTCGGTGGACGGCACGATGTATCGCGGCCGAGTCAATTCGGTGGGGCTCGCGCGCCGTGCGGTCTGTCCGGACGGTGAGTCCCGGCGCACATCGCGAACATCACGACTGCCCCAATCGGTGAACCCGGCTTGCCCCACGGTCCGCTTCGTTGCGGCCAGGAGAATCTTCGATGACAAGTCTTGTCCGCCCTCACGGCGGTACGTCGCTGCGGCCCCTGATGCCGGAGGGCGCCGCTCTCGCCACCGACCGGGAACGCGCGGCGCGGTTGCCTCCGGTGCCGGTGTCTTCGCGCGAGGCGGGCGACATCGTGATGCTCGGCATCGGCGGATTCACGCCGCTGGCCGGGTTCATGGACGAGGCGGACTGGCGCGGAGTGTGCGACGAGATGCGTACCGCGGACGGTCTGTTCTGGCCGATTCCCATCACGCTCTCGGTGGATTCCGGCACAGCCGGCGGGATCGGGGAAGGGAGCGAAATCGCGCTTGTCGGCCCCGGAGAATCGGCACCGATGGCGATCCTCGAGGTCACCGAAAAGTACACCATCGACAAGGCCCACGAGTGCCGTTCCGTCTTTCGCACCACGGACGCCGATCACCCCGGAGTGAAGATGGTGATGGAGCAGGGCGAAGTGAATCTGGCCGGGCGCCTGACAGTGCTCTCGGCCGGCAACTTCCCCGACGAGTTCGGTGAACTGTTCCTGACGCCGGCCGAGACCCGGGCGCGATTCGACGCGAACGGGTGGACCACCGTCGCCGCGTTCCAGACTCGCAATCCCATGCACCGCTCGCACGAGTACCTGGCCAAGATTGCGATCGAAATCTGTGACGGGGTGCTCATCCATTCGCTGCTGGGCAACCTGAAACCGGGCGACGTGCCGGCAGCGGTAAGAGCCAGCGCGATTGACACCCTCATCGAGAACTACTTCGTCGCCAACACCGTCATGCACGCCGGCTATCCGCTCGACATGCGCTATGCCGGCCCGCGAGAGGCGTTGCTGCACGCGCTGTTTCGTCAGAACTACGGCTGCTCGCACCTGCTCGTCGGGCGCGATCACGCGGGAGTCGGCGACTACTACGGACCGTTCGATGCGCATCACATTTTCGACGAGATCGATGTCGATGCGCTGGAGACGAAGCCGATCAGGATCGACTGGACCTTCTGGTGCGCACGGTGTGCGCAGATGGCGTCGATGCGCACCTGTCCGCACGACCCGCAGGACCGCCTGCTGCTCTCCGGAACGAAGCTCCGCAAGATGCTCTCGGAGGGCGAAGAGGTGCCGCATACCTTCAGCCGCCCCGAGGTCCTCGCCATCCTGCGCGAGTACTACGAGGGGTTGTCGGCGGAGGAGAACGTCAGGGTGGAGCTCAAGGGGCACTCGGGGGCCTGAGCGCCGGCCTACGCGGTGATAGCTGCTTCAGCCTGGCGTCGACTGCCCGTCACCGGTCAGTCGACGATGTGATAAACGGGAGCCTTCTCCAACTCCCACTCGTCCGCGTGCCGGTCGTAGCGGGACAGGGTGAAGCAGTGCCAGTCCTCGTCGTCCAGCTTGGGATGGTCGGCCCGGTAGTAATACCCCGGCCACCGCGTCTCCGTGCGGAACATCGTGTGCTGGGTCACCGACTCCGAAGCCAGGACCCGGTGGTGGAGCTCCCAGGCGCGCTGGAGCTGGTGGAGATCCTCCGCTGCGAGGTGGTCCAGATCCTCCTTCAGCATGGCCAGCAGCTCGAGCCCCCTGGTGAGCAGCGGCTCGTTCGTCGTGTAGTGGGAACTGATGCCGCCGACGTATTCGTCCATGAGCTTCTCAAGCCGCTGCAGGCCGTTGATGGGAAGGATGTAGCTGGGTGACACCGTCCCCGCGACGATTTCGTTGCGGCCGACCGTGTAGTTCTCGAGGGGCTGGTAGATGACCTTCCTGAGGTCTTCGTACTGCCGCTCGCTGACCCGGGGCTGCTCGTTGCGCAGATCCATCACGTAGTTGACGGCCGCTTTGGCCGCGATTCGTCCTTCGGTGAACGACCCGGACGAAAACTTGTGGGCGGTGCCGCCGATGGTATCGCCGGCGCCGAACAGGCCGTCGACGGTCATCATCCGGTTGTATCCCCACTGGTACTCGTCCGGCGCGTAATCCGACGGTCCGCTCGCCCAGGCGCCGGAGCACGTGGCGTGCGAGCCCATGACGTAGGGCTCGGAGGTCGTCAGCTCGGGATTGATGTGCTTGGGATCGATGTTCTGAGACGCCCACACCACCGCCTGCCCGATAGTCATGCCAAGGAAGTTCTCCCAGCCGACCTGCTCCTTGTGCGGATCCTGGAACGCCTCCTTCGTCACCATGCGAATCGGCCCGTTGCCCGCCTTCACCTCCTCGAGGAAGGCGTGGTTGCGCAGGCAGGTCGGTACCGGGTGGCGATCGATGTAGTCGCCGACCAGCGCCTTCGTGTGGTCGTACCACCTGGACTCGTATTCCTGGCCGTACGCGTTCTCCGTGTAGGTCTTGAGATGCAGGAAGTAGGCGCCGACCGGACCGTAGCCGTCCTTGAACCGGGTGAGTACGATCCGGTTCTCCATCTGCGTCATCTTGGCGCCGGCAAGAATCGGCAGCGCATATGCCGACGCGCTGCTCCAGGGGGCATACCACGTCCTGCCCATGCCCTCGCCCACGGCCCGGGGCTTGTAGATGTGTGACGCCCCACCGGCGCAGACGATGACCGCCTTGGCCCGGAACACGTAGAAGTCACCGGTACGAACATTGAAGCCGACGGCGCCGGCCACCCGGTTGTCCTTGCCCTCGTCCATCAGCAGGTGGGTCACCATGATCCGGTTGTAGACCTCGGTGGCTGCCTTGCGGGCTGCCTCGGCGACGATCGGCTTGTAGCTCTCGCCGTGGATCATGATCTGCCACTTCCCTTCACGCTGATAGCGCCCGGTCTCCGGGTCCCGCATGATGGGCAGTCCCCACTCCTCGAACTTGTGCACCGTGGAGTCGACATGCCGCGCGATGTCGTAGCCGAGGTCTTCGCGCACGAGGCCCATGAGGTCGTTTCGCGCGTACCTGACATGGTCTTCGGGCTGGTTCTCGTCCCACTGCATTCCCATGTAGCAGTTGATCGCATACAGGCCCTGCGCGACCGCGCCGCTGCGCTCGATGTTCGCCTTCTCGACGCACACGATCTTGAGGTCGCGTCCCCAGTACCTGGATTCGTACGTGGCGCCGCAGCCGGCCATGCCTCCGCCGACCACCAGGATGTCTGCATCCACGTTTACCGTCTTCCGCCGGTTGAAGAGTCCCACTAGACCACTCCCTGCTTGAGTTGGTCCGGCGCGAGCGCCGGCAGGTTCGCAATGTTGAGGGCATCCGGCTCGTGCGCGAGTTCCTGGGAATGCATGGCGTCGGCGCTCGGCGGGGCCAGTTCGGCCGGTGACGGAATCGATCCCCATGGAGTGGTCCGGATCGGAGAGACGAAATTCTTCACCCGTCCGTCCCGGAATTCGATTCGCCAGGAAATCGTGCCTTTCGCCTCCTCGCGCAACGCGCGCACGCTGTGTCCCAGCGGGGCGAAGTCGGCGTAGCCGCGCGCGTCGATGGCGTTCTGGGGGCAGGCCTTGACGCAGGAGTAGCACTCCCAGCACATGTTGGGTTCGATGTTGTAGGCGCGGCGATAGGTCTTGTCGATGTGCATGATGTCGGACGGACAGACATCCACGCAGTGTCCGCAGCCATCGCAGCGCGTCATGTAGACGAAAGTGGGCATGGGATTCGGCCGATGATTTGGGTTGATGGGTGACTCAGTAGTTCTCGGGCAACCGGCGTGCGCTGCCGAATATTTCCGGCTTGTCGGCGGGGGGCGGCAGGTTGCTGCGCGACCCGTCCGCCTCGGCGACACGTTTCTGCAATGCCGCGGCAGGCTTGAAGAACATGTGTGCGAACTTCGACCACGGCACCGATGCGAACAGCACGGTGGTGGCGATGACGTAGAGGGCGAAGAACAGATTCGTCCACCACGAAGCTTCGCCGTCCTGGGAAAACGACCAGATCAGACCCAGGGTCACGCTTGCGAGAAGCGAGAGGATGAACAGGTCCGCGTGAATGACGCGAAACGGAGAATTGCCCTCGGCCGAGACGTCGGCACGAATGACGAACCAGAACCAGTATCCGCCGACGCACACCATCAGGGCACCGATGTGCCACAGCGCCGGAACGATGGCGGGAGCCTCGGCCTCGGAGGTGGGGTAGCAGAAGACCATGAGGGCAGTGGTGACGACGTAGGCGACAAAGCCGTACATCGTCAGCAGATGCGCGATCCTGCGGCGCGCGGTACAGAACTCTGCCGACGTCAGCACTTCGACGAAGAGCGTCTGGATTGCCATCGACAGCACTTCGCCTGCGCCGATCTGCCTCGATCCCCTGCTCTTCGCGCTGCGCCAGTTCTCAAAGAAGTACCTGGCGCTTTTCTTGTGAATGACATCGTACAGGGTGCCGGCCACCACCAAAATGACCATCACGATGACATAGGTCTGCATGACCCCCGGCGTTATGGGCGCCACGAGCTCGGCAAAGGGATTGTTGGTCAGCATGGATATCGATCTCTGTGTCGCCGTCGTGCGCAGCGAAGGAACTTCCGGAACGTCCGATTATCGTACAACTCGATGACGCGATGCCCAAAGGATTCCTTATGCCCGGATAACGCGGGAGCCGTGGCTCATTCGCCGTACTGCTGCCTTTCGAGATCCTCGCGATGTCGGGCCACGGCGTCGCGGCGCCGGGCAGCCCACACCGCCTTGCGCTTGCTGATTCGACGCTCGCGGGCACCAGGTCGAATCGGAATGGACTCCACGCCGAACAGCACCTGATTCAGAAATCGCATGCTGAACGCGAGGAGCTTGTCTTCGTCACGAGCGAGTTCCTCGAGAGCGGCGTCGTCTGCGTCGAACAGGCCGCGAAAGCCGTCCGACTGGACGAACGCGCGAAAGCTGTCCACGTCGTAGCTGCACATGTCGAACAGTTGCAGGCTGCGTGCCGACGGTGCGCCGACGGTCGGGCCGCTCGAGCGTTTCTTGAGAACGATATCCCGCCACTCGCGGTTCATCTCGTCGTGGTGCTCGATACCCTGCTCGGTTCGGTAATCGGCGACGGTCTGCCGGTGCGGCTCTTCGTGACCGAGGCAATGGGACTCCCTGACGACGAAGTAGATGTTCTCGACCTGCGGTTCGTCCTTGCGCCGGACACCCATGCGGCGATGGCGGTTCTCTGAAATCGGGATCAGTCCTTGACGAGTTGCTTCATTCCTGCGCATCCGGCGTGACTGCCGAGCAGATAGGGTTCGGTAGGCATGAGCTCCGACATCTCCTTGTCGGGCTCGATATTCTCGCCGGCCCACACCCCGCAATGTCCGACGGTCATGTCCAGGAAGTCCTCCCAGGCTTCGGCCTCCAGGTGTCATGTCTCTTCCGGCGTCATGCTGGCGGCGAGATTCCGCATTGCCGTTGCGGTGTCGATAAAGATTGGGCCTTAGTATGTTCTGGTGCGCCATAAGGGAAATTCATTGCGACGGATGATCGCCGCAATCCGGCCGAGGCATATCGTTCGCTCTTGCGCCGAATCGTTGCATTTCGCCGGGTGATCGGTGTTCTCGAAGGATCCCGGCTCGAACCGCAGGTCCGTGACCGGTTCCGCTTTGCGTCACATCCGTGCAAGACTTGTCGTACGAATTCAGACAATCGAGGACTTGCTCCATGGAAATGACACGCATCGAAGCGCCACCCGAACTCGACATGCCCATCGGCGAGGCGATGTTCACCCAACGTGCAATCCGTCGTCTCGACCCGAATCGACCAATTTCGCAAGACCACCTGAAGATTGTTCTGGATGCCGCCTCCAAGGCACCCAGCGGCGGCAACTCCCAGCCGGCGAGGTTTCTCGTGGTGCGGGACAAGGATCGACTCAGGGAGTTCGGCAAGCTTTACCATGAAGCGTGGTGGGCGAAGCGCCGGGATGAATACGGCTGGACCGGCAAGGACGACATTCCACCGGGATCCGTCTATGTAATGCCGTCCCGGCTTGCCGACGAAATGGTGAATGTTCCGGCAATCGTCCTCGCGCTGTCGGTTGGCGGCAAGGAGGCCGCCCACTCGGTGTACCCCCCGGTACAGAATCTTCTGCTTGCGGCGCGCGCGCTCGGGATCGGGTCGGTGCTTACGACTTTGCACCCCCAGGTAATGGAACGGGTCTACGCAATGTTCGAGATTCCGGACGATGCAGAGTTCCATTGCTGTATTCCGTTGGGATATCCAAGAGGGAATTTCGGGCCCACGAGGAGATACCCGACGTCGGAAACGACTTGCTGGGAACGCTGGAATGCAAAACCGCCATGGGCGTGAGGCCTATGGCGGTGTCGCTTGGCACTGCCGGAACGGGAAGGAAAGGGCAGGGTTCGAATCGTGCGTCCGGCCGTGTGCGGTCGGACACACGATACAGCTCGATCAGCTTCCGTTCTTGGTTTGGCCTTCGCCCGCGGATTTCGTGTTCTTGGGCGATTGGGTCGACTTGGCTTTCACTTTCGTCTTCGCCTTCGGTTGCGATGTTGCGAGCGCTTCCAGGCGCTTTGCAGCCTCGCGCTTGCCAATACCTCTAATCGCCATCAATGCCGCGATGCTGCTCTCGCGGGGACGCGCCTTTGCTTGTTCCCAGTTGTAGATGGACAGGCCGGAAACACCGACGAGTTTGCCGTAGCTGTCGGCGGACAGTCCGAGACGTACGCGGTTTGCTTTCAAACCCTTGGCCGAGAAGCGCGCACGCGAGGATTGTTCGCCGGAACTGGATGCGGTCTTGGCAGTCCGATTCTTCGTTGCGGCCTTCTTGTTCGTCGTTTGCTTGCTGATTGCCGAACCGGGTGTGTCCTGCGTTCGCAGAGAAGAGAGCTTGTTCTGGAGCTCTTCAATCTGGCGTTTCAATGCGGCAATTTCGCGCTCGCACTGGGCTGCTGTCTTGGCCGTTCCTGCCGTCTGCTGGCGGACTTCCTTACGTGCGAGTCGGCTGATTTCTTCCTTCAAAGCACTAGCAAGATTTGCCATGAGTGGAGTTTGCTCCCTGATGTGCACTGGTCGAACCTGAGCGTTTGAACGGGGGGAAACGAGACTGCCTTCGAGCGTTTGCCTTGTCGACACCTCCGGCAATTCGCGAGTTAACGGCTGACTGTTTCCGCCCGTGCTGCACGGACCGACGCCGCAAGGTTACTACATTTTTGGCAACATTCAATCATCGTCGCGCGCAAGATATACCTTTCGCGACGCAAGAGAATCAGCCGATTCCTGCTGGGGTTTGGCAGGCGCTTTGCTCCGGCTGCCGGGTCTGCGAAGGCGTTGGCGTTACCCTCGCGGTTGCGGCAAGACTTTCCGGTTGGTCAAATCGTTTGTGGGTGGTGCACCCGGAGAATTCGACACTTCCGGGCAATCTGGAACGAGGAGTGGTACGACGCGGGATCGAGCCCGGCCCGAACGACAGACGGTATCGAATCGGAGCCGGGAGAGTGGACTATTGCCGTCTCATCGCGTCGAAAAATTCGGAGTTTGTCTTCGTCGCCTTGAGACGGTCGATCAGGAACTCGATCGCCGCGACCTCTTCCATGGGCGCGAGAAGCTTGCGGAGAATCCACACTTTCTGAAGATCGGCCGCCCTGACAAGCAAGTCTTCGCGTCGCGTGCCCGACCGGTCGATATTGATGGCCGGGAATATGCGCCGCTCGGCAATCTTGCGCTCCATGTGAATTTCGCTGTTGCCGGTGCCCTTGAATTCTTCGTATATGACGTCGTCCATTCGCGAGCCGGTGTCGACGAGGGCAGTCGCTACGATGGTGAGGCTGCCGCCTTCCTCGATGTTGCGCGCAGCGCCGAAGAAACGCTTCGGCCGCTGCAGTGCATTGGCGTCGACGCCGCCGGTGAGAACCTTGCCCGAGGAAGGTACGACGGTGTTGTACGCGCGAGCGAGCCGGGTGATCGAATCGAGCAGGATCACGACGTCGCGCTTGTGCTCGGCAAGGCGCTTGGCTTTCTCGATCACCATTTCCGCCACCTGCACGTGACGGCTCGCCGGCTCGTCGAAGGTGCTGGACACGACTTCGCCGCGCACCGAGCGTGCCATCTCCGTGACCTCCTCGGGCCGCTCGTCGATGAGGAGCACGATCAGGTAGCACTCCTCGTGGTTGGACATGATCGAGTGCGCGACGCTTTGCAGCATCATCGTCTTTCCGGCTTTCGGGGGAGAGACGACAAGCGCGCGTTGCCCCTTGCCGATCGGTGCGATCAGATCGATGACCCTGGGCGTCAGATCTTCGGTGCTGCCGTTGCCGCGTTCGAGATGCAGACGCTCGCTCGGAAAGAGCGGCGTGAGGTTTTCGAACAGCATCTTGTTCTTGGATGCATCGGGACTGTCGTAGTTGATCGCGTCGACCTTGAGAAGCGCAAAGTAGCGTTCTCCTTCTTTCGGCGGACGTATCTTCCCTGCAATGGTGTCGCCGGTTCGGAGGCTGAATCGTCGAATCTGGCTGGGACTGACGTAGATGTCGTCAGGGCCGGCAAGGTAGGAACTGTCGGCTGAACGCAGGAACCCGAATCCGTCCTGGAGGATTTCGAGTACTCCGTCTCCGTAGATGTCTTCACCCCGTCTCGCGTGGCCCTTGAGTATGGTGAAGATGATGTCCTGCTTGCGTTGCCGGGCCACCCCGTCGATGCCCATCTGCTGCGAGAGCTTGAGAAGCTCCGGCGCCGGCATTTGCTTCAGTTCGGTAAGGTTCATGAATTTGGCATTGATGACTTCGCGCTGGTGGGGCGCGTGGGAATTGGATTGATGCAGACGAACGCCGACGCAGGGGGCGCGCGGATCGACTCTGGACTTTGGCCGTGAGGCTGTATGGAGTGTTCGGGGCGTCAGACGTACTTGCGGGCGCCGCCTTTGAAGGTCAAAGCTATCACGGTGTTTCGGCACCGTCCACCCGAATCGCGCGGGTCTTCCTCCGTCAGGTAATACGATTCTCGCATGATGTCGCGGGCGCACCCACGGTACCGGTGCACCCGCGAGCGTCCACGTCTACATGTTGCTGTCCAGAAACGCCGAGAGCTGAGATTTCGAGAGGGCGCCCACCTTCGTCGCCTCGACGTTTCCGTCCTTGAAGAGCATCAGGGTCGGAATTCCTCGGATTCCGTACTTCGGCGGAGTGGATGGATTCTCGTCGATGTTCAGCTTTGCGATCTTGAGCCGTCCTGCGTATTCTTCCGCGATCTCGCCCAGAATCGGTGCGATCGCCTTGCACGGGCCGCACCACTCGGCCCAGTAGTCGACGAGTACGGGATCCTCGGCCTTGAGGACATCGGCCTCAAAGCTTCCGTCGGTGACATGAACGATCTTGTCGCTCACTGCGGTTGCCTCCAAGTGTCGAACGTGAGCGATTGTGGTCGGATTCGATTCGGCAATTCAAGCGCGAATTGAAGCATTATTGCGCCGTTCGGACTGCCCGAACGAAGGCGCCGAATGGAACTGGCTGGAAGTCAACAAGTTATTCCCGAAACGTCGAATGTGCATCACCATGGAAATCCGGATGAACTCAATTCGCGTGGACACACCACCTGCCGGTGTCGCGGGTCGCGCGTTATCGCTCGCCCGCAACTTCGGCAACTTGCCTCCGGAGCGCCGATGACCGAGCGGCTGCTCACCGACGTCAAATTCGCGAGTCTCGATCTCGAACCGTCAATCCTGCGCGGCATCGAGGATGCGGGCTTCGAATACTGCACCCCCATTCAGGCGCAGTCACTGCCGACGTTGCTCGCCGGCCGTGATGTCGAGGGACAAGCGCAGACCGGGACCGGAAAGACCGCTGCGTTTCTGGTGGGGATCATGAACCGGTTGCTGCGCGAGCCACGTCGGCCGGAATCAGGAGAGGGGCAGCCTCGGGCTATCGTGATTGCCCCCACTCGCGAACTTGCGGTCCAGATTCACAGGGATGCCGAACAGATTGGTGTGCATACCGGACTGCGGTTCGGCGTCGTGTTCGGCGGGACCGGCTACGAGTCGCAACGCCAGATGCTTCGCGACGGTCTCGACGTGCTCATAGGTACCCCTGGACGGCTCATCGACTACTTCAAGCAAAGGGTATTCCACCTGAACGCAGTGCGGGTGGCGGTACTCGACGAAGCGGACCGGATGTTCGATCTCGGATTCATACGCGACATCCGCTACCTGCTCAGACGCATGCCGCCCCCGCAGGAGCGGCTCAGTCTCCTGTTCTCTGCCACGCTTTCGATGCGGGTCCGCGAGCTTGCGTACGAGCACATGAACTCACCGAAGATGGTCGACGCGACTCCCGAGAATCACGTCACCGTCGCCTCCGTCAGTCAGCGCCTCTATCACGTCGGCGAGAACGACAAGATTCCGCTCCTCATCGGACTGCTCAGGCAGATGGACGTCACCCGCACGATCATCTTCTTCAATACCAAGCGCGAGGCGGAAAAGGTCGATGCGTGGCTTGACGGAAACGGGTTCCTGGCCGGCATGCTGACTGGCGACGTCCCCCAGAAGAAGCGCCTCGCACTGCTCCAGCGATTCACCCGTGGCGATCTGCCAATCCTCCTGGCCACCGACGTGGCGGCCCGGGGGCTGCATATTCCGGACGTGAGCCATGTCTTCAACTACGACCTGCCGCAGGATGCCGAGGACTACGTCCATCGGGTCGGCCGGACCGCACGCGTCGGCGCGAAGGGTGACGCGGTGAGTCTTTCCTGCGAGCGCTTCTGCTATTCGCTCACCGACATCGAAGCCTTCATCGGGCAGTCGATTCCGGCCGAGGTGGCGAGCGCGGAGCTGATGGTCGACCCCGAGCCGCCGGCGCGGCGCCGCCGTCCACGGTTGTCCGACAGGCGCGGCAGCGGTGGTCGAAGCCGTTCCGGCACGAGGCGTGGCGATTCGGCGCGTCGCGCCCGGCAACGACAATCGTGAGCGAGACTGCCCTGGCGGCACTCGACCCGCCGATCGTGGTTGAACCGTCGAAGGCCGCGACGGCCGCCGTCGTGTGGCTCCATGGCCTCGGTGCCGACGGGCATGACTTCGAACCGGTCGCCGCGGAGCTCTCCCGCGCCGGGCTCGATGACGTCCGCTATGTGTTTCCGCACGCACCGGTGCGCCCCGTCACCATCAACGGCGGAATGGCGATGCGTGCGTGGTACGACATCACCGGCGCCGAGCTCGACCGCCGGCCGGACGAAGAAGGGGTGCAGGAATCGGCCGGAATCGCGCGGGCTCTGGTGGACGAGCAGACAACCCGCGGCATCGACAGTAAACGGATCGTCCTCGCGGGGTTCTCTCAGGGTGGCGCCGTCGCGTTGTTCGGAGGGCTTCGCTTTCCGTTTCGACTCGCTGGAATTCTGGCCCTCTCGGCCTACCTGCCGTCCGCTCCATCGCTGGCGGCCGAGGCGCATCCCGCGAATCGGGACGTGCCGATTTTTCTCGCGCACGGAAGTCAGGATCCGGTGATCGCACTGGCGCTGTCGGAGCGTTCCCGAGCCGCAATGGCCGAACTCGGGTACACCGTCGAGGTTCATACCTATCCGATGCCCCATTCGGTATGTCCGGAGGAAATCAGGGACATCGCAAACTGGCTGCAGCGGGTGCTCGCACGGCCCTGACCGTCTCTCGCCCGCGGATCATGCGAAGTCAGGTTTCGTCCCGCGGGACCTCCGATTCGACGCAATGAAACGGACGCATCGTGTACGCTCGGTACGCGCTCGCGGTTGCACGGGAGTCCCGCGCGCGATCCCCGAATCGAGATTGAAGTCGCTGTGAGGCGCCGTGGAGGCGCAATCAGCACGAATTCGACATCGAAAACGCAGAATCGGGGGTTGCTCCCGGCGGCGTCACTCCGCATGCTGTACGACCCCGTCAGGCAGCCACCAGCCCAGCGTCATGGCTACGCCCTTCGATACCAGGCAGTTCGTGAACGAATGTCGGGATGCGGCTTCGGCGAACGATCCGGTGACCGCGACCCGGGCGGTGGTGCGCGAAGCCGTGCGTGCGCTCGCCTCCGGAGTCGTTACCCTGCCGCGGCTCGATTCGATCCATGCCCGCCGCAGCGGAGATATGCTGCTCGGTCACGATCGGACCCTGTTCGAAGACGGTGCGGCAACCGTGACCGTCGTGGAAACCGAACCCGGCCACTATCAGCCGCCGCACGACCATGCGATGTGCGCGGTGATCGGTGTGTTCGAAGGCGGTGAGCGGAATCGATTCTATCGCCGCACCGAAGGCCGGGCACGGCTGGCAACCCGCCGAGTCGTTCGTCCCGCCGAGGTGATTGCGCTGCGAGAACGTACCGTGCACGCAATCAGCGCCGACGCCGGAGAGCCTTGCCGAGCGCTGCACGTCTATCTGGGCCCGCTCAGCTCCCGGCCGCGGTCGCTGTTCCATCCCGAGAGCGGCATCGAGGAGCCGTACGACTTCGATACCTATCTGTACTACGTGCGCGCGGCCTGAAGTTTCCCGCGACGTCCCGTCACGACGATTCCGCGGGAGGCTGATCATCGAGCCAGCGCGCTGCATCCAGCGCGTGGTAGGTAATGATCAGATCTGCACCGGCCCGCTTGATCGCGGTGAGGTTCTCGAGCGCAATCGAACGCTCGTCGAGCCAGCCGCGTTCGCTGGCCGCCTTGACCATCGAGTATTCCCCACTCACGTTGTACGCCACCATCGGCACCTCCGGGTGCGCATGGTGCACCCGACGGATGACGTCGAGGTAGGCGAGTGCGGGCTTGACCATCAGGAAGTCCGCACCCTCCTCGATGTCGAGCGCGGCCTCCTTGAGCGCCTCTCGCACGTTGCCGGGGTCCATCTGGTGGGTGCGACGATCGCCGAACTTCGGCGCCCCCTGCGCCGCGTCCCGAAACGGTCCGTAGAACGCCGAAGCGTACTTGATGGCATAGGACATGATCGGGATGTGGTCGTATCCGTACTCGTCGAGCCCCTCGCGGATACTGGCGACCATGCCGTCGATCATGCCGCTGGGAGCGACGATGTCCGTACCGGCCCGAGCGTGGCTGACCGCAACGCGGGCGAGGACGTCGAGGGTTTCGTCGTTCAGTACGTAGCCGGCCGGGAGCACCGGATTCTCGTGGTTCAGCACCCCGCAGTGCCCGTGGTCGGTGTACTCGCACAGACACACGTCGGTGACGACGAGGAGCTCGGGCAACTTGTCCTTCAACGCGCGAGCCGCCCGCTGGATGATGCCGTCGTCGTCGAAGTTCTCGTTGCCGATCGGGTCCTTGGAGGCCGGGATGCCGAAGAGCAGCACCGCGGAGATTCCTGCCGCCGCCGCCTTGCCCGCCTCCTCGATCGCCTGGTCGACGGAGAGCTGGCAGATCCCCGGCATCGACGGAATGGGATCGCGGACGTTCTCGCCGTGGACGACGAACAGCGGGTAGATGAAATCGGCCGGGGTGAGCACCGTCTCGCGCACCGCCGCGCGGAGCCGCGCGGAGTGCCGGAGCCGGCGAGGCCGGTTGCGTGGCGGGAGAGTCTTCAGTCTCGTCGTGGCATCCATTGTCGGACTCCGGGTCGATGGACCGGCCCGACAACTATAGCGCGCACCGCGGGCAGAATGCGGGCACGAGCCGCGTGGAGCGGTGGAAAGCGTACCTTTCGTCCGTCGCTTGCGATACGGACGAATCACCGCGATGACCGCGGTTTCGGCGGTTCGCCGGGCATCTCGGGAGGCCAGCAATTCCCGCCAAGCCCGAAATCGCCCGCCAAACGGACCGGATCAAGCGCCCGGACGGCCGGAATCGGTTCGAAACCGCGCCGGGAGCAGCACCTCGAGGCGCTGGCGGGAATTGCTGCCGGGAGGCGATGGAAGTGGCGCCGGACTTGCCGAAGCGCAACAATGCTTCCTACACACGGGGAGGGCATTCGATGGCGAGGAAGCGAGCCGAGGAGGGTGTGGCGCGAGGCAGCGACGCCGCATTTCCGAAAGAAGAAATCGACGCGAGGCAGCGACGCCTCAAGCGCGCCCTCGTTGCCGCCGGCATCGATCTCTATCTGACCAGTGGAGCGGAGAACATCTTCTGGCTGAGCGGCCAGCAGACTCCCGGCTACTACACGTTCCAGTGTCTGGCGGTGCCGGCCAAGGGTGCGGCGTTCCTGATGCTGCGTGGGCTGGAGGCGCACAACGCACGTGCGAATACCTACCTCTCGCGCATCGTCGGCTATGCGGACGACGCGAACCCTGCCGACGCGGTGGCCGATATCGTCGAATCTCGCGGATTCAAGGGCCGGACCATCGCAATCGATCGCAATGCCTGGTTTCTCACTGCGAACCTGTTCGACCGACTGCGCACACGGCTGGGAACCATGGAGGACGGTGGCGGAATCGTCGAATCGCTGCGCCGGGTGAAGAGCGCCCGCGAGCTTTCCGCAATTCGCGCCGCCGCGCGGGCGAACGACGCGGGCATGAGTGCGGGCCTTGCGGCGGTTCACGCGGGTGCGACGGAGAACGATGTCGCTGCGGAGGTCATGCATGCGGCCATCAAGGCGGGCTCGGAATACGTCGGCATGGAGCCGTTCGTCGTCTCCGGACCGCGCTCGGGTCTTCCGCACGCGACCTGGCGCCGGCGGCGTATCCGCAAGGGCGACGTCGTGGTGCTGGAAACCGCGGCATGCCACCACCGCTACCATGCCGCGTCATTTCGCACCGTGGCGGTCGGACGCGTGCCCCAGGTGGCGCGTGACTGGTACGAGGTGTGCCGTGAAGCGTTCGCGGCGGGAGTGCAGAGGTTGCGGCCCGGACAGACCTGTGCCGGCGTGCACGACGCAGTGCAGGCGGTGATCGATGCCGCCGGGTGCACCGAGGCGTACCGCAAGCGCTCCGGCTACAGTATCGGTATCGCGTTCGCGCCGGACTGGGGCGAGGGGAATATCCTGAGCCTGTATCGGGGGGTCGATGTCGCGATCGAACCGGGCATGGTGTTTCACGTACCAATCACGTTGCGGGACTACGGACGGTTCACGGTCGCGGTCAGCGAGACGGTCGAGGTGACTGCACGTGGTCCGCGCATCCTCGGCAAGCTCGGTCAGGACCTCGTCGAAGCGTGACTCGCCCTCCCCTTGCTCTTTCGGCACTCGACGCCGGAACCCTCAACGACGATGCGACGGAGCTTTCCAAGGAACGACCTGACGAGACTTCACTTCGGACCGACAGGGCATGAGGTACCCTTCCTGGGAGCGTGGGCATCTTGCCCGCCCGGGCCGAAGGCCCGCGAGAAGATGATGGGAGACGGAAGGCGTGGATGAAGCAGAAGCATCGGAGACAATCCACGACATTCCATCGACAAGGAGCTGACGATGACGGACATCAGAACGGAAGACGTGACCTACACCGCGGGCGACACCACGTGCAGGGGCCACATCGCGTACGACGCCGCCGCCGGCGACCAGCGCCCCGGCGTGATGGTCGTGCATGAATGGTGGGGGCTCGACGACTACATCCGCGGCCGGGCGCGCGGGCTGGCGGAGCTCGGCTACACGGCGCTGGCGGTCGACATGTACGGGGACGGGCGCACCGCCGCCGATCCCGAAGGCGCGGGTGCCCTGATGAACTCCGTGCTGGGGGACATGGACGCCGGCACTGCCCGGTTCAAGACGGCATTCGACGTCCTCTCCGGGCATCCCACCGTCGATGCGAACCGCGTGGCGGCGATCGGCTACTGCTTCGGCGGCGCCATGGTGCTTCACGGCGCGCGCATCGGCCTGGATCTCAAGGGTGTGGTGAGCTTCCACGGTTCGCTCGGTTCGTTCCACAAGCCGGCGAAGGGCGAGGTGAAGGCCAGGGTGCTGGTCTGCCATGGGGCTGCCGACGCCCTCGTCTCCGACGAGGAGATCGCCGGCATCAGGGAGGAGATGGCGGACGCCGACGCCGATTTCCGTTTCGTGGCCTACGAAGGCGCGCTGCACGGGTTCTCCAACCCGGAGGCGACCGCCAACGGCGAGAAGTACGGCCTGCCGCTCAAGTACGACGAGGCGGTCGACAAGCGCTCGTGGGACGACATGAAGGCGCTGTTCTCGGAGATATTCTGAGGGGCCGTGAGGGCGGGGCGGGAAGTTGCTTCCTCCTCGAAGGAGGAGGCAGTACGGCTCCCGCCCCCGAACAAGCGCCAACGGCCTACACCGCGATCGCTCGGCGCCGACTGCGGCGGACAGGGCGTGCCCGCAGGGTGGCGTCCATGGCCGCTCCACCCGACCGCCCGCCGCCGTTGCCGCACGATGCGGCTTACAAGGCGATGTACCGTCACCGCCAAGCCATCCGGGATCTGTGCCGCTATCTCGTCACACCGCACGGACCGCTCAGCCCCGAGACCCTCGCCGCCCTCGACTTCTCCACCCTCGCGAAGCTGCCCGCCGAGTGGGTCACCGCCGACTTCCGCCGCCGCCACGGCGACCAGGTCTGGCGCATCCGCTTCCGCGAGGCGGCCGAAGACGCCGGAGCCGACGCTTGGCTGCTCCTCCTGCTGGAGTTCCAGTCCCGGGCCGACACCGACATGGCATTGCGGGTGCTCGGCTACGTGGTGGAGCTGTACCGGGACCTCGAAGCGCAGGGGGTGGTGCATCCGGGCATGCGCCGCCCCCCGGTGTTGCCGGTGGTCATCCACAACGGTGAGTCGCCGTGGAGCGCGCCGGTGCAGGTGGCGGACTTGATTGCGCTGCCGCGGGTGCCGGCGCAGGTGCGGCGGGACCTCCGGGCGTTGCAGCCGTCGCAGCGTCTGCACGTGGTTGACTTCTCCCGCCACCGGCAAGAGGATTTGGTGCCGGGCAACGTGGTGTCGTTGCAGATCGGGTTCGAGCACGCGGGGCCGTCGGACTACGCTCGGTTGCTGCCGGCGGTGGCGGAGTTGAAGGACGCGGGCTTGCGCCGCACGGTGTGGGAGTGGGTGGTGCGCCAGGCGCGACGCGATGGAGTGGACTTGGAGGAGGTGGACGTGGAAGGCACGTACTTTCGTTCGAGGATCGGGGACAACTTCAGGCGGGCCACGCAGGCGTGGTTCGCCGAGGGCCGGGCTGAGGGAGTCACCCAAGGTCGTGTCGAGGGCGTCGAGGAGGGTCTTCGGCGCGGGATTGAGCAAGGCATTCAACGCGGGCTGGAGCAACAACGAGCGCTCCTGATGCGGCAGGTCACGACGAAGTTCGGGGTGGGTGCGTCGGCTCGTGTGGGGCCTGTGCTCGCGCGCATTGCCGGTCCGGAGTTGCTTGCCGAGGTGGCCGACGGGCTGCTCGCCTCGGCGACGGAGACGGAACTCGTCGCACGGATCGAGGCCGTCGCAGCGGCGACATCCGCCGGTCCCGACGCGGCGTCGCCGGGTGCCGTCTCGTAGGGAACGGCCGCTCTCTCGCCACCTCGACCACGTTGCCGGCGGCGTCGAGCACCGAGCTGCCGCTGTTGCCCTTACGTTTGCTGCGCCTTGAACCTCGGTGCGTAGAGGAGGTCGAACGGGGTCAAAATCCCCAACAGCGTTTTCTTGTCTTCGCCTTTGATTTCAGCTCCGACCAGGATGGGATACCCTTGCCTGATGTACCTCTCGCATTCTTTTTCATTCACCACGTCGCTCACGATAGCCTCGGGTTTCACGACGACGGCGCATCGGAGCTTCAATGTCTCTTCCTTCACAGCGCAATCGAGCCGCTGTTGCAGCCTCTCCCTCACGTCGACGCTACCATCGGACTGCCACAGATACACCGCGATGCCGTGGTCCGAGACGATTTTCCAGCAGCCGTCGATTCGGACCGGCAGGTGCGAGAACGAATGCACCAGCATCTTCTGCCGGACGAACGCTATCGGCTCCCACGGCTCCGCCGTGATCGGCTCGCGCATCATGTAGTGCTTCGCTTTCCTGCCATCATCTGCCTTGTTCACGAGTGCGTCCTCCAGCATGACGCCGAGCTGGACGAGATGGACCGCCAGGTTCCGGGCGACGGCACCTTCGTGCATCGCATCATTCCGTGCATGACGGACGAGGTCGTAGAGCTCGCTTGCGCGAAGCTCCCCCGCGCCGGATGTGGCTGGCCGCCCTTCCAGCGCTCCATGCCTCACCAGCGCCATGATGCAATTCCTGGCCTTGTCGTTGCCGAGACCCTTGCTCTCCCCCGTAAGGTGCATCGTCAGCCGTTCCAGGACAAACAGCAACTCCTGGTAGTTCTCGGCGTTCGCGAGCACCTTCAGCCGGGCCTCCCGGAACGCGTTTCGGAAGGTCAACGCACTTTCAGGCGTCATTAGTTCCTGTCCTGCAACTCTTCATCCCATGTTCGAAGTGGCACTGGTTGGATCAGCCGAAGGTGGCGATTCGACATTGAATCCAACCTTTGCGCGCTGCGTCTGCGTCGGATTGCGCTCCACCAATCCCGCACGGCTGGCCGTTCCCTCGCCCCTGCCGCCTGCTACTTCCAGCACTCTACAGGCAAAGTGAACTTCCGGGCCGCGGCGGCGACCTCCGCTGGCGCCAACACCGGATCGGAGGGCGCCGTCTCGTAGGGAACGCCCTCGGCGTCGAGGAACGCTCTCGCGGTGCCGGCGCTGACTGCGAAGTTCACGTTCTGCGGGATGTCGCCGGTGCTCCGTGCAATCTTGATGGCGTCGAGCTTCGCTACCACCACTCCGACCACGTTGCCCGCCGCGTCCAGGACCGGTCCGCCGCTGTTGCCCGGCTGAACCGGCGCGGTGATCTGGATGAGGCGGCGATCGTCGCCGGGGCCGGCGAGTGCACTGACGGCTCCGGTGCTCACGTTCGCCTCCGAGGCGAGGAGGCCGCGAAGCGGATAGCCCACCACCACGACACTCGCCGCCGGACGGATTCCCCGCCCCTGCCGGAACCTTGCGGCGGCGCGGGACGTTCCCGCCGGCGCCCGAAGAAGTGCGAGATCGCTCGAACCTTCTCGTGCCATGACCTCGACGGCACCGCCCGGCGGGATACGCACCTCGGTGCATCCCCGCACCACGTGGGCGTTGGTGAGGACATGGCCCTGACCGCTGATCCGGAAGCCGGAGCCGCTCGATTCCCGTTCGAGCGTGCGGCCCGTGGGGTCGGGCGTCGGCGCGGGTGTCTGTCCGGCGGCAACGAGGGCAGCCAGCACCGCGGACTCCAGACGTTCGGAGACCTGGCCGGTGACCGGCAGCCCGGCGTCGGCCTGAAACGCCCGGATGGCGGCCCGGGTCCTGGCGCCGGGGATGCCGTCCACCGGTCCGGGGTCGTAGCCCAGCCGGCGCAACGCTTGTTGAAGATCGGCGGTGCGATCTCGGGTGCTGTTTGTCCCGGCGTTTGATCCGCGTGGGATGGGGACTGCAGAGGTCGATGGACGCTGTTCCTGGACCGACGGCTCTGCCGCTGATGCGCCGGGCCGCCACTCCCGAGCCAAGCGTTGTGCCCTTGCGATCTGAGCCGGCGTCAGCCGCGCCGCGATCCGGTCACGAGAACGGACGGCCTTCTCGCGAAGGTCGGGGTCCGACGACGAGGCGCGGGAGGCGGCGAGGTTGTACCACTTGTGCGCTTGAACGAAGTCCTGGGGAACGCCGGAGCCGAACTCGTACATCACCCCGAGGTTGTTCTGAGCGGCGGGATGGCTCTGTTCTGCGGCTCGACGGTACCACCGAAGCGCCTCGGCGTAGTCCTGGGGGACGCCCTCGCCGCTGTCGTACCTGACCCCGAGAATGAACTGCGCGCTGGCGTGGCCCTGCTCGGCCGCGAGGCGATACCACCGCACCGCCTCGGCGTCGTCCTCTTGGACGCCCTCACCGTTGGCGTACATGGTCCCGAGATTGAACTGCGCGCGGACGTGGCCCTGCTCGGCAGCCAATCGATACAGACGCACCGCCTCGATGTCATCCTCGGGGAAACCGTCGCCGTTGTCGAGCATGAGCCCAACAGTGAACTGCGCCTCGGCGTGGCCCTGCTGGATCGCGTCGCGCAGCCACCACCTCGCTTCGTCTGCATCCTTGGGCACGCCCCCGCCCCGGACGTACATCAGCCCGAGATTGAGCTGGGCGTCGGGGTGGCCCCGCTCGGCGGCGAGCCGATACCAGCGAGCTGCTTCGGTGTCGTCCTCCGGCAGACCTTCGCCGTTGTCGTACATGAGCCCGAGATTGAACTGCGCGACAGCGTAGTTCTGCTCGGCACCGAGGCGGAACCAGCGCACCGCCTCGGTATCGTCTTCGGGGACACCCTTGCCATGAGCGTACAGGTACCCGAGAGTGAACTGCGCTACGGCGTTACGCTGCTCGACGCCAAGGCGGGCCAGCCGCAACGCCTCCGCGTGGTTTTCCGCGACACCCTCGCCCCGGGCATACATGAGCGCGAGACTGGACTGCGCGTCGGCGTTGCCCTGCTCGGCGCCGAGCCGATGCCACCGGGCCGCCTCGGAATCATCCTCGGGGCCACCAACGCCGTGGGCATACATGAACCCGAGATGGTATTGGGCGACAGCGTTGCCCTGCTCCGCGTGCGCCCGGAACGCCGTGCGTGCCGAGGCAAGGCCGTCTCCCGTGAGTGCCTCCCATACCTCCTGGATCGTCCCCGTATCGACTATGGGTGGGCCAAGAAAGATCTTCTGGCCGCCTGACAGGCTGCCTGTCTCGGACAGGTTCTTGAGAAAGCGTTGCGCCCATTCATTACCCTGCTCGGCCGCAAGGCGGAACCACTGCATCGCTTCGGTGTCGTCCTTCGGCACACCCTCGCCGTGGGCGTACATGAGTCCGAGCCTCATCTGCGCACCGGCGTGGTCCTGCTCGGCGGCGAGGTGCAACCATTGTGCGGCCTCGGCATCGTCTTCGGGGACGCAGAAAAGCAGGCACTTGGTGTCTTTGACGTACATTTGCCCGAGAGTGAACTGCGCGACAGCGTTGCCCTGCTCCGCGTGCATTCGGAGCACCTCGACCGGTTTGCCGTAGAGATGTAGCTGATACGCAGACAGCGTCTCTTCCATCGTCGGCAGTGCCGATGCCGATTGTGTCCCGATCGTTGCGACCAATACCGCAACAGCAACGAAGTGATGCGGGACCACCCGATTGACGGTGACGTGCCTTCCAGAGAGCCTCATTTGCCCGTCAGCCTGTATTTCTCACCAAGGGGACACTCGACTGAAGTTTCAGGCACCAGCGGAGTCAAACCGTGTCTTCGGGCAGATTGCTCATCTCGCTCAGGCCGCATTCCCGGATGACGGATGGCGCGTCGGATCACTCGGCGCTTCGTCGGCATCTCCAGATTGGGCGGTGGCGGCACCTTGGTGTGATCTTTTGCGGCGGGGAACCCGTGGGCTCGCCAACTCGGCTGGCCGTCGCACGGCCGGACCCTGGCCTTCGGTGTATTCCATCTCATCTCTCATCTTCCTTGTCCGACTTCTTCTGCGCAGACGGCGGATGGACCCTGCGATGATACGCACGCCAGAGCCTCAAGCTTCCCACCGTGCCTCCCGTTCTTTCTCAGATCACGTTCCTGGGGTTTGCGCCCGAGAGGATGAAGGCGTCGATCAGGTCGTCGTCCATCTATGGCCGCAGAGCATGATGTAGCAGCCGCCGGCCTCGAGGGCCGAACGCACCATGTCCTTGATCGCATCCTTCTCGGTCAGGACCTCGCGGCCAGCGGCTTTCGGCCCGATGCTTCCCGCCTTCGACTGGAACTGGCAGAGCCGGGAGGGAAGGAATGGCGTTCGGTACCATGGCGTTGCGAATCCTCGCCTACACCGCGTTGCTGCATCAGGACCTGCTGCGCACAAGCTCCGACCCGCTTCAGCCGGTGCTCCCACAGAGAGAGAAGTAGCGCCGCTCGCTTCGCCGCCTTCATGATTCGTCCATGTCTTCGGATCCTGTCAATCGAACTCCGCCAGTCCATCGACCTGCCACCCACTGCACTCGGATGGGCTCGCAGCCGTCGGCGCAAAGGATTTCGTTCAACCGAGCGCGCGCTTCACCGCATGCGGTTCCCGCTCCATGACCCTCAGCAGTGTCCGCGCTGGCCCGGTTGGGCTGCGGCGCACTTGCTCCCAGTTCTCCAGGGTGCGCTTGCTCACGTTCAGGAACGTCGCCATCTGAGACTGCGACAGCCCGAACTGCTGACGAATGGTCCTCACGTTCGGCATGGAGAGCTCTCGCCGGCGCAACGCATCGGGATGATCGCGATAGGCTTCGAGTCCTTCGCGAATTTCATCAAGAAGACTTCGCATCCTTGTCATGCGTCAACCCTACAGGTTGTCCACCAGAGCGCGCAAAGCTCCCAGTGAGCCGATGGCCTACACGCGACGGGCTCCAGGGCGCATGTCGGCGGTCTTCGCACAAGGCATCCTTCAGGGTCTCTGCCGGACGGACAGCACGAGCCGGCAAAGGACACCCCGGCGCCTGTCCCGAGTCCTCCGTCATGCTTCCCCACGACGCCGCCTGCAAGCTGCTGTTCTCGTTTCCGGCGATGGTGCGCGACCTGCTCGCCGGGTTCTTTCCCCGCGAGTGGGTAGAGGACCTCGACCTCTCCACCTTGGAGCGCTGGCCCGAGAGTGCCGTCAGCGACGATCTTCGCCAGCGTCATCAGGATCGGGTGTGGCGGGTGCGATGCCGCGACCGGTGGCTCTACGTCCTGGTGCTGCTCGAGTTCCAGTCCACCGTCGACCACACCATGGCGGTGCGAATTCTCGCCTACACCGCGCTGCTGTATCAGGACGTGCTGCGCACAAGCTCCGACCCGCTCCCGCCGGTGCTCCCCATCGTGCTCCATCATGGCCGGGAGCGGTGGACTGCCGCGGAGGATGTGGCGGGACTCGCGGCGTCACCCGGAGAGTTCCTCGCGCCATATCAGCCAGCGCAACGTTACTTTCTGCTGGACGTCGGGGGCTATACTGACTCCCTGCCGGAGGGACGTAATCTGATGGCAGGGCTGATTCGATTGGAGCACAGCCGCAGTCCGGAAGAAGTGGAGGCGGTACTCGCAGCATTCGCGCAGTGGCTGTCGGGACCGGAGCACGAAGGGTTGAGGCGGGCGTTCGGGGAGTGGATGCGGCAGGTGCACGTGCCGGCTCGGCGCCTTGGGAGGGAGTGGCCGGGGCCGAAGGACTGGAGTGAGGACGGGACCATGTTGTACGAGACGGTGAAGGAGTGGACGGTGCAGTGGCGGGCAGAGGGCCAAGCCGAGGTCATGCGGCGGCAGGCGGCGAGGAAATTCGGTGTGGTGACGGCGGATCGGCTCGCCGAGGAGCTGGAACGAGTCCGCGACCCCGAGCGGGTGGTCGAGATCGGGGAGTGGCTCATCGAGTGCGAGAGTGGCGAGGAGTTGCTCGACCGGGTGAGGCGCAAGTGCATGGCCGCGGCCCCGTCGGCCGGAGACGATGCCGCGAGTCCGCAAACTCCGTTCGATCGATCCGAAGGAGTACCCGAAAGATGACGACGTCCACGATTCCCGAATGCGAAGCCTGCCGGCCCGACGCGCAGAAGCTGACCGGCGAAGAGATTGCGCGCTATGTGCGGGAGTTGCCGGAGTGGCGGGTGGAAACGATCGATCACGTCCCGCAGCTTCACCGCTCCTACAAGGTTCGCAATTTCGCCGAAGCGCTTTCGTTCACGAACCGGGTCGGAGATCTGGCGGAGTCGATCGGCCACCACCCGCAGCTCGTGACCGAGTGGGGACGGGTCACCGTCAAGTGGTGGAGCCACAAGATCAAGGGCCTGCACGAACTCGACTTCGCCCTGGCCAAGCGGTGCGATGCGCTGATCGGGAACTGATTCCGAACCCCGGCGAGCGTCGACCGGGCACTCGCCGGCCATGTTGGTATCGACCCCGGACCGGTCGCGGCCAAGCGGTGCCGTGCCTTCGGTGCCACCCGGGAGGTGGCCGAGGACCAGGCGTGATTTCCGGCTCCGGTCCCGGCGAGCCTGAATCCGATCCTGCCCGGTGCTCCGCTCACGCCCTCAGGCGCCGCTCCCACAACCGGCGGTAGTGGGGCTCGCATTCGAGCGCGAGCGACTCCAGGTGGCCGGGGATCAGATGCGCCTTGGGGACGTACGGCTGGAATCCGCTCGACCGGTGCACCGAGTGGTACCAGTGTTTCGCCCATACGCCGTCGCTCTCGCGCGGCCCGGGGGGCCATGCCAGCATCCGCTCCGTGAATTCGACCTCGACCCGGTCACACAGCGCGCTCAGCACCCCGCGCGGATTCTCCAGCACGTCGCGCGCGTCCAGCACGACCGGGGTGTCGGTGCACCGCGCCTGCACGTAGTCGAAGATCTCCGCCTGCTGCGGCACGCCCACGTCCTCGACCGTCACCGTCGAGCGCATGCGCGCGTACGATGCGAGAACCTCGCGGGGGTCGCGGACGAGGAAGCAGTTGACGACCGCGTCCATCCATCCACGATCGATTTCCGGCAGCAGGTGGTGGGTCATGTGTTTCTGGAAGAAGACGGAACGCGCGCCCGGAACATCTCCCAGCAACCGCTCGACGACACGCCGCCAATCCGTTTCCCCGGCCGCGATCACCTCCGAGTCGACCGGATGGTCGACGCCTGTCGTGTCCAGGTAACAGGCGTAGAACGGCTCGTCCCACACCGCGGTATCGCCGCGGTTCTCCCAGGCTCTCATCATTGCGGTCGAGATGTTCCTCGGCCCGGACCACATCGCGATCCGCACCGGCGCCGGGGCTTCGTTCACCCTGGGCATTCCCGATCGATCAGATCGAGGTAGAGCGACTGCAGTCGTTCCGTCATGGGTCCTCGATTCCCGAGTCCGATGGTGCGGCCATCCACCGTCGAGACCGGCGCGACTCCCGCGAACGTACCGGTGACGAACGACTCGTCCGCGCCGTAGACGTCGGTGAGGCTGAAATTGCGCTGGTGTACGGGAATCGAGTTCTCCCGGCAGAGCCGAATGACGTTGCCGCGGGTAATTCCGCCGAGGCAGTAGTCGCCGGAAGACGTCCAGACCTCGTCTTTTCGCACGATGAAGAAGTGGGTGGAATTGCAGGTGGCGACGAATCCATGCGGGTCGAGCATCAGCGCCTCGTCGGCTCCCGCCCTGGTGGCCTGAATGCAGGCCAGAATGCAGTTGAGCTTGGAATGACTGTTGAGCTTGGGGTCCTGGACGTCGGGCGGTCCCCGGCGCACGTGAACGGTGAACAGGCGTATCCCCCGTGCCGCCACGGACGGATCCGGAACCTTGTACTCGGGAATGATGACGATGGTGGCGGGTCCGATGGTGACCCTGGGATCCTGGTACGGCGTCGCCTTCACGCCGCGCGAGACCATGAGACGGATGTGCACGTCGTCGGACATCCGGTTCGCCCGCAACGTTCCGTAAAGCGCTTCGGTCAGCTCCGCACGGTCGAGTCCGATGTCGAGATCGAGGGCCTTCGCGCCTTCCTGGAGCCGGTCGAGATGGAGCCCCAGAAACGCGATGCGGCCTCGATGCACGCGAAGCCCTTCCCAGACTCCGTCACCGAGCACGAACCCGCTGTCCAGGACCGAAACCCTTGCCTCCGCGCGCGGTACATGTTCACCGTTGACATAGACAAGTATTTCGTCGTTGCGGGGATCGGGACGGTATTCGTGTGTCCCCTTGCTCATGAATTCGTCTCCTGCGTGACGGCACGTCTGCGGCCTCGGTTTGCGGAACGGGTCGCAATCAGCGAGAGCCCGAACAGGGCGAACGCGACGAACATGAACAGGGTCCATTCGGGGATGGAGAGAGAGAGGAACGTCCACTGCACCTCGGCGCATTCGCCCGACCCGCTCAGGACCATCCCGATCACCTCGGTAAGAGGGAAGGCGCCGAGCATGTACTCCAGACCCGGGCCGCACTCCGGCGCCTCGCCGGGGGGCAGGCTCTGCAGCCATACGTGGCGGCCCGCCACCGCCGCGCCCGCGGTCGCGGCAATCGTGATCGCCACCCCGTACACGCGGCGACCCAGCGTGCCCGGATCGTGAATCGCGCCCACGAGCATCACCACGCCGAGCGCGATGACGGCTCCACGCTGGAGCACGCACAGGGGACAGGGTTCCAGTCCTTCGACGTGCTGGAGCCATAGCGCCGCGGCCATCAGCGCGACGCAGGCCACGAACCCGCCAGTCAGAAGCAATCGTTGGAGCGACATCGAATCCCCCGGCAGGCAGTCGGTCTCGATTTCAGAAACGTTCGACCCACGGCCTCAGCTCGACTTCCCAGGTCCACGCGCTACGGTGCTGTCGGTGGACGTGCAGGTAAGTTTGCGCGATCGCATCCGGATCCAGCCACTGGTCGTGGTCGGGAATGCGCACGTCGCTCTCGATGCCCCCGTCGATGACGAAGTGCGCGATGTGGATTCCCTTCGGTGCCAGTTCGCGCGCCATGCTCTGGGCAAGGCCGCGCAGCGCGAACTTTCCCATCGCGAAGCAGGCAGACTCGGGATACCCCTTCACGCTGGCCGATGCGCCGGTGAACTGAATCGATCCCGAGCCTCGTTCGCGCATCGCCATTGCGGCGCGCCGACCGACGAGAAAGCCGGCGTAGGCGGAAACCGCGATTGCCTTCTCGACCTCGTCAGGGTCGATGTCCGCGACGGCGCCGCGCACTCGGGCGCTCGCATTGAACACGACAAGATCCGGCACACCCTCGGCGTCGAGCACGGCGTCGAAGAAGGCGTCGACGTCCGCTCGTCGGCTCGCGTCGCAGGCGTGTACGCTGGCGCCCGTCTCCTGCGCCAGGACCGCGAGCTTCGCGACGTTCCGCGCCGCGAGCACGACCCGCATGCCTTCGCGCGCGCACAGTCGCGCAAGTGATGCGCTCAACCCCGGGCCTGCTCCGACGATGACTGCGAGCTCGCTCATCATCCTGTCTCCTGCGTTCGTGGCTTCGGAACACGGAGAGTGCCACGAGCTTCGGCGACGCGCATGTCCGTGTCCGCGCATGACACGTCCGCACCGGGGTCCTTACAATCGCCGGTGCTTCCTCCACACCGAAAGAGGCCGCCAGTGCTGCTCCAACTCTCAACCTGGCAGGACATCGACACCTACCTCGAGCGATCACGCGGAATCGTCATCCCCATCGGATCGACCGAGCAGCACGGTCCCAATGGATTCATCGGCACCGACGCGCTGTGTCCGGAGACCGTGGCGCGCGGCATGGACGACAAGATCGACGTCGTCGTCGCCCCCACGCTGAGCATCGGCATGGCCCAGCACCACCTCGGCTTTTCGGGTTCCATCACCTTGCGGCCGACCACGCTCATCGCGGTCGTGCGAGATGTCGTGCAATCCCTCGTCCGGCACGGATTCGAGCGGTGCTACTTCCTCAACGGTCACGGCGGCAACGTCGCCACCGTGAATGCGGCGTTCTCCGAAATTTACGCGGATTCGAGCTTCAACCGCCACGCCGGCAACGAACCGGGGGTGCGGTGCCGGCTCGGGAACTGGTATGACGGGCGCCGCGTGCGGGCGCTTTCACGAGAACTGTTCGGCAGCTCCGAGGGCAGTCACGCCACTCCTTCGGAGGTTTCACTCACCTTCTACGCCTACCCCGAGGCGATCAAGCGCGCCCCGATGACCCCCCGCGTCGCGCCCACGGGTCCGATCATGGACGCGTCCGACTATCGCCGCCGCTTCCCCGACGGGCGCATCGGCTCGGACCCGTCGCTCGCGACACCGGAGGCCGGAGAGAAGTTGTTTCACGCGGCGGTCAAAGACGCGGTGGAGGACTACCAGCGGTTCCTCGCGGCTCAGTAGACACCACGCGATTCTCCGCTCGTTCGGTCGCCGCGCCGCTGTCGTCTCTCGAATTGCCTGTGTGTCCGCTCGACCCTGCCGCACTTCATTCGCATTGCGGCGGTTGTCACCGAATCGCAACCCTCCCGTATAATCGCGGGTGCTCCCTACCTCATTCACCTCCGAAGCGCGGTGCGGCATGGCAAAGAAGCGGGTTTATCGAATCGTCTTCCACAGCCACGGCAAGGTGTACGAACTGTATGCGCGCAGCGTGAGTCACGGAGAACTCTACGGATTCGTCGAGATCGGCGAGATCATCTTCGGAGAACGTACCGCGATTCTCGTCGACCCTTCCGAGGAAAAGCTGAAGTCGGAATTCGAAGGAGTGCAGCGCACGTACGTTCCATTCCACGCCGTGATTCGAATCGACGAGGTTCGCCGAGAAGGGGCCAACAAGATTCTCGAAGTGGGCGAGAGCGGAAATGTCACCCCGTTTCCGGTGCCGATGTATCCGACCAGCGGCGACAAGCCGTGATCGAGCGTCGCTCCGGACCGATTTCCTGAAGTTCCCTCCGCGTCACCCGGATACGCGGGTGGGGCGTTCGAAGCGCCTGGCGACGCGTTCGGCGTACTCCCGATGCTCCAGCAGGCTCGTCCCGGTGCCGCCACGCAGCGCGAGCCTGGCCCGGAGCCAGTCGCGCCGCGCGATGGCCCGCGTCCGTTCGGCTCCCGCGGTCGCGTCGATCAGCGACGAAAGGTCCGTGATCTCGCGCCTCAGCTCGAGTTCCTCGGGGACAAATCCGGCATTTTTCAGGATTCGGTGCGCGAGCCGAAGTTCGGGAGCGATGCAGGTGTCGTCGTCGAGAAAGAGGGGGCTGCCCTGCCCCGGGAGGTCGCTCAGCTCGCCGCGTTCGATGGCGCGTTCGATGCGCGCCTCCACGAGCGAGTCGAGTCCCATGACCGTCATTTCGACCAGCTCGAGTACGGATACTCGACCAGACGCTGGTTGTAGTAGCGAATGTCGCCCGACACGTCTTCGCCCGCCCATGCGGGGAGCGTGAACTCCTCGTTGGCCGAGTCGAGCTCCAGCTCGGCCACGATGAGCCCGGCGTTGTCACCCTCGAAGACGTCGACCTCCCAGGTACGGTCGTCGTGCTCGACGATGTAACGTGTTTTCTCGATCAGCGGTTTCACGCAGAGCTCTTCCAGGATTGCGTGCGCATCCGCCGGCGGGATCGTGTACTCGTACTCGCGGCGCGTTACGCCGATCGTCGCGCTCTTGATGTTCAACCAGGCCTCGTCTGCGCAGACCCGCACGCGCACCGAGTTGCTCGGGTTCGTGGACAGATAGCCTTGCCGGAACCGCAGGCCGGCGGACGCGGATTCGCGCCAGGAATCGTTGACGACGAGAAATTTTCGTTCGATCTCGACACCCATTCCCCGGCCCCGCCCATCGCGTGCTGACGATCGGGAATTCCACTACATCGGTGGCCCTCGATCCAGGCTTCTCGACCGGAGACGGCCAAATTCGCAATGATGAACGGATCTGCGTGTCGGTCGCGCCTGCCGATGGGTCGACTGCGGGAAGGGTGGCCTCGGCCTGCTCAAATCCAGTAGGCGGTTCTGGTCATGACTTTCGAGGCGGCACGCATGGCGCGCCGAACGAGCGGGGGCAGAGGGGCTCCTCCGGCGGCATGCGCGCGGGTGGCGTGGTGTTCCTCGTCGGCCCGCATTCGCGTGAGCAGGGCCCGGCTGCGATGGTCGCCGTCGGGCAACCGCGACAGGTGGTCCTCCAGGTGCTCGACCACTTGCCGTTCGGTTTCCACCACGAATCCCAGACTCCACCGATCGCCGGCGAGTCCGGCAGCCGCGCCGATGGCAAGGGAGCCCGCGTGCCAGACGGGATCGAGCACGCTCGGTGCAGAGCCCAGCTCTTCGAGCCGCGTGCGGCACCAGACGAGGTGTTCATTCTCTTCGCGCGCCGCCAGCTCCATCGCCTCCCGAGTATCGGATTCGCGCGCCACCAGAGACTGGCCTCGGTAAAGCGCCTGGGCGGCGACTTCCCCCGCGTGGTTGACTCGCATCAGCGCCGCCGAGTGGCGACGCTCACGGTCCTCCAGCACATCGTCCGCAACGCCGTCGGCAGGACTCTGCGAAACGGAACCGGGATCCATCTGTGCGGCTCCGCGAAGGATGCGGTCGAATGCGATGATGAGGCGGTCCAGCCCGTCGATGGCGCGATCGGGGCGTTCCGGTGTCGGTTTCATCCACGAGTGCATCGGCGCAGTCTACCGGAGAGTGAAGGTCTGGTTCGGTTTCCGCTACCGCTACCGCCCCGCGGCCTCGGCCACCGCTACCCGGGTCTTTCCGACCGCCTTCTCCATCGCCTGATCCAGATCCCAGAGAATGTCGTCCAGGCTCTCGATGCCGACCGAGAGCCGGATCATGTCCGGCGTCACCCCGGCCGCAATCTGCTCTTCCTCGGAGAGCTGGCGGTGGGTGGTGGAGGCCGGATGGATGACCAGAGTCTTCGCATCGCCGACGTTTGCGAGATGGCTCATGAACTGCGAGGCCTCGATGAACCCTTCTCCCGCGTCGCGCCCGCCCCGAATGCCGAAGGTGAGGATCGAGCTCGCACCCCTCGGCAGGTACTTCTGCGCAAGGGCGTGGTACGGACTCGATTCGAGCCCCGGGTAGTTCACCCAGCCCACCAGGGGATGGCTCTCCAGGAAGCGGGCGACCGCGAGCGCGTTCGAGCAGTGGCGGTCCATGCGCACGTGCAACGTCTCGAGTCCTTGCAGGAACAGGAACGAGTTGAACGGGCTCAGCGAAGGCCCGAAGGTGCGCAGCGTCTCGCAACGCGCGCGCATGGTGAAGCCGAAGTCGCCGAACGTCTCGTAGAACCGCACCCCGTGGTAGCCACGAGAGGGCTCGGTCATTCCCGGGAACTTGCCGTTGTCCCACGGGAACTTCCCGGATTCGACGACCACGCCGCCGATCGACGTTCCGTGACCGCCGATGAACTTCGTCGCGGAGTGGGTGAGGATGTCCGCGCCCCACTCGAACGGGCGGCACAGGTACGGCGTCGGGAAGGTGTTGTCGATCATCAGCGGCAGTCCGGCGTCGCGCGCAATCGCCGCCACCGGCTCGATGTCGAGCACGTTGATGAGGGGGTTCCCGATGGTCTCGGCGAACACCACGCGGGTGTTGTCACGGATGGCGCGCGCGAAGTTCTCCGGGTCGTCCGGGTCCACGAACGTGGTCTCGATGCCGAGCTTGGGGAAATTCACGTCGAGCTGGGAGTAGCTCCCGCCGTAGAGCTTGCTGGACGACACGACGTGGTCGCCGCCCTGGAGCAGGGTCAGGAACGCGGTCATCTGGGCCGACATTCCCGACGCGGTGGCCACCGCGGCTCGCCCGCCTTCGAGCGCCGCCATGCGCTCCTCGAACATCGCGGTGGTCGGGTTCATCAACCGCGTGTAGATGTTCCCGAACGTTTGCAGGTTGAACAGGCTCGCGGCGTGGTCGGCGTCGTCGAACACGTACGACGTCGTCTGGTAGATCGGCGGGGCGCGCGACCCCGTGGCGGTGTCCGGGAGCTGGCCCGCGTGCAGGCACAGGGTCTCGATGTCGAATTCGTGGTCAGCCATGGGTCGCGGGCTCCCTGAAGCCTCGAGGGTTCGTCGAGTGCCGTCTCGTCGCGCTCGGTGAAGAAATTCGTGGGCGGCTCGCGCGGGTCCGGGGCGTGTCGAAGTCTCAGTGGGTGACGTACATGGAGCGCTTGCCGGAGATGACCTTGGTATCCACCCCCACCCACCCCAGGCCGCCGAACAGCCGCGCGAACTCAATCTTCATGCAGCGGTTCATGATGACGTCCAGGCCGGCGTCGCGGGCGACGGTGGCCGCCTCCTCGTTGACGATACCGAGCTGCATCCACAGGACCTTCGCGCCAATATCGACCGCGTCCTGCGCGAGCGGCGGGATGTCCCGCGCGGGTCGGAAGCAGTCCACGACGTCGACCGCCTCCGGGATGTCCTTCAGCGTCGGCCAGCAGCGCTGCCCGAGCACCTCCTCGTAACGGGGATTGACCGGAATGACACGGTAGCCGTGATCGAGGAGGTACTTCGCGGCGAAGTAGCTCGGCCGGTACCAGCTCGCCGAGAGGCCGACCATCGCGACGACGCGGTTCTCGGCAAGGATTCTGCGCAGGGTGGGAATGTCGTCACTCAACGCGGGAACTCCGGAGGTGTGCGATGACAGCGGGCTGGGATCATACACAGCACCGTCGCGTACCGGGGAGCCCGTGGTGGCGGGCCGATTCCGCCGCGGTGCCGCGGACGTTGCGCCGAACGGGTGGAAACGGCAGCGGTCGTGTGTGCCCGAACGTCCGGGGTCCGCCTTGCGAGCCACGTGTCCCGAATCGGAGTCCGGCCACCCGAAGACCGGTGCGGTGCTTCGGGTGGCCCGTCTACTCGATGCGCACCTTCACGTAGCGTCCGGGGGCATCCTCGATGGCGGGCAGGGCGCCTGCGCCGGGCTCGCGGGGTGGCACCTCGCCGCCGCTGTACTCGCTCACCCAGGCATCCCAGTCGGGCCACCACGAGCCTTCGTGGGCGGTGGCCGATTCGAGCCACTCGTCCGGCGTGGCGGCAAGCTCGCCTGTGAAGTGGCCGTACTTGTTGGCCGAAGGCGGGTTCACGACCCCGGCGATGTGCCCCGACATCGCGAGCACGAAGCGGACCGGCCCGCGATAGAGCTGCGTCGCCGCGTAGGTGGAGCGCCAGGGAGCGATGTGATCCTCGCGGGTCGAGAGGATGTAGACCGGAACGTCGATGGAGGTGAGATCGATCGGCACGCCGTCGAGGGTGATGCCTCCCGGTTTGCGCAGGCGGTTGTGCTGATACATCTCTCGCAGGTACGAGGAGTGCATCGCGCGTGGCATGCGGGTCGAATCCGAGTTCCAGTACAGGAGGTCGAACGGGAACGGATCCTTGCCCATGAGGTAGTTGTTGATGACGAAGCTCCAGATGAGGTCGTTGGCGCGCAGCAGGTTGAACGCCTCGGCCATCTTCGCGCCGTCGAAGTAGCCCTTGTCCTGCATCGACTCCTCGACGAGCGCGAGCTGCTCCTCGTCGATGAACACCCCGAGCTCGCCGGGCTCCGCGAAATCGACCATGGTGGTGAAGAACGTCGCCGATTCGATGGCGGGAAGCCGGGTGGCGGCCTGCTCGGCCAGCGGCTCCCGTGTGATGGCGGGGCTCGCGGTATCTCCTTCGGCCTCCGGAGCCTCGGCCGCAGCCGGCGTCGTCGTGGCCGTCGCGGTTTCTCCTGTCCCCGCAGCGCCGCTCTTCTCGTCCTTCGCCGTCACCGCTGCCGCCTCGGAATGCTCCGTGCCCCTTGCAATCCTTTCGGAGCCCGTGTGGTTCGCCGCGTTGCGTGCCTCCAGGTAGGCGAGGGTGGCGGCCAGCAGAGTGCCGCCCAGGCAGTATCCGATCGCATTCACCCCGGACTCGCCGGTGGCCTTCCCCACGGCGTCCAGCGCGGCGATCGGGCCTTCGAGCAGGTAGTCGTCCATGGTCTTCCCGGCCAGCCGCTCGTCCGGGTTGACCCACGAGATCACGAACACGGTGTGTCCCTGTTCCACTGCCCACTTGATGAACGAGTTTCTGGGGCGCAAGTCCAGGATGTAGTACTTGTTGATCCACGGCGGAACGATGAGGAGCGGTCGCTTGCGTACGGTCTCCGTCGCCGGCGTGTACTGCAGGAGCTGCATCAGGTCGTTCTCGAAGACCACCTTGCCGGGAGTGACGGCGACATTCACGCCGAGCTCGAACTTTTCGGGATCGGTCATTCTGATCCGAAGCTGCCCCTGTCCCCGTTCCAGATCCTCGAGCATGTTGGAGAGCCCCTGCACGAGGTTCTCTCCACCCGTCTCGACGGTGCGCCTGGCCACCTCGGGATTCGTGGTCGCAAAGTTCGTCGGTGCGAGGGCGTCGATGAACTGGCGGGTGTAGAAGTCCACCTTGTGAGCGGTATGCGGGTCGAGTCCTTCCGTTTCGCGTACCGTGGAGAGCATGAACTTCGACGCAAGCAGGTAGCTCTGCTTGATGTGGTCGTAGAGCGGGTTCTCCGACCAGGTGTCATCCTTGAACCGGCGGTCTCCGGGGTCGGGCGTCACCGCCGGCTCGACCTCCTCCCCGGCCATGCGCCGAGCCGTGTTCTCCCACAGCCTCGCATAGTCCTGCCACAACGAGACCTGGGCTTCGACCAGGCGCCGGGGATCGGTCAGCATCTGCTGCCACAGCGCCTGGTATGCCTTCGACACCACCGCGGGTTCGAACGGATTGAACTCGCGGGGGGAGGTCGCCTGGCGTTCGATGAACGCCTGCATGATGCGCCGGCTCCGATCGGTGATGCGATTCAGCGCCGCGTACAGGCGTTGCGGATCCGCATCGGTGGGAGTCGGGGCCGGCTGCTCGCTCATGGGTAGCCTCCTCCTGACGGGTGCCGGTTTCGTGCGCGCGGAGTACGTGCCGAGACTATACTCGCGATGTGACGTGACGGTGCGCTCGCCGTCCTCTGAGGCTTGTGGCGATGCTGGCCGGCACCGAGTGACCGCGGGCCGGTGCCCCGACGCGGTCGGGACGCTCACGCTCCCGGATGGCTCGCCTGCGGATGCGGCAAAAGGCCAGCGACCCAGGTCAAGTTGCCAACGGAACCTGGTTGGAGCCTGCTCCTACGCGATGGCGCGCTCGTCACGTGGCAAGGTCATGCTCGTCAGCGCCCTGAGGCGCACCTGAATCGTCGCGGCTCGGCGCCGGCTCCGCGATCGCCAGGCCGCCCGGGACGTGCACCGTCGAGGTCGGGTAGGCAATTTCGGCACCGTGCCGCTCGATGATCTCGATGATGCGCAGCAACACGTCCTGCTTCACCCGGTGGTACTCCGCCCAGGCCTTGGTGCGCGTGTAGCAGTAGATGAAGAAGTCGAGCGACGATGGCGCGAAGGCGTTGAAGTTCACCATCAGGAAGTTGTCGGTGTCGACTTCTTCGTGCGTTCGCAGCATCGCGTCGACCTCGGCGACGATGGCGCCCATCACCCCCGCATCGTCGTACCGGATACCGATGGTTTCGTAGATCCGGCGATTGTGCATGCGCGAGGGGTTCTCCACCGCGATGTTCGCGAACGCACTGTTCGGGATGTAGAGCGGACGCGTGTCGAATCCGCGGATGATGGTCTGGCGCCATCCGATTTGTTCCACCGTGCCCTCGATCTCCCGATCGGGCGAGCGAATCCAGTCTCCGACCGCGAACGGTCGGTCGAGATAGATCATCAGCCCGCCGAAGAAGTTGGCGAGCAGGTCCTTCGCCGCGAATCCGACCGCGATGCCACCGATGCCGCCGAAGGCGAGAACGCCCGATATGCTGAATCCGAGGGTCTGGAGGGCAACGAGGAAGGCGGTGATCAGCACCGAGAGCCGGAGCAGCTTTGCCACGGCATCGAAGGTGGCTCGGTCGTAGGCTTCGCCTTTCGCCTGCTTGTCGGCAATGAAGTTGGCTTCGGCGATCCGGATGAATCGCACCGCGAACCATGTGACTGTCGCGATGATGCCGACGTCGCGGATGGGGCCGACCGCCTCGAAGATTGCGGCGCCCGCCTCGTTCTGAATGACCTCGATTGCGAATGCGATCCCCGCGATCCAGACGAACGCGCGCAAGGGGGGACCCAGCGCCTCGACGAAGCTCTCGTCCCAGACACTGGGGGTGCGCGCGAACGTGGCGTGCAGCCGCGCGAGGAAGCGTCTCGCTCCGAATGCGAGCACCGCGGTCGCAAGGACGACCACGAACACCTGCACGACCCACGAATCGAGGCCGATGGCGCTCAGATATCCGGATACGGTTTCGGTTCCGTTCATGAATCTCGCGATTGCGTGGCGATGGGTATCGGCGTGCGGCGCGGTGGCTCGGGTCGTGAATCGCCGAGCATGACACGATTATGCAAGAATCCGACCCGTCATTTGAGATTGCGGCGGAGATGGGCGGGACTTCGCTCCGGTCGCCGGGGAATTGCGTACACCGAGCCGAAGTCGATTCGAGGGGTTCCGAATCCGGGACACCCGGAAGGCAGTCGGCAGCTTTCCGGTCTCGCACGAAAAGATTTTCAAACCGCGCCCCGTCCGTTGTCTCTCCATCGGCTGCCGGAGCGCGACGCGGGCCGACCCGACGCAACGCCTGGAGACGAGGGAGCCATGCAGAAGCAGGGAGTCGGAGCCAAGGAGTCGGAGCCGGACCCATGCGGCGCTCCAGCGTGAATGCGCCTCCGCTGGCCTGTGTCGCGGTGGTCGTCGACGATCCCGACCGGGTCGCGACGACTTTCGAGCGCGACCTGGGACTACCCCGCACCGAGGCCCCGGCTCCGGGCGGTGCGATCCCGTGGATCGCGGTCGGAGAGAGCGCGATAGCGCTGTTCGGGCACGGCCACGAATTCGTGGGTGGCGCCGCGAGAAGCGGAGTTCACCACATCGCCATCGCCACCCCGAATCCGGCCGCCCGCGCGGCCGATTGCGGATTCGACCGCGTCGAGGTGTCGCCGGGTCTCGGCGGGCGCGGCCAGGTGGAGCTCCCGGCTCGCGAAACGTGCGGCATCGTGACCCGGCTGTGCGAGCCGGCAGGGGCGGGAGCGGTCGCCGGCACGAGTGGCCATGTCGAGCGCATCGATCACATCGGGGTCGCGAGCGCGGACAATCGGGCGGCCGGCGCGGTGTTCACCGATCGCCTCGGATGCCCCGTCGAGAGCACCCAGACCGACTTCGAGATCTCGCAGCCGATCGAGAGCTTCACTTCGGACAAGTACGGCGTCGTGTACCACAGCCGGCCTCCGGAGCCCATCGGCGGACTGCGGGTGAGCTTTCTGTCCGTCGGCGATTGCGAGCTGGAGCTGCTGCAGCCGTTCGATCCGCGTCGCACCGGGCAGGGAACGGAAGGACCGCAGCGGGGTGCGCCGGGCAACACCCGCGGCGACAAGGGCGCGATTGCGCGCTACATCGAACGGCGCGGTCCCGGGCTGCATCACCTGGCGCTGAAGACGCCGGATATCGACGCTGCGCTTGCCCGACTTTCCGAGGCTGAGCATCGGGTCATCGATCGCGTGGGTCGGCCCGGCTCGCGCCGGGCGCGAATCGGCTTCGTTCACCCCGCGTCTCTGGGTGGTCTGCTGCTGCACTTCGTGGAGCGCGATGAGTTCTGACGTCGTGACCACGGAGCGGATCGGATCCGCGCTGGTGGCAACAATCGATCGGGAATCGTCCGGCAACGCCATCAGCCGCGAAGTCGTCGCCGGTCTGGCCGCGAGCGTGCGCGAGGCGGAATCAGCGGAAGGACTTGCGGCATTCGTCGTCACCGGACGGGGTGGAAAATTCTTCGCGGCGGGCGGCGATCTCAAGCAGTACCGGGAGATCCGCACGCGCAGCGATCTGGCGGACGCGTTCGCGCACCCCCGTGCGCTCATGGACGCCATGGAGGCGCTCCCTGTTCCAGTCATCGCAGCCATCAACGGCTACGCGCTCGGTGGGGGTGCGGAGCTCGCGCTCGCCGCCGACTTGCGTATCGCATCGGAGAACGCGCGCATCGGATTCCCCTACGTGAAGCTCGGCCTCGTCGCGGGATGGGACGGGATGGAGCGCCTCGCCCGGAGTTGCGGCTACGGGCACGCGATGCATCTGCTGCTCACCGGCGAGGCAATCGGTGCGGCGCAGGCGGAGCGTATCGGCCTCGTGAACGAGGTCGTCTCAGGCGACGTTCTCGAGCGTGCACTCTCCTGGGCGGAACGATTCTCGGGGTACGCGCCGCTCGCGCTGCACGCCACCAAGACGATGCTGCGACGCGCGTTCACCGATTCCGCGGCATCGGCGCGGGAGGAGGCAAGGGCGCGGTTCGCCGATCTGTGGGTCAGCGAGGATCATCGCGAGGCGGAAGCGGCGTTCGTGGAGAAGCGGCGGCCGAGGTTCAGGGGCCGGTAGGAATCGGCCGCCTTTCGCGCGACGCGGGTTCGGGACCGAGCATCCGGACCGCGCTTCGATGGCGGGTGCCGACGGCGTGAGCACCATGCGTACGAGCCGCGAGGCAGTGTCGTACAACCACAAGGTAACAACCCCCGAATCCAGTCCGTTCCGCCCCGCCTGACTCGTCCGTCACCCCGCGCAACGAGATCATCCGCATCAGCCTTTCGCGCGCGTGCGCGCGAGCGAGGGTGCACGTCAGATTTGTGGTATGAGGTCATGATGTTGCAGCTTGGCGCTCCCAGTAGTCGTCGAAGCGGTTGCTGGTGATGGCGCATCGCAGGGCGATGATGGCGTTGGCGCCATCAACGCTCCAGTGCATGCCACC
>JAJDUQ010000302.1 GCA_022826505.1 Gammaproteobacteria bacterium
CCGGCCGGTGCACAACGCCCCGCGCTCGTGACGGCGGCCGTGCCCGACGCCCGGTCCGGTGATGGGAGTCCTCGGGTTGCTCGACGTCGTCGCGAACTCGTCCCTGCGCCACGAAGCCGCGTCCGCCACCGGGGCGCCATCCAGTCCGTCGAGCCTCGCCGGAATCGGCGCTCCTGCCGTTCGACGCCGCCGGGGGGCGCGTCAGTGTTCCACCGCGACGAGCGACGCACGAGTCGAGCAGCGGCCCATATCCGGTCCGGAGTGCGCCTCTACCCCGAGATGCAGTCGGCCCACGCCTGCATGATCGGGCGGCGCTTCTCGAGCAGGTCGTCGCGCGCGTAGGCGGCGACGGTCGCCGAGCCCTCCACGTGCGCCAGCGCGAACTCCGAGAGCAGCTCGTCCACGTCGTGCTGGCGCGCCCAGCCCTTGAAGCTCGAACGGAACCCGTGGCCCGACGCCGCGACCCCTGCGTTGCGCAGCGCCTGCGTCATCACCACATTGCCCATCATCGCCCCCGACCCGAACATTTCGAGACAGCAGCGCGAATCGCGGCCCGGCACATGGACGCGGTCACGACCTCGGGCGTCGCGACCGGACGTTCGGCGGAGGTTTGCAAGATCGAGGCGTTTCGCGAGGGGTGCGGGGGTCAGGCGCTCGCCGTGGCCTCCGGCGTCACTCCGGACAATGCCGCAGCATACGCCGGTCTCGTCGACGCCATCCTGGTCGCCACCGGCATCAACCGTGTCGGTGACTTCTACAACCTCGAGCCGATGCGGCTCCGCAGGCTGCTGACCGTGTGTCGCGAATCGGGCGCAGGCGAGCCGGAGCCGAATCCCGACGCGGGCTGGTATCTGCCGCTCATGGCTCCCAACATCAAGGGCGAGCGGTTCGCCTGGCTGGACCCCTCCACCATCTACATCAACGCGGGATCGTTTCATGCGCTGGTCGATGATTTGATCGCGCCGTTCGATCCGTCCGAAATCGATGTCGTGGCCGGATTCGACGCGATGGGCTTCGTGCTGGGAAGCGCCATTGCGACCCGCATGGGCAAGGGGCTTCTGTCCATCCGCAAGGCAGGGAAGGTGCCGGTCGAGACCGACGTGGTCGACTTCGTGAACTACTCCGCACGCACCCAGCAGATGGAGATGCGCAAGCCGGCGTTCGCTCCGGGGACGCGGGTGCTGCTCGTCGATCAGTGGGTCGAGACCGGAGGCACGATGGATGCCGGCATCCGGCTCGTCGAACGACAAGGTGGTATCGTCGCCGGAATCGCCACCGTGTGCATCGAGGAGACCGCCGGAGGCGCTGTCTACCACGACCGGTACCGGTGCTCGACCGCGGTGATTCCCGGGTCGGCGCACCAGGAGCAGTGCAATCGCAAGACGATGGATCACTTCTCGGACTTCGACCCCACCTGCTACTTTCCTGAGATTCCGTAGCTCCGGGGGCCTCATTCGACGCAGCGGGGTCTGGAGCCGTTTCGACATCAGGGCCGGATTCGCGCGTCGTTTGCCCGCTCTCTTGATATTCTCGACGTACGCCCCTATGTCGCCCAGATCCGCGGAGCGGCTGAAGAGGATTGAAGGCATGCCCATCTACGAGTACGAATGCCGAGGGTGCGGTGAAGTTCACGAATTCATTCAGAAGTTCAGTGACAGCCCGAAGCGCAAGTGTCCGTCCTGCGGAAAGCTCAGACTCAAGAAGCTGATCAGTGCCGCCGCCTTCCATCTCAAGGGCGACGGGTGGTACGTCACCGACTTCCGTGACAAGGGCAAGAGCAAGGACCAGGGAAAATCGGATTCCCCGGAGAGTTCGGGAGATTCGAAGTCGGACTCGAAGTCTTCCGAATCGACGTCGGCCGACTCGAAGTCCACCGGCTCGAAGAGCAAGGGCGACTCGAAGACTTCGAGCGGTACCAGCGACTCGCCGCGAGCTGCCTGAGGATCGAAATCCGTCGCGGTGGTTCTCAAGCGAGGGCGTGTTTCTTCAGCAGCCTTCTGAACTGGTGGTATCCGAGCCCCAGAGCACGTGCGGCATTGGTCTGATTGTGCCGAGATTCGGCGAGTGCATGTTCGAGCAACCCGCGTTCGAACCGGGCGACCGCAGCCTGAAAGTCGACCGGAAGGTCCGGCGCCCGGGCAGCGTCGACGGAGTCGGCTGATTCGGATTCGCGAGCGGGTTCCTGGTCGCCGGGTGCGGCGCCGGTCGAGTGGTGAGACGGACGCCACGGGTTCTCGAACGGGTCGATGACTACCACGTCGATCGGCGCCTCCGATGACGCACAACGATAGACGGCCCGTTCCACCACGTTCTTCAGCTCCCGAACGTTTCCCGGCCAGGAGTGCTGGAGGAGCAGCTCCTGTGCACGCGGGCTGAATCCCGGGAAGACTTCCTTTCCCAGCGCACGGGTGATTTCCACCGCGAACGCATTCGCCAGCGTCATGATGTCGGTCGGTCGGGCGCGAAGCGGCGGAATCGTGATCACCTCGAATGCGAGTCGATCGAGCAGGTCGGCGCGAAACGCTCCGGCGCGCGCGAGCGAAGGCAGATCGACATTGGCCGCCCCGAGCACCCGCACATCGAGCTGGATGGTCCTCCGTCCACCGACCCTCTCCATCTCACCGTACTCGATAACCCGGAGCAC
The DNA here is from genome assembly GCA_022826505.1 of Gammaproteobacteria bacterium. Classification (GTDB taxonomy): domain Bacteria; phylum Pseudomonadota; class Gammaproteobacteria; order HK1; family HK1; genus HK1. The sequence goes on from JAJDUQ010000302.1 coordinate 2,645, forward strand.
CTTTTCCTGCACGGCGGCTGACGCATTCGAAATTTCGTCGAGCAGCAGGGTTCCGCCGTTCGCACGCTCGAATCGGCCGACATGCTGGCGCTGCGCGCCCGTGAACGCTCCGGCTTCGTGGCCGAACAACTCCGTGTCGAGCAGCGACTCGGTGAGTGCCGCACAGTTGACCTTCACAAGAGGTCCGTCCCACCGGGGCGAGAGATAGTGCAGACGGGTGGCCAGCAGTTCCTTGCCGGTTCCACGTTCGCCGATCAGGAGACACGGCCTGTCGATGGCCGCAAGGCGCGAGATCTGCTCCTCGACCTCCAGGAAGGCGGGGTCTTCACCGAGGATGGAGGGAGGAACGGCCATTCCTGGATGATATCGAAATTCGCCTAGTTTTCGCGAAATTCGCTTATTTGGCTTGTCGAATTCCGTATCGGATTCTCCGATGGCACGAGAGATCAATCAGTTACGAATTGGCACACGAATCGCATTGGACACGCCTGCAAGATGCCATTCGACAACCAGGAGGCTGACTGACATGACCATCTTTTCGCGTATCACCGACATCATCAACGCGAACATCAACTCTCTGCTCGAACGCGCCGAGGACCCGGCGAAGATGATTCGTCTCATGATCCAGGAGATGGAGGACACTCTGGTCGAGGTGCGCTCCCAGTCGGTGCGGGCGATTGCGGACAGGCGGGAGATCGAGCGCAAGATCGAACGCCTGGAAACCAACGGGCGGGAGTGGGAGGACAAGGCCGCATTCGCGCTCGGCAAGGGCCGCGAGGATCTCGCCAGGAGCGCGTTGCTGGTCAAGCGCAAGCTCGACGATCAGGCGGCGCTGTTGCGGGAGGAGCTGGGACTCATCGAGGAGAGCCTCGCGCGCCACAACGAGGATCTCGCCAAGCTGCAGGCGAAGATCGACGAAGCCAAGGCTCGAAAGTCCTCGATCGAGCTGCGGATGAAGACTGCGAGGGGTCGCGTGCGCGTCAGAGACGCGCTGCACGATGACCGCATCGACGATGCGCTGAAGCGGTACGGCTCTCTGGAGCGCCGTATCGACGAGCTGGAGGCGGGTGCCGAGGTCTACGATATGGGCAAGGCGAAGACGCTCGAGCAGGAGTTCGCTGAGCTGGAGGCCGAGGCCGACGTCGCCGAGGATCTCGCCAGGCTCAAGGCGCGGGTAGCAGCGGAGTCCGGCGGTTGATGGGCGATGTGACTGTTACGCGTCTCGTCGACCACACGCGGAGATTACAGTGGATATCACCGTTGCATGGGCATTGGCGGTGCCCGGAGCCATCTTCCTCGCCTTTATCGTCCCTCTCTGGATCATCTTTCATTACATCACGGTGTGGAAGCGCATGCGGGCCGGGACTTCCGGCCCGGGCATGGTCGCTGTCGACCGCGCCGAGCTGGAGCGGATGCGCGAACTTTGCGACCAGCTCGAGAACCGAATCGAATCCTTGGAGACGATTCTTGATGCGGACGCACCGGAGTGGAGAGAGCGATGAGCCGCCGTCACGTTGATGGTCGAAGGCGGTCGAGGCGCCGCCGGGGGCCGATCAAGCGGGTTACCCGGGGTCTGGCCGATGCATTCGGCGTCCCGCGCGGCGTGATCATCGCCGGGTTCGTACTCGGGTTCGTGTTCATTCCGTTGCTGACCCTGGTCGCGTTCCTGGCCGCCCTGTATTGGGTCAACGATCCGGAGCGAGCTCGCCGGCAGGTGGAATCCTTCTTCGAATCTCTCCGCCGGGCGGGCGTTCGATTCCGACGAGGCGCCACGCGCCCAGGCGCGGGATACGGGGGTGGCGATGCCGAGCCGGGACGCCGATCACACGAGTCGCCGCGCCCCGCCGTTCACCCCCCCGCACTGGCACGACGATTCGAGCGGCTCGAGCGTCGAGCACGTGCCATCGAACAATTTGTCGCCTCCGAGGAGTTCCGCCTCAACCGCGAGTTCCGGCGGATGGGGCGAGAGTGACGTCCCAGAGCGAATCCCTTCCCGCTCCGGGAAGGGAGCCACCCCACAGACCTGACAATTTCCGGAATTCAGACTAACGCCGCGACATCCGCGACTGTCTTCTCGGGCTCCGGACGGCAGGTGTAGTCGACGTCGATGTCCGTCGCCCGTACGATTCCGCCACGGTCGATGACGATTCGGGCCGGCACCGGCAGCGTCCAGTCCGAAGAGCCGCTCGATGCCTCGAGATCGATACCGAGACTCAGGTAGACCTCCTTCAATTCCGCCGGAACCTGGAAACGCAGTCCGAGTCCGGCGGCATACGCATTGCCGGGATCGGACAGCATTTCAAAGCGGAGCTTGTGCCTGTCGATCAATCGCAGGCTGTGTTCTGCTTTCTGGGGCGTGATCGCGACCAGCGTCGCCCCGTGCTTCTCCAGCTCCGGTACGGCCGACTGCAAAGCGTACAGCTCTGCATTGCAGTAGGGTCACCAGTGCCCTCGGAACACGGTGAGCACCACCGTGCCCCGGTTGAGAAGGTCCGCCGACCGCACCACCTGACCGTGCGCGTTTTCGAGCGCAAACTCGGGGAGCGACTCGCCTACCTTGATGAAGCCGTCTGAAATCCCGGACTCGCGCAACGCCCGCGTAGCCGCGCCCATCACCGCACGCTTCTCCGCCGGAACTCGTTTTGCCCCCGCCTCGCGGATGGCGTCCAGCCGTTCAGCCAAGCTCATTCCATTGTCCTCCACAGCCGAGTCGAACTACCGGGTCAGGATACCACCGGCGGTTCGTGGGCGCCCCGATTCCGGAATGTTCGGCGAACTTCGCGCTGGTGGTCGTCGTGGCCTCGGCTGCACAGCAATTCCCGCTGGCTGGAGGATAGTAGAGGAATCAGGGAGTTGGGAGACTGAGAAAAAAAGGTTCTCGTAAACTTTCACACGAGAATTCAGCATAATGGCCATGTTCTCTCCAGCGATGGGTGAGGTGTCATGGTCCAGGGGATGCTGAGGAAGGCAT
>JAJDUQ010000051.1 GCA_022826505.1 Gammaproteobacteria bacterium
TCGACCCACTGCGCAGCAGCGCCGCGCCTTCAAGCTGCTCGGTGTTCGGCTGGAACGTACCCAGTAGCGCACCTGCCATTTTTTTGTTTTATCCCGAAAAACAACGGGTTGATTCGTGCATACTCTCGAAGTTCAGTCTAGCGCGGCTCCGCGGCCGACATCGACTCAACCTGCTCGTTCGAGTGCGTCCCGGACCGCGTCCGCGATCATCATGCTGGAGCGCAGTAGCGCTTCCTTCGTGAGCCCGGCGCAGTGGGGCGTCAACGCCACGTTCGGAACGCCGTCGAACACGTTGTCGGCGGGCAGTGGCTCGTCCTCGAACACATCGATGAATGCGCCACCGATCCGCCCTTCCTTGAGCGCCGCAGCCAGGGCCGCGTCGTTGACCACGCCGCCGCGAGCCGTATTGATGAGCATCGAGTCGGGTTTCATCTTCGACAACGCTTCAGCGTCGATCAGATGATGGGTGCCTTCTGTGCGGGGCACGTTCAGGCTGACCACGTCGGCTTCCGTCAACACGCCATCGAGGGTTGCCGGTGAAACGCCGGAAGTCGCCCAGAGCGGATCGTCATCCTCGATGAAGGGATCATGGGCCAGAATCCGCATGCCGAAGCTGCGGGCGCGCTTGGCGACCTCCCGGCCGATGATGCCGAAACCGACGATGCCGAGGGTCTGGCTCTTGGCTTCACGTCCCGTCACCTCGGTGCGCGGCCAGTTCCCGGCTCGAACCTCCTCGGTGCTCCGATACATCGCCCAGCGCAGCATCACCAGCATGGCGCCGATGACGTATTCGGAAACGGTCTCCTCCAGCGCCCCCCGCGCCGGCTGGACCTTCACCCCACGGCTCGCGCAGGCGTCCATGTCGATGTTGTCGAGCCCGACGCCGAGACGGCCGACGATGACGAGATGCGGGGCAGCGTCGAGCAGAGGCGGCCGGACCTGGGTGCGGTTGCGTACGATGAGCCCACGACAATCCACCAGCCGCTCGTGCAGCTCTTCGGTTCGGTTCACCAGATCCGGATCGTAGAAGACGTCGAAGTCCGCAGTGAGACGCACGACCGCTTCCTCGTCCAGAAACTCGGTAATGACGATGTCCGCCATGTGACCTCCGCTGCCCGCAGTCGGTGGAAATCAAGCTCGACCCTCGCGGGTGAGGCGTCGAGCGTGTGCGGCCGACCGACCGTGCTCAGAATGAAACCGAATCGCCACACCGTCAACGTGACGACTGTGGCACCACCGGTACGTTGTTCGGATGATTGCTGAACAGGCAATTGCTCGGCCATGATTGCTCACCCATCACTGGAGAAATCATGGCCATTCTGCTGAATTTGGGTTCGAAAGTTTACAATACTCCTTCTTCCCGTCCCCGCAACCCTCTGATTCCTTACCTATCCTCCAGATAGCGGGAACGGCACCAGTTGATCGCCCAATTGGTCTGAGGTAAAAGGCGCGTGGGAAAGCCTTGAATCCTTGCGGGACCGAAGGGAGGAGGATTGTGCGTTGTCCACGCAAACTCTTGAATCGCGCTGCGTTTCCTGAGCGTGCCGTGGAGTTTGGAACTCGATTCCCTCGAAGTGACGCCGTGGGCCACGCAGGAGATTGACCTCGGCCAGCGCGTGGTCCTGTGAATCCCCGACGCGCCTGTCGGGACGAGGCGCAACGTGAAGCAGAGCGACACGTGCGCGCTTCGATCGCAACGGTAATCAGGTGGGCGTGATCACTCGCTCGTACAACCGTTGCTCGAGCGTATCAAGCGCGAGATCGGTGCACAGCGAGTGACCCTCGCACAAGTTCTCGAAATCAGCGAACGACAAGCGACGAGAACGAGGGCGAAGAGGAGAGCATTGCAGGGACCCGTGAATCGGAAGGTGTCAAGGGCTGTTCAACCCCGTCAGAGGAGGAAAGAGCAATGAGAGTAGTTGCATTATTTTCCTGGCTGTTCATCCTGTTCGGAATTCAATCCGTCCACGCACAAGAGTTCACTATCGTGGTGGGCCATACCGGAACCCCGGCACTCTCGACCTACCATGCTGCCGAAGCGCTCAAGTATCGGGCGGAAAAATATTCCGGAGGGCGCATCAAGGTCGAGATACATCATTCCGGCTCCCTGGGAAGTGACAAGAAACTCCTGGAATCGGTCAGCCAGGGAACCCTGGACGTTGCGTATACCTCCAACGGGAACTATGCCCACGTCGGCAGGGCGATGCTTCCGTTCGACCTGCCTTACCTCGTCTATGGCCGCCAGAACGACTTCAATCTGGTCACCGGGCCGCTCCGCGACGAGATATCAGCGCGCGTCGAGAAGGACGGCTTCAAGTACCTGATGATGTTCCCAATCGGTGGGCCACGACAAATCTTCAACTCGAGGCAACAGATCAGGACACCGGCAGATGCGAAGGGCATCAAGATGCGGGTCGTGGCGTCTCCAATCAATCAGGCGGTTTATGGAGGTTACGGTTTCCAGCTTGTCCTCATGCCATGGTCGGAAGTCTACACCGGACTAAAGCAAGGAATCGTCGAAGGCCTCTTTTCAAACACCCTGTGGAGCTACCAGTACAAGCATACCGAGGTTGCCAAGCACATCACCATGACGGGAGGAGTCGGCATTTGGCATATCGGAGTGATGAGCCTCGACCGGTGGCAGAGCTTGCCCGAGGATCTCCAGATGGTGGTCGAGCGTGCGGCCGCCGAGGCCGAGATGGTGGGCCATATGTACGATTTGTACCTCAGCGATAAAGGCGATCGGGGGGCGGTGGATAATCACCAAGCCGAGATCTACAATCCCACGAAGGAAGAGCTGCAGCAGTGGATCGACCCGGCACTGGCCCTGTGGGATCCTCTTATCGAAAAGCTGAATCTGGATCGCGAATTCATCAAGCGGATCCAGGACGCGCAAATCCCGGTGGCAGAGTACTAGGTAGGAGGAATTGCGCTCGAGAACAGCAGGCGCAAGGGAGGAAGGGAAGGTCGCCGTCCCTTCCTCCCGTCCCGTCTCAACCCTCCCGTCCCGTCTCGACCTGTACGGCCATGGCTTTGACGGTGTTGTTCCACATCCAACGCCGCTAGACGGGTTCCGGGCCTCCCCGATGCGCCCCTCCCGCGTCCGGCGCACTCAGGCGTTTCCGGCGTACTGTCGGCGATCGTGACCCTGGCAGTATCGAGAAGGAATGTTCATGAGCCCGGAAATGAGCGAGAAAGGACTGTTTCAAAGAACGTTGCTGGCGAACCGGAAGTACATGAAGCTCGTCAGCGACGTGATGTACTTCCTTGGAAAGTGGCTCGTCATCCTGCTGATGTTGAACATCGCGACCCTGGTGCTCGTACAGGTGTTCTGTCGATACGTCATCGAGTATTCGCTCTTCTGGGCCGAGGACATCACCAAGTGGAGTCTGGTTTGGGCGGGATACTTCGGTGCGGCTTGCGCCCTTCGCACGAATGAGCATGTGAGCCTTTCGCTCTTCGTCGACTGGTTGGGCGATCGCGCACGGATCTGGGTTCTGTTCGCCGGGAAGCTGTTGATACTCTTCTTCCTGGTGTGTTTCGTCGTACTTGGAGTTCAGCAAGCCATCAGCAATCCGGGCTTTTCATGGGCCGTGAACGTTCGCGTGATGTGGGCGATGTTCGGCATGCCCATCGCCGGTGCGTTCCTGTTGAGCCACTTGCTCTATCTCATGCTGGAAGATCTGGTTTCAGTGTTCTGTGAAGAGGCCGCGTAAACCGCTTTCCATCAACGATGAAATGGCGGACAAGAGAGGATATCTGAAGCGATGGTAGCGGCAATACTGATCGGTTTCGCATTGCTAATTGTCATCGGCATACCGATCGGGTTTTGCCTTGGATTGATTCCCCTGATCTCCACCATGTTTTTCATGAGGTTCTCACCCAAGGTGCTTCCTCATGAAATGTTCTCGGCGCTGGACAGTTTTCCCCTCATGGCCATTCCCCTGTTCATATTGGCGGGGAACCTGATGAACACCGCGAGAATCACCCATCAGCTCATTGCGCTGAGCAACAGCATGGTGGGCCATATCAAGGGAGGGCTCGCACAAGTCAACATCGTGGTCAGCATGCTCTTCTCCGGCCTGAACGGATCTGCCGTGGCCGATACCGTATCAGTAGGTTCCGTGCTGATCCCATCCATGAAGGAGGAAGGCTACGATGCCGATTTCTCTGCAGCGGTGACGGCCAGCTCCTCGATGATCGGCGCGATCATCCCGCCCAGTGTCGGTATGGTGATCTACGGATCCACTCTCGGGGTTTCCATAGGCGCCCTTTTCGCAGCAGGCATCATTCCCGGTCTGATGATAGGACTATCGCTGATGGTGGTTTCGTACATCATCAGTGTCCGGAGAAAGTATCCGGTTCACTCCGAACGGTTCATCTTTCTCCAGTTTCTGAAGCAGCTCCAGAAATCCATACTGCCTCTCATGTTGCCGGTGATTATCATCGGAGGAATCATTTTTGGTGTGTTCACGGCAACTGAAGCAGCGGGAGTCGCGGTCGGATACACGACCTTCCTGGCGCTTGTCGTTTATCGAAATGTTTCCTATTCCGAATTCCTCCAGTGCTTGTTCCGCAGCGGTGTGACCGCCGGTGTCATTCTCCTGCTCGTGGGCGCTTCTGCTCCTTTTGCGTGGCTCCTTACCATTCTGGAAGTGCCGAAAATCGTTGCCGAAGGACTGACCGAGATTACAACGAACAAGATTCTCGTCCTTCTCCTGATCAACGTCTTTCTTCTCGTGATGGGCATGCTGCTGGACGCTACCGCGAACATACTCATCCTGGGCCCCATTCTCATGCCGGTCGCGCTCGCGATGGGAATAGACCCTATCCATTTCTCTCTTGTGATGATCATCAACCTGATCATCGGTCTCGGTACGCCGCCGGTGGGGACGGTGCTCTTTGCGACTGTACCCATAGCAGGTGTCAAAGTTGAAAAGATCGCAGTCGCCATACTGCCATTTTGCCTGGCGCAGTTGGCGGTCCTGGGGTTGGTGACCTATGTGCCCGTACTCACCACGTGGATACCGTCCTTGCTGGGTTACGTCTACTAAGTCGGTTTTCGTAACGGTGGTCCGACCAGTTGTTACGCCCTCTTGCATGCGTGCGACCGGTATGAAGTATTCACCTGCTGGCGCGAGTTCGCCATTGCACTTGACGAGTGGGATGACCACCTGCTGACGGCAGCGGCGACCGGCCGCATAATATTGCCTTGATGACGGAGGATGGAATGGGTGGTGAACGCATTGGGTTCATTGGCCTTGGAAACATGGGCGGTCCCATGGCCGCCAATCTGGCGAAGGCGGGGTATGCAGTCATCTGCTACAGCAAGTCGGAAACCGAGAAGCGGGCGCCGGAGGGTGCGGAAATTGCCGGATCCGTTACCCAGGTCGCCGAGAGCGCGGAATTCGTGGTTCTCAGTGTCAACACGCAACAGTCCGTCGACAGCATCACGGCGGAGATTGCGGCGGCGAACGACAGAACCGTTTCGGTTGTCATGGACACGTCCACGATCGGATCGAAAACCGCCCGCGCCGCGGAGGCCCGCCTTGGCGCGGTCGACATCACCTACATCGACTCGCCCGTTGCCGGCGGGTCCGGCGACACGGGGATCGCCGCCGCGGCGGCGAAAGCAGCGGCCCTGACGTTCATCGTGGCGGGCGAGGCCACCGCGGTCGAACGAGTCCGTCCCGTGATGGAGGCGATGGGCCGCAACGTGTTCCACGTCGGTGAGGAGCCAGGCCAAGCGCAGGCCATCAAGCTGATCAACAACTTCCTGGCCGCCGCGGCCATGACGGCGACCAGCGAGGCGATGATTTACGGCCTCAGCCAGAACCTCGACATGAAATCGATCCTCGATGTCCTGAACGTCTCGAGCGGCGCCAACGTCGCGACCTCGTACGTATTCCCGGCCTGCATCGAGCCGGAGACCTACGACGTCGGGGCGGCGGTGGAGATCCTGGTCAAGGACATGGCGGTTTACGCGGAAGAGGTCGAGAACGCGAACTCCCCCAACGCGGTCGGCACCGTGGTCAACAAGATCTGGGCGGACATGGGCGATGCGATGCCCGGCGTCGATTGGACCCGAATCTATCCCTTCATCCGTGACGGTGGAGAAGGCTAAAAGATCCCGTCACGCACTCCGGTTGCGATGAACCCGCCATCGACATTCAGGACATGCCCCGTGATCCACGAGCAGTCGTCGCTGGCCAGGAAGAACGCGGCGTTGGCGACGTCTTCGGGTTGCCCGAAACGCCCCATTGGAATGCCGCGGAGGTAGGTCGATTCCGACGCCTCGACATCGGTATTGGCCTCCAGCCACATCTTTGTCATGACCGGTCCCGGAGCAATGGAGTTGATTGTGACGCCATGCGGTGCAATTTCACCCGACATGTGCTTCGTGAGCGCAATCACTGCCCCCTTGGTCGTACCGTAGGCCATGCGGCGGTCGCCGGACCTCTGGCCCATGATCGATGACACGGTGATGATGCGGCCGGACTTCTGCTGAATCATCTGCCGTGCGGCGATCTGAGCACAGAGGAAAGTTCCGGTCAGGTTGACATCGAGATGCCGTTGCCACATCTCGTCCGTGCATTCCATTGCCGGACCAAACAATGCCACTCCCGCGAAGGTTACCATCACGTCCAGACGGCGATGCTCGCTGACCGTGGACGAGACCACGTTCTCGACATCGTCCCGCTTGGTGACGTCCATGGCAACCGCGGAGGCGCGCCCTCCGTTGCTCCGGATCTCCTGAACGACACCATCGGCAGGCTCCTTGTCCAGGTCCGCAACAACGACGACCGCCCCCTCTCGTGCGAAACGCAGAGACGTTGCCTTGCCGAGCCCACGCCCACCGCCCGTCACGATGGCCACCCGATCCTCGAGTCTTTGATCGCTCATCCGAAGTCTCCCCAAATCAACTTGTTCCGGCGCTATCAATCACAATGGTTGGCTCCCATCGAGGGGTTCAAGGTGAAACTCGGTGCATGAGAGTCTGTGCTCGCCCCCATCCCTGGTCCGCCGACGGTGAGAGGATTCAGCTTACCTGGCCAGCTTGATTGGGGCTTAAGTCCAAACGGAAAGTTCACCCGAAGATTGCCGGCGAGCGCGTCGGCCGGGCATGAGACGCGGCGCTAATGCGAGTAACGTTTCATGCCGCCGTCGACCTCGATCACCGTGCCTGTAACATACTTCGCGATCGGTGAGCACAGGAACACAATCATGCAGGCGATGTCCTCGGGTTCGCCGAAATAGCCCACGGGAATGTTTGCATCGATGAACAGTTGGCGGCTCTCTTCGGTGGGATAGAGGCGCTGCGTGACCTGTTCGCTCATGATGCGCCCGGGACAGACACAGTTCGACGTGATCCCATCCGCGCCGACCTGGTTGGCGAGTCCCTTGGACCACGTCTGAATCGCAGCGTTCGCAGCGTTCGCAGCGTTCGCCGCCGGCGGCTCCTGGGTGCCGGTCAGGTTGACGATGCGGCCGAATTTTTGCTCCAGCATACCGGGCAGGATCGCGCTCGTCATCCGTCGGGTCGAGACGAAATTGATCGCGAAGAGATAGTCCCAGATCTCATCCGGCCCATCCATGGGCGACGCTGCCGCGGTGCCGACATTGTTGACCAATACGTCCAGCCGGCCGTATGCGTCGTAGACCGCCTGCTTGATGATGTCGGGTCCATCAGGAGACTTGATGTCCGCGGCGATGACGGTGGGTCTCGCGCCGCCCGCTCCCTCGATTTCGTCAGCAAGTTCGTTGAGCAGGTTTTCGCGCCGAGCCGTAATGGCGACCCGGGCGCCTTCCGCGGCCAACATCTTGGCGACGCCACGGCCGATTCCAACACTGGCGCCCGTGACCAGGCACGGTCGGTCCTTGAGCTGCAAATCCATCTCGTCTCCTCCCTCGATTCATGTGGGGGAGGATGAAGCGTCATCCCCTCCCAGCGACGCGCCTGCCGAAAGAAAAAAAGTGGTATCACTGGAAGAGTCTACATCGCCTGCTAACGTGTGCAATGTGGATTTGTCAAATATTGTGCGGCCGTTCGACCCAGTGATGTCGAATTGGGTGCTGCATGCAGCGTTGCCACGAGAAGTGGCCGATGCTCAGGCGGCAGCGGCCCGCATGGTCGACAGCGGGGGTGGCTCCATCATCAATGTGTCCTCCCAAATGGGTCACGTCGGGGGTGACAAGCTCTCCGCCTTGTAGCGTGTACCTGGCGCGCTATCCGATGGGTTGCACCGGTCCGACTCCGCCCGCACTCAGTGCGAGCTCCTGGAACTGCTCGCTGAGGGTTGGATGTGGATGGATGGTCAACGACAGATCTTCGAGGGTGACGCCCATTTCGATCGCGAGCGACGCTTCCGCGATGAGCTCGGATGCGTGAGGGCCGACCAGCGTGACCCCGAGGAGCGCGCCGTCGGCTTCGTCGCTCACGCATTCGGCGTAGCCGATCCGCTGCCCCATCGTCGCGGCGCGTCCGGATGCCGTGATGGGAAGCGTGGTCTTGCGTACATCGACCCCCGCTGCATCCGCCTCGACGGCACCGACGCCTGCGCTCGCAATCTCCGGATCGGAAAATACGACGATCGGAATCGCTTGCGGCGAAAATGCCGCCGGCTCACCGTTCAGAGCGGCCACCGCGACACGCGCTTCCGCGGTGGCCTTGTGCGCAAGGGCGGGCCCGGGGGTGATGTCTCCGACCGCCGCGATGCGCGGCGCGGCGGTGCGATTCTCCGCCACGGGAATGAGACCGTGTTCATCGACCGCAACACCGGCATCCTCCAGTCCGAGGTCACCGGTGTTCGGCCGCCTGCCGACGGCAACGACGACGAGCTCCGCCGGAATCTGCAGATCTCCGCCATTCCGGCGCACCAGCAAGTGTTGCTCATCCGCACCGTGCACTTCCGCATCCAGCTCGACGTCCACATCGAGCTCGCGCAAGCGCCGCTTCAGCGGACGATTCAGGCTCGCATCCATCGACGGCAGGATCCGGTCCGCGGCTTCGACGATCGTCACCGCGGCGCCCAGCTTTGCAAGGGCGGTACCAAGTTCCAGTCCGATGTATCCGGCGCCGACCACGGCAACCGTTTCGGGGACGTGCACGAGGGCGAGCGCGCCGGTGCTGTCGACGACCCGGGTTCCGTCCACGGGCAATGCCGACAGGGGCGCCGGCGACGAGCCGGTAGCCAGCAGCAAATCCTCGTACATCAGGAACTGCGCGCCACCCTCACCGTCGCTCACCACCACGGTGCCCGGTTCGGCGATGCGCAGGTGTCCGCGCTTCACCGCCACGTTTGTGCGCTTCAGCAATCCGGCAACGCCTCCCGCGAGAAGCTGCACACGCTCGTCTTTCCAGCGTTGAAAGCGCAACATGTCGAATCGGACATCGCTTGCCGTGATGCCCATGGCGGCGCCATGGAGCGTTCGGTGAAAAGTCTCGGCCGCTTCGATGAGCGTCTTGGACGGGATGCAGCCAACCCGCAGACAGACGCCGCCGATGCCGTCGTCGCCATCCGGGTCGATGAGCGTGACCTGCCGTCCTCGCCGAGCCGCTTCGAGCGCGGCGGTGTAGCCTCCCGGTCCCGAGCCTGCGACAACGAAGTCGACCGCTTCCGGTACGGCGCCGACAACCATCAGAGACGGCCCAACAAGCGAACCGAATCTTGTTCCGGTACGTTGCCGACAACCATCAGAGATGGCCCAGCAAGCGAACCGGATCCTGCAGGGTTCGCGTCATGACGTCGATGAATGCGCCCATGTGTTCGCCGTCATTGATGCGATGATCGATCGAGACGCAGAACGGCAGACGCATGCGCACCGCCGGCTGCCCATCGACCGGCACCACTGCCTCGTGCAAGCGTCCGAACCCGGCGATTGCCACCTCCGGCGGCCGAATGATCGGGGTACCCATCAAGCCGCCGTAGCTGCCGTAGTTGGAAATCGTGAACGTTCCGTGCGAAAGCTGCTCCAGGCTCACACGACGTTCGCGTGCGAGCGCCGCCAGCGACGCAATTTCCTCGCCGATCTCGGCAAGCCCCTTGCGATCCGCGTCATGCACCACGGTCACGATCAGGCCGTCGGGAGTCGCGGTTGCGACGCCGATGTTGTACCGATGCCGGTAAATGATCTCCTCGCGCTCCATGTCCAGCGACGCATTGAATCGCGGATGCGCCATCAACGCGGCCACGCAAGCCTTGATGAAGAACGGCATGTACGAGAGCTTGATTCCGCGCACGCCGAGCTCGTCGTTCAAGCTCGCCCGCGCGCGTATGAGCTCGGTCGCGTCGATATCGTCCATCGAGAAGATGTGCGGCACCCTGCGCCACGCCTGCTCCATCGACATCGCGATCCGGCGCCGCAAGCCGCGCAGCGGCTCGACGCGGTCCTCACCCACCGGTGCAGGGACCGCGGGCGCCGGTGGCATCGCGGCGGCCGGCGACGCTGCCGGCTCGCTCGCCGCCGCCCGCGCCTGCCCGCGTTCCGCGAACCGTTCCACGTCCGCCCGCGTGATCTGACCGCGCGACCCGGTGCCTCGAATCCGCGTCAGATCGACGCCGAGCGTTCGCGCCAGCTTGCGCGTGGCCGGGCTCGCGAGCGCCCGGCCAACCCGCTTCGACGCCGGAGCGGCTCCCCGCGCGGGGGGGCTGGACCCTGGCGCAGGTGCTTGCGGTACTTCGATGCTCTCGGCGGGCGCTTCCGGTGACGGCTCGGAAGGCCCGGACGCGGCACCGCCCGTCGCGATGACGGCCAGTACTGCACCAATCGGCAGCACGTCGTTCGGCGCGCCTCCGAGGCTCACGATCGTGCCGGACACCGGCGATGGAATCTCGACAATGGCCTTGTCGGTTTCGACGTCGACGATGATCTGATCTGCGTTGACGGCATCGCCCGGCGCCACATGCCACTTGACGACTTGGCCTTCGCGCAGACCTTCGCCCACGTCGGGCAACAGGAACTCGTAATCGCCCATCAGTCCGTCAACACTTCCTGTACGGCGCGCATCACCAACGACGTTGCCGGAATATAGTGCTGCTCGATGCCGGGCATGGGGTACGGGGTATCCGGTGCCGTCACCCGGCGCAACGGCGCCTCCAGGGAGTAGAACGCCTGTTCTTGCAGCAATGCGATGACTTCCGCGCCGAATCCGGCCGTTGCCGGTCCCTCGTGCACGACGACGCAACGCCCGGTCCTTTCGACCGCTTCGACCAGTCCGGCTTCATCCAGCGGCACCAGCGTACGCAAGTCCACCGCGTGCGCGCTGATGCCGCGCTCGGCCAATTGCTTCACCGCCGCTTCGACGACCGGAACGCTGGCCGACCACGTGACGAGCGTCACGTCGTCTCCTTCGCTCATGACCCGGAGCTTCCCGAACGGCACCGTGTAGTCACCGTCCGGTACGTCGTCGATTTGCAGGCGATAGCCTCGCAACGGCTCGAAGAACATGACCGGGTCGGGATCGCGAATCGCTTCCAGGAGCAGACCCTTGGCATCGTACGCCGTTGACGGCATCACGATCTTCAGGCCCGTGGACTGCGCGAAAACGGCTTCCATCGAGTCGCTGTGGAACTCCGGCGTGCGCACATTGCCACCAAACGGAGAACGAATCGTGATCTGCGCCGGATGGTCGCCGCGGGTGCGAAACCGCGACCGTCCGACCTGCTGACAGATTTGATGGAAGCAGTTCTGCGTGAACCCCAGGAACTGAATCTCGACGACTGGCACCAGCCCGGTCAGGGCCAACCCGTAGGCCGAGCCCATGATGACGCTCTCGGCCAACGGCGTGTCAATCACGCGCTTCGACGTGAAGCGTTGCTGCAATCCGTCCGTTGCGCGGAACACCCCGCCCAAGTGGCCGACGTCCTGACCCATCAATATGACGCGATCGTCGCGCTCCATCTCGTCGAGCATGGCCTGGCGAATCGCATCGATCATCGTCATGACCGCCATTGGCTCAACCTCCGAGGTGCCATTCGCGCTGGCGCGCTATCGCCGGTGAATCTTCCGCGAACGTGTGCGCGTACACTTCGTCGGGCGCCGCATCGGGATACCGTGCTGCCTGCACGAACACGTCCTCCACTTCGGCTTCCACTTCGGCTTGCATCGCCGCGGTACGCTCGTCGTCCCAAAGTCCTTTCGCGGCCAGGTATTTCCGGACACGCTCGATGGGATCGCGCTTCGCCCACCGCTCCTTGACCTCCGGATCGACATACCGGGTCGGATCGTCCGCCGTCGTGTGCGCCCACATCCGAAACGTATGGGCTTCGATGAGGGTCGGCCCTTCACCCGCGCGGGCACGCTCGACGGCTTCAGCCGTGACCTTGTGGACGGCGAGCAGGTCGTTGCCGTCCACGGAAACGCCTGGCATGCCGTAACCTGGCGCGCGGGCGGCGAGATCGGTCGCGTTCGACTGAATCTCCCGAGGCGTGGAGATCGCCCATCGGTTGTTCTGCAGGAAAAAGATGACCGGCGCTTTCATGACACCGGCCAGGTTCGCGGCCTCGTGAAAATCACCCTCGGACGAAGCGCCGTCTCCGAAGTAACCGACCGCGACACCGTCTCGACCTTGCAAACGCATACCCCAGCCGAGACCCACCGCATGCGGCACTTGCGCGGCGAGGGAAATATTGAACTGCATGACTTTCACGTTCGCATCGATCCGCCCGCCCTCCGGATGCCCCATTCGGTACAGCGCAACCCTGAGCGCACTGTGACCGTGACGGATCAACGCGGGCGCCTCGCGGTATTGCGGCACGAGCCAGTCTCGCGCCGGATCGGCCGCGAACGCCGAGCCCACGATGGATGCCTCCTGTCCGACCAGCGGCGCAAACGTCCCGAGCTTGCCCTGGCGCTGCAGGCTGAACGACTTCACGTCGAACGCGCGCCCGTAGACCATGTAACGAAGCGACTCGATCACCGTCGCATCATCCATCGCCGGCTCGGCGCCGTCGGCCAGGACCCCGTCCGGGCTCAGGAGCCGTATGGGTGGCACCGGACGAGCGTCGGGGACGAACTGCGGGGTGGTATTGGTAGTCATGCTTCGCTGGCTGAGTTGCTGTTCCGGATGATGCAACACGTCCCCCTGCAGCCGCCGTTCGGCGCACGCACGGGCTTGCACCACAGGTGACAGGCCACCGTCGACTGGAGTTGACCCACTGCCGTGGACGGCTTATCGCCTGAAATTCAAGCGGCCTGTTGGCAGTTCCTCTGGAAATTGACCGGTGATCGGTAGCCGAGGCCGGAAATGCACATAGGTGATTGTCTTTATTGGTGCCGGTGGGCGGACTCGAACCGCCGGCCTACTGATTACGAATCAGTTGCTCTGCCATCT
Organism: Gammaproteobacteria bacterium; assembly: GCA_022826505.1. Classification (GTDB taxonomy): domain Bacteria; phylum Pseudomonadota; class Gammaproteobacteria; order HK1; family HK1; genus HK1. The sequence goes on from JAJDUQ010000051.1 coordinate 13,334, forward strand.
GAGCTACACCGGCAAACGCGAGGGTGCGGAGTATACAGAATCCCTGGTGGGAGGGCCCCGCAAAGGAGACGGTCAGGCCCGCTGCACCCGACTGATTCTGATGACGACGTCGATGCCTTCCACCCGCGTTCCCGCCGGAAGGGTCGGCAACGCTTCGACAGCCACCGTGCCGGGCTCGATATCAGTCAAGACGCCGGTGTCGACATCGTAGATGTGGTCGTGGCAGGTCGTGTTCGAGTCGTACACCACCTTCCCGGAGTCGACGAAGAGTTCGCGCACGAGCCCCTCGCGAGCGAACAGACCGAGCGTGTTGTAGACGGTCGCCTTGGAAACCGGGGTGCCGGTACGGGCGAGCACCTGCCGCAACTCGTCCGCGCACAGATGCTGCGGTCGGGCAAGCAGAACCGAGGCGATTTCGATTCGCTGGGCTGTCGGATTGATTCCGATTTTTCGGAGAAGAGCCGCTGCGTCGTCGCGGCACATCCTCGCCTCGGCCGTCTCGCTCGCCAACTTCGGCTCCCGTACTGCCACGATGTGTCCTCGATTCCGAGTATAGGCCCCGTCATCGGGAATCGCCATTTCCACACGTCCCGTCTGAAGCGTGGATCGGTTGCGTGTCCACGTATCGGTGCCACCGCAACCTCGAGCGATCAATCGAGACCTGACGTCGGCCCGCCACTGCCGGCACAGGCACAAGGAGGACCGGCGGACAGCACGCGCCTCGCGCCAATCCGCTCCTTCGATCCGTGGGAATTCCGTCCAGCACGCCAGGCGCGGCCAGACGATCCGCGCTTCACACCCCGGCGGTTGGAGCCGTTCAACCGGCCTCTTGCCGAAACATTGCAATCACGAGCAAGGCCGCACCGACGCAGATGGCGCTGTCGGCCACGTTGAATGCGGGCCAGTGCCAGTCGCCGACATGGAAGTCGATGAAATCCACCACCGCACCGATGCGCACGCGGTCGATGACGTTGCCGACCGCTCCGCCCAGAATCAACGAGAGCGCGAGTGGGAACCAGCGTGCCCCGCGCGGGAGGTCGCGCAACCAGTGCAGGATGAACAGGCAAATCGCGAGCGCGAGCCCGATGAACAGCCAGCGCTGCCAACCTCCGGCCGTACTCAGAATACTGAACGCCGCGCCGGTGTTGTACGCCAGCACGAGATCGAGCGTCGGGAACAATTTCACGGACGATGTCGGGTCGAGCAACGCGACGGCGACAATCTTCGTGGTCTGGTCCACGATGACGACGACAAGCGAACACCACAGCCAGACGAGTGCCCCGCCCCGCTCGTCACCCTCGGTGCGCGAATCCCGTGCCGCGGCCGAATTCCGCTCGTCGTCCATCACGATGACCGTTGGAGTACCTGGAGCGCACGCGCACTGTCACGCCCGATCTGCGTCTTGAGCGCATCGAACGAATCGAACTTGCGTTCGTCCCGAATCTTTTCGATGAAACTGACATCCACGTTTCGCCCGTATGCGTCGCCGCTCCAGTCGAAGACATGGACCTCCAGCACCACCATGCGTCCGTCGACCGTGGGGCGCGTGCCGAGGTTCGCCACCGCATCGAGCTCCCGGCCTCCGAGCCCCGCCACTTTGACCGCATAGACGCCGCGCAACGCCGATCGGTAGCGCCGAATGGGAATGTTCAGGGTCGGAAATCCGATGGTCCGACCGCGCCGGTCGCCGTGGGCGACCCTGCCGCTCACGGCATAGGGGCGCCCGAGCAGTTCGCACGCGATTTCCAGTTCGTCGTTTGCCAGCGCATCCCGGATCCAGGAACTGCTGACCCTCGCACCGCGTACACGGCAGGTCTCGCGCCTGACCACATCGAATCCATGGCGCTCGCCGAGACGCACGAGGAGGTCGAAGTTGCCCTCCCCTCGATACCCGAACCGGAAGTCGTCGCCCGCGACCACGACGCGCACCCCGAGTCCGCCAACCAGATACGACTCGACGAACTCGACGGGAGACATTGCGCAGAGGCGCGCGTCGAAGCGCAGAAGCGCAATTCGATCGACGGGCAGCGTGCGCAGCGCCGTCAACTTCTCCCGCAGCCGCGTGAGCCGCGGGGGCGCATTCTCGCCGGCGAGGAACTCGAGTGGCTGCGGTTCGAACGTGACGAGCGTCGTGGGAACCGCCCGTTCGAGGCCGAGTGCCGCAAGCTGCCCGATCAGCGCACGATGACCGAGATGCACGCCGTCGAAGTTGCCGATGGTGGCGACGCAGCCATGGTGTTCGGGTCGAATGTTGTGCCACCCGCGAATGACTTCCAACTCGGCTCTCCTCGTCATGCTCGGACTCGAGGCCACCGTAACCGTACCGCAGGACTTCCGGTGCGCCGCCCGGTTCCGCGTACGGCGCCTCGTCGACGACCCATGGAGCGCGGGATTCCGCTTCCGGCCAGTTCGGTGCATCGACGCCGCGTCCGAAGCAGCGGACGTCTACGTGTCACGACCAATTCCTCGCCATTTTGCACGAGACTTGACGGGCGCGGTGACAAGTGCGCGAAAGTTCCGCCACGCCACGGCGATACTCATTCGATTCGAGCCGCCGGGGCTTGCAGATCGCGTTGCCGAATTCCCAAGCTCAGCATGACGAGCGTGTAGGCGGCCATTCCCGACACGATGATGGTACACAGCCGGAGGGCGCGGCTCGCCGCATCCGCTTCAAGCCAGCCGGCGGGGTCCCCTCGCGCCACCATCAGTATCGCACCCAGCACGAAGTTTCCCGCCAGGACCCGTGCCATGAATCCGCTCCACCCCGCACGCGGGTGGAAGACGCCTCGCACCACGAGCCCGCGCAGAAGCAGGCCGGCATTGAGAAATGCCGACAACGTGGTCGCCAGCGCAAGTCCCGCATGGGCGAGCGGTACGACCAGAGCGAGGTTCAGCACGATGTTCGAGAGCATCGCCACGACCCCGACCCTGACCGGGGTGCGGGTGTCCTGGCGCGAGAAATATCCGGTCGCGAGTACCTTGACGGCGACGAACGCGAGCAGGCCGAGAGCGAACGCGAGCAGGCTCCGTGCCGCCATGTCGACGTCGTGCGGCGAGAATTCGCCGTACTGAAACAGGGTCGTGAGTATGGGTGCGGCCAGCACGCCGAGCCCTACCGCTGCCGGCGTCGCGATCAGCACCACGAGCCGAAGCGCCCAGTCGAGCGTGTCCGAGAACGAATCCGGCGAATCGGCGGCGTGTTGCCGCGACATGTGGGGCAGTATCACGGTGGCGAGCGCAATTCCGAAAACGCCGAGCGGAAACTCGACCATCCGATCGGAGAAATACAGCCACGACACGCTCCCGGTGACCAGGAACGATGCGATCATCGTGTCCACGAGCAGGTTGATCTGGGAGACGGAAACCCCGAACACGGCCGGGAGGATCAGCGACAACACGCGTGCGACGCCCTCGTGGGCGCGGCGCAGTCTCGGCCGCACCAGCATTCCGAGCGCGGCAAGAAACGGAAACTGGAACGCGAGCTGGACGATTCCGGCCGCGAGCACCCCCCACGCCAGAGCGACGACCGGTATGTCGAGCACCGGAGCGAGCCACAGCGCGGCGCCGATCAGGCACAGGTTGAGCAGCACCGGTGTGAAGGCCGGCACCGCGAAGCGGCCATAGGTATTGAGAATGCCTCCCGCGAAGGCCACCAGAGAGATGAAGAACACGTACGGAAACGTGATTCTCACCATCTCGACCGCAAGCGAAAACTTTGCAGGGTCGGACATGAAACCGGGTGCGAAGACGGCAATGAGCACTGGTGCCGCAACGACGCCGGCGACGGTGACGGCAGCGAGCGCTCCGATCAGCGCCCCCGCGACATGCGAGGCCAGATCTCGTACTTCGGCGACGTCGCGTTGCGTCCGGTACTCGCTCAGAACCGGCACGAACGCCTGGGCGAAGGCACCTTCGGCAAACAGCCGGCGCAAAAAGTTGGGGATTCTGAACGCGACGAAAAAGGCGTCGGCGCCGGCGCTCGCGCCGAACGCCTGGGCGATGACCACGTCGCGCACGAATCCGAACACGCGCGACGCCATCGTGCTGACGCCCACCACCCCGGTCGATTTGAGAAGCGAGCCGCTCACCGGACAATCCGCGACCGACGCTCCGCCCGAACACGCCGACGAGAGCGGACGGACAACCTCGGAGACGTCAACGTATTGTCAGGAATTCTCGCCATCGGCATAATTGCGCGCCCCTACATCCCGGGCTCGGACCAGGAGAGTCGAAGCAGTGGCGAACTCTGCCCAAGCAAGAAAGCGCGCACGCCAGGCGGTCGCTGGGCGTGTCCATAATGCCAGCTTGCGATCCAGAATGCGTACCGGCCTCAAGCGCGCGGTGCGTGCGCTGGACGCCAACGATGCGGAGGCGGCGGGCGCGGCGGTGAAGCTGGCGGGGCCCATTCTCGACGGTGCCGCCGGCAAAGGCCTCATCCACAAGAACAAGGCAGCACGTCACAAGAGCAGGCTGAACGCCAGGCTGAAGGCCCTGCGCGCGGGCTGAGCCGGGTTCGACGCCGTCCCACCCGCCCTCGCTCGCTCAGTCGAGCATCAGTACCAGGTTGTCCCGATGGATGAGTTCAGGCTCATCCACATAGCCGAGCAACTCCGCAATCCGTTCGCTGCGCTGCCCCATGATGCGGCGTGTCTCACCCGCATCGTAGTTCACCAGTCCGCGCGCGATCTCGGTCCCCGATGGATCGAAACAGGCAACCACCTCTCCGCGCAAGAACTCGCCGTCCACCCCCCTGACCCCCACTGCGAGAAGGCTGCGACCGGACTCGACGAGCACTTTGGCGGCACCCTCGTCGATCTGCAGGCGCCCTCGCACGCTCAATTGTCCGGCCAGCCACTGCTTGCGGGCACCCAGCGGCGCTTGCCCCGGCTCGAGGAGCGTCCCGATCGACTCGCCATCCAGAAGGCGCCCCAACACGCCGGGTTCGCGACCTGATGCGATGCGCGTTGGTGTACCCGAGCGGGCGGCGAGGGCTGCGGCTCGGAGTTTCGTGCGCATCCCGCCGCGTCCCAGCGTGCCGCCGCTGCCCGCCATCGCCTCGAGCGCCGGATCGCCGGCACGGCCGGACGCGATGAACCGAGCCGAGGCATCGGTACGCGGATCGCGATCGAACAGGCCGGCCTGATCGGTCAGGATCACCAACAGCTCCGCCTCGACCAGATTGGCCACGAGGCCGGCCAGACTGTCGTTGTCACCAAGCCGGATTTCCGGAGTGGCGACCGCGTCGTTCTCGTTGATGACCGGCACCACGCCGTAGCTCAGAAGCTGGCGCAGCGTACTGCGTGCGTTCAGGTATCGCCCGCGGTCGGAGAAATCCTCGTGCGTCAACAGCACCTGGGCGGTGTGGGTCGCATGACGTTGGAAACACCACTCGTAGGCCTGCACGAGGCCCATCTGACCAATCGCGGCGACCGCCTGCAACTCGTAGAGGGCCTCGGGACGGTGTGGGAGGCCGAGCCGACTCATTCCCTCCGCAACCGAGCCCGAGGAGACGAGCACGACGTCGATCCCCCGCGCACGCAGCGACACCATTTGCGCCACCCACCGACCAATGACATCCGGCTCGAGTCCTCGGCCGTCGTTGGTGATGAGTGCACTGCCGATCTTGACGACCCAGCGCCGGGTGCTCGCGCCTCGGCCCATCAGGATTCATCCGCCAGGTGGCGCATCAACGCCTCGCACAGCGTATCGGTCCCTTCACGGGCGAGTGCGGAAACGGGGAAAACGGGACCGCTCCATCCCGCGTCCTCGACGAGCCCGGCGACGACGGCCTCGCGCTCCGGCGGCGGCACCAAGTCGAGCTTCGCCGGCACGAGCCAGCGCTCCCGGGCGGCAAGTTCCGGATCGAACGCAGCGAGTTCGCGCTCGATGACGCGCACATGTCCGACAGGGTCGGCTCCGTCGAGCGCTGCCGCGACATCCACGAGGTGGAGCAGCACCCGCGTGCGCGAAAGGTGGCGGAGAAATCGAATGCCGAGACCGGCGCCGCCGGATGCGCCCTCGATCAGGCCCGGGATGTCCGCCATGACGAAACTGCGGTCCGGTCCCAAGCGCACCACGCCCAGATTCGGTATCAGAGTCGTGAACGGGTAGTCCGCGACTTTGGGCCGCGCCGCGGAGACGGCCCGAATCAGTGTCGACTTGCCCGCGTTCGGCATCCCGACGAGCCCGACGTCGGCGAGCAACTTCAGCTCCAGGTGAAGTTCGAGACCCTCTCCGGGGCTTCCGTCGGTCGTGCGTCTCGGTGCCCGATTGGTGCTCGACTTGAATCGCGCGTTTCCGAGACCATGGCGACCTCCGCGAGCGACGACCATCTCTTCGCCCACGGTCGTCAGCTCGCCGAGGGTTTCGCCGGTATCCACGGCGATGACGACCGTTCCCACAGGGACCTGGACCCGCAGGTCCGCGCCGTTGCGTCCGGTACGATCCTTGCCCTGTCCGTGCCGGCCTCGTTCGGCCTGAAATCGTCTCCGGAAGCGGAAGTCCACCAGAGTGTTCAGGCTCGGATCGGCGCACAGCACCACGTCGCCGCCGTCGCCGCCGTCGCCGCCGTCCGGACCACCTCTGGGGATGTACTTCTCTCGCCGAAAGCTCAGGCAACCGTTCCCGCCGGCGCCGGCCCGAACCGTGATCGACGCCTCGTCGACGAACTTCATGGGAGGCGTGCCACTGAACCTCGTACAGCGTACGGGCGGATTCGAGAAGAACCCACCCGTGACGGGATCAGTCCGGATGCACGTTCACGTACTTGCGGCCGTGCGCGCCCTTGCGCCTGAACTCCACCACCCCGTCTGCGGTGGCGAACAGGGTGTGGTCGCGACCGCAGCCGACGTTCACCCCCGGGTGGAACCTGGTTCCACGCTGGCGCACGATGATGTTTCCCGCCCTGGCCGTCTGGCCTGCGTAGAGCTTGACGCCCAGTCGCTTCGAGTGCGAGTCGCGCCCGTTCTTGCTGCTTCCCCCTGCCTTCTTGTGTGCCATCGTCGCGCCCTCGCCTCGTTGGCCAGTGTAGGGTCTTCGATCAGCCCGCAGTGATGGACTTGATCTCGATCTCGGTGAAGTGCTGTCGGTGTCCGTGCCGGCGCAGGTAGTTCTTCCGCCGCTTGAACTTCACCACCTTGATTTTCCTGGAGCGACCGTGGCTCTTGACGGTCGCGGCGACCTTGCCGCTCTCGACGTACGGCCGACCGACCGTGATCTGGTCACCGTCTCCGACGAGGAGGACGCGATCGAACTCGATCTCCGCCCCTTCTTCCTCGTCGAGTCGCTCAACCCGAAGGCTGTCGCCCGCCGCGACCCGATATTGTTTGCCGCCCGTTGCGATGACCGCATACATGGAATTGCTCCGTTCCTGGCACGTACCGTTCGCACCGAAAGCGGGGAATTGTAAGATTTCCGTGCGGCGGGTGACAACATCATCGTGGACGTGACAGCAATTCCCGCTGGGCCGGATGTTCGATGCGTGAGGCGGTGAGGAGCCGCGGTGTGCTCGCGGGATACGACGCAGGGCGAGCCTGGCCGTCGCACGGTGTGGTGCGCGGTGTCGATGGCG
>JAJDUQ010000138.1 GCA_022826505.1 Gammaproteobacteria bacterium
GCCATGACACCTCACCCATCGCTGGAGAGAACATGGCCATTATGCTGAATCCTCCCACGAAAGTTTACGAGAACATTTTTTTCTCAGCCTCCCAACCCCCTGATTCCTCTACTATCCTCCAGCCAGCGGGAATTGCTGCGAGTCGAGCGAGATCATGAGTGTGGCGGACAAAGGAAGGATATAATCCGCCAGTTCAGCACCGACCCGGGCTTGCAGCGTCGACCACGGAATCTGAACTCGATGAACGACAGCATCCTCCAGGCGGCCACGAAGCCGATTGAAGAACTCGACTCCGTGGTCGTGAGGTTCGCCGGCGATTCCGGCGACGGCATGCAGCTCGCCGGCAGCCAGCTCACGAACACCTCCGCGCTCGCCGGCAACGACGTTGCGACGTTTCCGGATTTCCCGGCCGAGATTCGCGCCCCCAAGGGAACCCTTGCCGGGGTATCGGGATTCCAGGTCCACTTCGCCTCGCGCGACATCTACACGCCGGGCGACACGGTCGACGTCCTCGTCGCCATGAACCCCGCCGCCCTGGTGGAGAATCTTCGCTTCCTCCAGCCGCACGGCACCCTGATCGTCGACGAGGACGCGTTCGATGCAAGGGGACTGAAGCTCGCCCACGTCAAGTCGAATCCTCTCGAAGACGGAACTCTGGCCGAGTTCAACGTGATTCGAGTCCCCCTCACGACTCTCACGCGCGAGGCGGTGGAAGGCCCGGGCGTCGGGCGCAAGCTCGCCACCCGCTGCCGGAACTTCTTCGCGATGGGGCTGATCTACTGGCTCTACGGGCGCGATCCGGAACCGACACTGCGGTGGGTACGCAAGCGCTTTCGCGATCAACCCGAGGTGCTCGACGCCGATGTCAAGGCGTTGCGCACCGGGTGGAGCTTCGGAGAGACGACGGAGGCACTGGCACGCAGCTACCACGTGCCGCCGGCTGCGCTCGAACCGGGCGAGTATCGAAACATCACCGGCAACCAGGCACTCGCCTGCGGCCTGGTTGCGGCGTCCGAGCTTTCGGGAAAGCCGCTGTTCTACGGCTCCTACCCGATCACTCCGGCAAGCGATCTCCTCCACGAACTCGCCCGACACAAGCGCTTCGGGGTACGCACGTTCCAGGCCGAGGACGAGATTGCCGCGGTCACCTCCGCCATCGGGGCCGCGTATGGCGGGGCGATGGGCGTCACCGCATCGAGCGGGCCCGGAATCGCACTCAAGACCGAAGCGATGGGGCTCGCGGTCATGCTCGAGCTGCCGTTGCTGGTGCTGAGCATTCAGCGCGGGGGACCGAGCACGGGGCTGCCTACCAAGCCCGAGCAGACGGACCTGCTGCAGGTGATGTTCGGACGCAGCGGCGAAGCTCCGCTTCCGGTTCTCGCCGCAAGCGGTCCGACGGACTGCTTCGACATCGTGATCGACGCGTGGCGGATCGCGACCCGCCTGATGACGCCGGTGGTGGTCCTGTCCGATGCGTTCGTCGCGAACGGCGCGGAGCCATGGCGGATCCCCGACGTCGAGACCCTGAAGCCGATCGAGGTCAGTCATCCGCAAGCGAACGGCGGCGCGACTTCCTTCCGGCCGTATGCACGCGACGAATGGCTCGCCCGTCCATGGGCGCTGCCCGGCACCCCCGGCCTCATGCACCGGGTGGGGAGCCTCGAGAAGGAGGACATCACCGGCAACGTCAGCTACGACCCGGACAACCACGAACACATGGTCAAGCTGCGGGCGCAGAAGGTCGCGAATGCGGTCAACCTCGTTCCCGCCCTGGAGGTCACCGGTCCCGCGAGCGGGAAGCTGCTCGTGCTCTCGTGGGGCGGCACGCTGGGGGTGTGCCGCCAGGCGGTGGAACGCGTCCGCGCGGGCGGCGGCGCCGTCGCGCACGCCCATCTTCGCCATCTGAATCCGCTGCCGGCCAACACCGGCGACGTGCTCCGTCGCTACGAACGCGTGCTGGTGCCGGAGCTCAATCTCGGTCAGCTCGCAATGCTTCTTCGCGCACGCTTTCTCGTCGACGTGGAATCGCTCGGCAAAGTGCGCGGGCGCCCGTTCTGGGTGAACGACGTCACCGGCGTCATCGACGAAATGCTGGGCTGATGCAGCCGACTTCGGAGGACATGGTGCCGTCACAAGGCCGAAAGCTCACCGCCAACGACTTCGCGTCCAGCCAGGAGATTCGCTGGTGCCCCGGGTGCGGCGATTTCTCGATCCTCGCGCAGATGAAGAAGGTGTTGCCGGACATCGGCGTCGCGCCCGAGAACCTTGTGTTCGTCTCGGGCATCGGTTGCTCGAGCCGATTCCCGTACTACCTGAACACCTACGGCGTGCACGGCATCCACGGCCGCGCGCCCGCCATCGCGACGGGCCTGAAGACGGTGCGACCGGACCTTCAGGTGTGGGTCATCACCGGCGACGGAGACGCGCTCAGCATCGGCGGAAACCACCTGATGCACGCGATGCGGCGCAATATCGACATCAAGATCCTGCTGTTCAACAACCGAATCTACGGGCTGACGAAGGGCCAGTACTCACCGACCTCTCTGCCCGGGCACGTCACCCGCAGCACTCCCTACGGTTCGGTGGACGCGCCACTTCACCCCATTTCGGTGGCGCTCGGCAGTGAAGCGACGTTCGTGGCGCGTGCCGTCGACACCCACACGAAGCATCTCGGGTCGGTGCTGCGCCGGGCGGCCGAGCACCGCGGCACCGCTTTCGTCGAGATCTACCAGAACTGCAACGTCTACAACGACGGAGCGTTCGAGTACGCCAAGGACGTGAAGCTCCGCTCCGACACCCTGGTGGAACTCGAGCACGGGCAGCCGCTCGTGTTCGGCAAGAACCGCGACAAGGGCATCCGGCTGAACGGCTTCACGCCCGAGGTGGTATCGCTCGACAACGGGACGGACGCCTCGGAGCTGCTGGTGCACGACGAAACCGGCGCGGAGCCCGTCCTGGCCACACTGCTGGCACGGATGCGTCATCCGGCGTTGCCCGAGGCGATCGGGGTGCTGCGCGCGGTCGAGCGACCGACCTTCGACACGCTCGTCAACGACCAGGTCGAAGCGGCCTGGACTCGGGAAGGCAAGGGAAACCTTGCCGACCTGCTCCGATCCGGGGAAACCTGGACGGTGGGCTGAAGCTCGCCTCGAACCGAGGGCGGGCCCCGGGCGTCCCGTTCGAGCCCGGGCATGTACCGCACGAGTACCGCCCGTTCCCGTGCCCGGGATCACGAAGTGCCTGTGGTAAGGTTGGCCGCCGGACAGGGCATGATCTCGTCTCTCGCTGGATTCGAGGGGAGCCTCCCTGTCCCGGCACCCGTGCAGATGTCGGTATTCGTCCCGCGGCCGGGCCGGAGAGGGAGTCAAGCGTGCCTGTCACCTTGCGCCAGTTACGCTATTTCAAGGCGGTGGTGGAGAACGGCTCGTTCAGCCGCGCGGCGGAAAGCGTCTACGTCTCGCAACCTGCGCTGTCGCTCCAGGTTCGCGATTTGGAGGAGACGCTGGGTCTGCCACTGCTCGAGCGCGAGAGCCGCGGAGTCATTCTGACCCCCCTGGGGCGGGAGGTGCACGCACAGTCTCTCAGAGTCCTGGACGAGACGCTGCTCCTTGAGACGATGGGGAAGCGATTCGAGGCGGGTCCGTTCCGGGTCGTGGTCGGCATCGTATCCACCCTGGCGCCCTATTTTCTGACCGGTCTCCTGGAGCGCCTTCAGGACGCGTCGTCCCGGGTCGAGCTGGACGTGATGGAAGCTCCGGGCGGAGAACTGGTCGCGGACCTGCTCGCCGGCCACCTCGACGCGGCAATCCTTTCGATTCCCCTCGGCTTGCTGGAACTCGCCGAGCGGGAGCTGTTCGAGGATCGGTTCGTGCTGGCCGGCCGCGCCGAAAGGCTGGCCGCATTCCGCGCACTGGGCGACACCGCCCGTGCGTCGGATCTGGCCCAGACCGACATTGGACCCCTCCTCACACTGGGAGAGAACCATTGTCTGGGCGACCAGGTGCTGGGCGCCTGCTCGTTGTGGCGCCCACAGGAGGTTCACCGCGGCGCACAGTCCCTCGCCACACTTTCTGCACTGGTCGCAAGTGGGGCGGGCCTGACGCTTCTTCCGGAAACCGCGGCGCTGTGGGAGCAGACGGCCTCTCCCGACCTTCAATTCTTCCGCCTCGCCTCGCCCGAACCGTCCAGGCGGATCGGTCTTGTCCATCGCGCGGTCTTTCAGGGACAGCCCTGGATCGATATCGTGGCCGAGGCAGCTTCGGGAGCAGGCGAGGCGCTGGTCGGTGTGGCACGCGAGACGATCGGTGGCGATGCCGAACCGTCCCGATGACCCGTACAACCAGTGGGTGCGCGCTCGCATGACGCCGACTCTCCCTTGCAGCCGTCGGCCCGGCGGGGGTACATATCACGCCCAGGAGAGCACGGTCGGCTGAAGGTCTGCCGCCAACCCGCTCCGACAGGAAGGCGACATGACAAATTCGAACGACTCGGGATGGTCCGCCTTCTCCGCGGCCGACATCGAACGCCGGTGGACGAGAGCCAGGGCGGCGATGGCCGAGCAAGGGCTCGACGCACTTCTCGTCAGTGGCGAGGAGAACTTCCAGTACTTCACCGGCAGCACCGGCACCCTCGCGTACCACTACTCCTGCACGCGGCCCGCGGTGCTCGTCTTTCCCCGGCAGGGCGAGCCGGCCGCGGTGGCGGGCGAGATGCTGACCCACTCGCTCGCGATGACGACGTGCCTGCGCGACACGCGGGGCTACGTCGCGATCGAACGCTTTCCCTACACGATGGTGGTCGAAGCGATTGCGGACCTGGTCGGCCCGGGGGCGAGGATCGGAGCCGAACTCGGACACGAGCAGCGCATGGGCATGCCGGTGGGGGACTACCTCGGCATCGTAGGGGCGTTGCCTGAGGCGACCTTCGAGGACGCCGCGGATCTGATCGTTCGCCTGCGCATGGTGAAGACGCCGGAGGAGGTGGCATACATGCGCGACGCCGCGGCAGTCACGGGGCGAGCCCGCCAGCGGCTCTTCCGCGACATTGTCCCGGGCATGACGGAGCGCGACGCGGTGCGCCGGCTGCGGCAGCTCATCCTGGAGGAAGGCGGCGATCGCACCTCCTTCGTCCATCTCATCGCCGGAGATCCCGCCTGCCACAGCCAACACCACCTCGATCGGCCGCTCGAGAGGGGCAACGTCCTGTACGTCGATGCCGGTGCCTACGTGCGCTTCCACACTATCGACTACGCGCGCATTGCGACCCTGGGGCCGGCGAGCGATGTGGTCAGGCGCAGTCACGAGGTGTTGCTGGAGGCCAACGCGCGGATGATCGAAGCACTGCGCCCCGGAGTGCGTTGCTCGGAGGTGCACCACATCGCCGCCGAGGTCATCACCGGAGCCGGATACCACCTCGTCCCCACGGGACGCATGGGCCATGGCCAGGGGATCTGCCTGACCGAACCACCGAGCATCAGCCCCGACGACCACACCGTGCTCGAGGAAGGCATGGTGATCAGCACCGAGCCCGAGGTGGCGATGGACATGCTGTGGGAGGACGTGCACGTCATCACGAGTGACGGCTCCGACCAGCTCACTCACGAGCCGAACGACTTGCGCGAAATTCCGTTCGACTGACGTGACGTGGCGCTTCGCTTCGCCACGACCGGAGATGCATCACATGGCCTCACCGTCCTCCCTCGAAACGCGGAAGTCCGCGCCGGCGCCCGTCCCATGCACGACGCCCGCCGGCACGGGAGCCGCGAGCATCGGCGACGCGTCCGCCGAGCAGTTCCGCCGCGACGGCGTCGTCCATCTCGAAGGGGTCTTTGCCGACTGGGTCGACGTGCTCCGAGCCGGCGTCGAACGCAACATGCGCTCGCCCGGCCCCTACACCAGGGAGTACGAGCCGGAGGGCTCGAAGGGCTACTTCTTCGGCGATTACTGCAACTGGGCGCGCATCCCGGAATATCGGGACTTCGTGCTCCACTCGCATGCCGCGGAGCTGGCCGCCCGACTCATGAATTCCACCACCGCGAGGTTCTTCCACGAGCACGTGCTGGTGAAGGAGCCGCATACCGAGTCGCGCACGCCGTGGCACCACGACCTGCCCTACTACTGCATCGACGGGACGCAGACCGTGAGCTTCTGGACCCCGCTCGATCCCGTGCCGCGCTCGACATGCCTGGAGCTGGTCGTGGGGTCCCACCGGTGGGGGAAGTCGTTCCTGCCGAAGAAGTTCATCGGTATCGACTACGAGCGCCAGGGAGAGACGCTCGACACCATCCCGGACATCGACGCGCGCCGCGACGAGTTCGAGATCGCGTCGTTCGACATGGCGCCGGGCGACGCCATCGCCTTCCATTTCCTGACCGTGCACGGCGCACCTGGCAACGCATCCGGGTCGGCCCGACGCCGGGCGTTCGCCCACCGGTGGGTCGGCGACGATGTCCGGTTCAGGATCCGGGGCGGCGAGGTCTCGCCACCGTTCCCGGAAGCGCATCGGCGCCTGCGCGACGGCGACCCGCTCGACGATCCGGAGTTTCCGCTCGTCTGGGGGGCGAGGAACTGACCCGACTTCCTTGCCTCGGGGGCGCGGTCCACCCCGCAGACTGAAGGCGACAGCCGGGCAGTCCGTCTCGTTTCCCTCTCCGCGTCGCCGCTGCGGCCATGCGGGCAGGACCGCGTCGCCCGCAACGCCGGGTCACCGGATACACTCGGGCACCAGGCGAACGACCAGGGGAGCCGTCCCATGTCCATGTCACTCGAGCACCTCAAGGTGCTGGACCTCACAATCCACCTCTCCGGCCCGTACTGCGCAATGGTCCTCGCCGACCACGGCGCCGACGTGGTCAAGATCGAACGCCCGGATCTCGGGGACGACATGCGCCGGACACCGCCGTTCGTGGGGGGCGAGAGCGCCCCGTTCATGCTCTGGAACCGAAACAAGCGCTCGGTCGCGCTGGATCTGAAGTCGCCCGGCGATCTCGAGACGTTCAAGGCAATGGCTTCGGTCGCGGATGTCGTCATCGAGAGCTTCAAGCCGGGCACCGCCGATCGGCTCGGGATCGGCTACGAAGCCCTGTCCGCTCTCAACCCCGGGCTGATCTACTGCTCGATTTCGGGTTTCGGCCAGACCGGTCCATATGCCTCGCGCCGCGGCTTCGACCTCATCGCCTGCGGCATGACGGGACTGATGAGCGTCAACGGGCCCGCCGACGGTCCTCCGTTTCGAATTCCGATACCGATCACCGACCTCGGGGCGGGACTCAACGGCGCCATCGGCATCCTCGCCGCCGTCGCCGCACGGGAGCGGACCGGGCATGGCCAGCACGTCGACACGTCCCTGTTCGAATCCGGCCTCTCCCTGGGCGTCTACGAGGCGGCCGGAGTCTTCGCGACCGGCGAAGTTCCCGAACGGCTCGGTCAGGGACACCGGGGCAGCGCCCCGTACCAGCTCTTTTCCACCGCCGACGGCTACATCAACATCGGCTGCGCGAACGACCGGTTCTGGATTCTGACCTGCGAAGTGCTCGGCTGCCCGCATCTCGCCGGAGACGCGCGCTTCGCGACCAAGCCGGACCGCGTCAGGAACATCGGGGTGCTGGTGGAGGAGCTGACGCCGTTCTTCGAACGCGAGACCACCGCCCACTGGTGCACGGAGCTCGAAGCGGCGGGCGTTCCGGCGGGGCCGGTGATGAACCATGTCGAAGCGCTCTCGGACCCGCACACGCTCGCCCGCAGCATGGTCCAGGAGGTCGACCACCCTTCAGCGGGGCGCATGAAGACCCTGGGGGTCCCGGTCAAGCTGTCGCGGACAGGAGGCGCGGTTCGGCGCCCCGCGCCGATGCTCGGCGAGCACACCGGCGAAGTGCTCGCCGAGTGGCTGGGGGCCGGCGACCGAAAACTGGCCGCGTCGGGAGACTGAGCCATACATCGACGCGGCGGACACGTTCAGTCGCCGCGCCGGGGACTGGCGGCGGCCAGCTTTCTCAGGCAAGCGCTCGGAATCAGCCACTCGCAGGGAAGGCCGTCGAACCGCACTCCGACGCAGCGCCGGAAATCGCGCGCGGCCGGGACGTTGACAATCACCCCCTTCATGCCGGGCAGAGGTCCGACACCTTCGAAGTCGATGGGACAGCGCGACCGCAGTAGAATTGGGTCGCCGACAGCCAATGCCGGTCGCGCCGGAATCGGCCGCGATTGCGTGGTCACGATGCCCTCCTCCTGGATGATGACCATGGCTCGAGGTACTCGCCAATGTAGGGCCACAGGTTGACGCGCGCATGACCAGTGGGGTACCTCCAGTGTCGGCGCCGGTCCCGACCCGTGTAGGAGCCACGCACCACCACGTGTGCCACGGCGACAGACCTGCGGCGCCGTTCCGCAATCCAGGGGAAGCATCATGTCCGGACCGCTGACGGGAATCAGGATCCTCGACCTGACGACGATGATCTCGGGTCCGTTCGCCACCATGCTGCTCGGAGACCAGGGCGCGGACATCATCAAGATCGAACGCGTGGACGGAGGCGACCAGATGCGGCGCTTCGGCCGCAAGAGCGGGACCCTGACCGCACCGTTCGTGAACAACAATCGCAGCAAGCGCTCGGTCGCAGTCGATCTCAAGCGCACCGAAGGCGTCGAGGTCGTCAGGCGGATAGCATCGACCGTGGACGTATTCGTTCAGAATTTCAGGCCGGGCGTGGTGGCGAGGCTGGGCCTCGCCGAAGACGTCGTTCGCGGGCTGAATCCGAGACTCGTCTATGTCTCCATTTCGGGATTCGGCGACACGGGACCGCTGGCCCACAAGCCGGCCTACGATCCGATCTTCCAGGCAGCCTCGGGACTTGCCTCGGTTCAGGGCGCATCCGACTCGGCTCGGCCCCGAATGGTGCGCGCGATGCTGCCCGACAAGATTGCGGCACTCAACGCCGCACAAGCCGTCGCCGCCGCACTCTATGCACGCGAGAAGACCGGACAGGGACAGCACGTCAAGCTCTCGATGCTCGACGCCGTCCTGAGCTTTCTGTGGTCCGGAGAGATGGACGGTCACACCTTCCTGGAGAACCAGGTGGAAGGGCCGGAGGAGTTCCCCCCCTTCGACCTGATCTACGAGACCAGCGACGGTTACATCTGCGTGGCGACCGTCACGAGCGCCCAGTGGGTCGGCTTCGCCAACGCGAGCGGCAACTCGCAGTGGCTCCAGGATCCGAGGTTTGCGACTTCCGAGGCGCGCGAGGCCCACCGTACGGAGCGCCTGAAGCTGATGCAGGAGGCGCTGCGCACGCGGTCGACCGACGAATGGATTGTACGCCTGGAACGGGAGGACGTGCCCTGCAGCAGGATTCATACCCGACGGGAGGTCGTCCGCCACCCGCATCTCGCCGCCGGCGAATCGCTGGTCGAGTACCTGCATCCGGATGCGGGAACCATCAGACAGGCGCGCGACCCCGCAAGGTTCGACGGAACTCCGACGACATTCGCATCGGTGCCACCGATGCTCGGCGAGCACACCGGCGAGGTGCTGTCCGAAGCCGGCTATTCGGAACCGGAGATTGCGGCGCTCAGGTCTGCAAGGATCGTGGCCTGACCCTTGCCTCGCCCTTGCCGGGCAACACCATGATCTCTGTCGGCCGGGTCCTGGTTCGGAGCTTGCCCTCGAACCGGTTCGGCAGCAGGATCCGCGGCGCTGGCGGTTCGGGAGCAACTGCATGAATCCCAAGGCGGAAAGCGGCGCGCTGAGCAATCTGCCTCCCCTTGGCGAGGTTCGACGGAGCCGGCGGATTCGCTGGTACCGGTGCCCGGTCGAGCCGGCGAAGCTGCGCGAACTCGCAGAGCCCGACGATACTCGGGGGCTGATCCATGCAGTGGGGCACCTCGGCATCTGGGCGGCGACCGGTCTCGTCGCCTGCTACTTCGCAGCGCAGGAGTCGTGGTTGGGGTTCTGCGTCGCATTGTTCCTGCACGGCACCGTCGCCGCCTTCTTCACCGCCCCGCATCACGAGCTGTGCCACACCACCGTGTTCAAGAGCAGACGACTCAACGAATCATTTCTGCGAATCTTCTCCTTCTTCGGTTGGCTGAACTTCGAGATCTACAGGTTCAGCCACAGCTACCACCACCGATTCACGCTCTTCGTGGAGGGGGACCGCGAAGAAGTGCTGCCGGTCAAACCCTCGTTGCGAATCCTTTACCTGCTGCAGTTGTTCACGCTCAACGTCACGGGCGGGTACCAGTCGCGAGGCCTGGTGCCGACCGTGAAGAACTTCGTCGAAATCGCGCTGAATCGCTTCGACAACCCGTTCAACTCCTGGGGTCCGGAGCTCTACGAGGGACACCGCGAGGAGCGGATGAAGGCGGTGAGGTGGGCTCGAACCGTACTGGTGGGACACGCGATTCTGATCGCGTTCTTCCTGGGGATTGGAGAACCCGTTGCGGCGCTCCTGGTTTCGGGATCCCCCTTCTTCGCCAACTGGCTCAGGTACTTCGTCGGGGTACCGATGCATTGCGGGTTGCGGAGCCGGGTCCCCGACTTCAGGAAGTGTGTGCGCACCATCACCCTCGACCCGGTCTCGCAGTTCCTCTACTGGCACATGAACTGGCACCTGGAGCACCACATGTATGCCGCTGTGCCCTGCTACAACCTACAGGAACTGCATCGAGCGGTTGCCCACGACATGCCGGAGCCCCGCACCCTGATTGGCGCGTGGAAGGAGATGCGCGAGACCTGGAAACGCCAGCAGAACGATCCCGGCTACGCCTACGACACGCCGGTTCCAAGATCCGCGGTGGATGATCAGGCGGAGGCCGACCCGTTGGCGGCGTCCATCGGGGGTCTGGCACCGCGCGCCCTGACCTGATCTCCGCGCTTCGCCGATTCGCGGTTGCGGTCGCGAATCCGATGCGGCCGGCGCCGCAACGGTGCGCCATGACCTGCACACCGCAGACGGGCGACCGTGTACAGGCGCCGCGCATTCGAGGTCGCGTCCGGTTCCTCCACCCCCTTCCCAACCGAGCACGACCCCGATTGCTGCGTGAGGTGTTGCCGCCAACGCAAGTCGGGGAGGCAGGTTGAAATTCAGAAGGACTCGCACCAGGGCCGAACGTCGATCTCCAGAGTCCACGCGGAGCGGTCCTGGCGATGGAGCGCATGGTAGGTCTCCGCTATCGCGTCCGGGTCGAGCATACCGCCTTCGGGAAGACTCGCCACCAGATCCGGGAACCGTTCGTGAATCGCCGGCATGTCGATCGCACCGTCGACGATGACGTGGCAGACGTGAATGCCGCGGGGCCCGAGCGAACGCGCCATGGACTGCGCAATCGACCGCAGGCCCGCCTTGCCGGCCGCGAACGCGGTGAACTCGGCGCCACCGCGTACTGCGGAGGTAGCGCCGGTGAAGATGATGGTGCCCCGGCCATGCTCGACCATCTGCCTCGCAGCCGCCTGGCCGACGACGAAGCCGGCCCGGCAGCCGAGCCGCCAGACCTTCTCGAACATGTCGGGGTCGATCTCCAGGAACGGTTGCCGGTGCTGGGCGCCGGCGTTGAAGACGGCAACATCCAGACGTCCAAGCGCCGCGACGTCGTCGAACAGCGCCCGGACTTGCTCGTCGACTCGAAGATCGGTGGGCCTGGCCACCGCCTCGCCGCCCTCGGCCGAGATTTCGGCCGCGATCCTCCGGAGCTTGTCTTCCTTGCGGGCAACCAGGACCGCCAGGTGACCGGCCCTCGCGAACCTGCGTGCGACCGCCCCACCGAGACCGTCGCCGACCCCGGCGACGAGCGCGACCGGCCGCTGACTCATGTCGCCGCCTGCGCAGGCTGCGAAGCCAGATGCGGCTCGGCGTTCGACGGCGTCGCCGAGATGTCCTCCAGAGCCGCCCGCTCGAATGCGGACATCGCATGGCACCGTTCCGCCAGCGCATCGAGACGGGAATACCGGCCTTCCGGCATCAGGTGCTGGTGCATGTTGCGATACATGTCGACCATCACGCCGACCGTGACATCGGCCTGCGTCAGCCTGTCTCCCGCCGCGAACGGCGTCCCGATCATGCCGTCGAGCGACTCGATGGCGGACGAGAGCTGTCCGCTCCACCGCTCCACCCAGGGTTCGTAACGCAGTTCCGCCGGTCGCAGGTGAACCTCGTAGCGAAGCTCCCGTCCCTTGTCGATGATTGCAGTGGCGAGCGCGACGATTTGCCGCACGCGGTCGCGCAAGGGAGACGGCGGCGGCATGAGCGCCCTCTCCGGCCCGACCCGGCAGTCCAAGTAGTCCAGGATCGCGGCGCTCTCGACGATCACCTCTCCATCCTCGGTCACCAGCGTCGGGATCTTCACGATCGGATTGAACCGCCTGACGTCGTCGAAGTGATCCCACGCGGTCTGGGCGCGCTGTTCGAACTCGATACCGTACATGTGCATCGATATGGCGACCCGGCGGGTATAGGGCGATCGGTTCCAGCCCACCAGGAGAGGTCTTTCTCTACGCATCTCGATCCTCCGTCGATTCAACGTGCCGGCCGGCGGCCTCGCGAATGGTCCGAAGCACGACCGACTTGCCGGCGAGACCGGTTCACTCCTTCTTCATGTCGTGTTCGGAATGATCCAT
This sequence comes from Gammaproteobacteria bacterium, assembly GCA_022826505.1. Classification (GTDB taxonomy): domain Bacteria; phylum Pseudomonadota; class Gammaproteobacteria; order HK1; family HK1; genus HK1. The sequence goes on from JAJDUQ010000138.1 coordinate 12,607, forward strand.
GCTGCCGCCCGAATGGCCGTGGCCCGCGTGGTCCTTCCCACCGGGCTGCTTGTCGATCATATCGGAGATCACGACCTGGTCGCGGTTCGGCTTCCTGAACTTCAGGATGAGGTTCCACGCACCGGGCATGTCGAAGTCGAGATCGGCCTTGTAGGTGCCGGGCTCTCCGGTCGGCTCCCCCGTCACGTGCGGCATGTGGTGCGCGCCCGCCATACTCGGCATGTCGGTCGACACCGAGAACTCGGCTCCGTCGACAGGATCGCCGCTGCCGTGCCTGGTCACCTTGAAGGTGTATTGGTAACCGAGACCGCTTTCCGTGCCGGTGGACTGCTTCGAGTGCCGGACCATCATGCGGTCACCGGCCATCGCGGCGCTCTGCGCCAGCAGGAACGCGGCGGGAATGCTCAGAAACCATCTGTCGAATGTTCCGGACATCGTCGTCTCCTTCGTTTGCCGCGCGCGGGATCGGCGACGATCGCCCGCTCTCGGCAGAGATCCACCGCCGTGAACCCGTGACCGGCGAACTTCAGCGACCGTGCCATTCCCGAACCATCGCGTCACGGCTCGGTCGACGTGTCGCCGGGAATGCCGGCGTCCCACCTCGAGAGCGATTTCGAGCCCTCGGCGCGACGCGGGCTCGACGCCGTATCGCAAGGATTCCGGTCCTCGATCCGGCTCATGCCTCGTCGCGCCAGGGTGATGACCGGCTGGTACCGGTCGCGCGACGAGAGTCGGCTCGGGTCCGTCACGTGAAGTCGTCCTGCAAGGACCCACTGGTCGATCGAGAGCGTGCGCCGAGATAGGACTGCATGATCAGGTCGCTCTCCAGAAGATCGGCCGCATTGCCGCACTCGACGAGCCGGCCCGCTTCGAGCAGGTAGGCGCGATTCGAGATTTCGAGCGCCTTGCGCACGTTCTGCTCGACCAGAAGGATCGTCATCCCGCGACGGTTCAGGCTGGTGATCAGGCCGAAGACCTCCTCGGCCACCAGGGGAGCGAGGCCCAGCGAAGGCTCGTCCAGCATGAACAGCTTCGGCCGCCCCATGAGACCACGGGCGATCGCCAGCATCTGAAGCTGCCCGCCGCTCAGGGTGTCGGCGCGCTGGTGCAGGCGTTCGCGCAGCACCGGAAACAGCTCGAAGACCGCTTCGAGATCCGGATCGGCCCGTTCGTCCGCACCGTGGACATGGGCTCCCAGCAGAAGATTGTCCCGGACCGTCAGCTCCGAGAATATCAGCCGTCCCTCCGGCACCTGGACGATTCCGCGGCGGTAGATGTCATGGGACGGCACGAGAGAAATGTCTTCGCCTCGAAACCGGATCCGGCCGGCCTCGGGCGACACCACACCGCTGATCGCCATCATGGTCGACGTCTTTCCGGCACCGTTGGGGCCGACGATTGCGACGATCTCGCCTTCGTCGACACGGAGGTCGAGTCCGTGGAGCGCGACCACACGCCCATAGGCGATGCGCAGATCGTTCACCTCAAGCATGGACCGCCCCCGGACCGAGATACGCCTCGACCGCGGCGGCGTCGCGCTGGATCTCCGCGGGAGTGCCTTCGGCGATCTTGCGGCCGAAGTTGAGCACCGCAATGCGGCGGCAGAGCGACATGACCATCCCCATCTTGTGCTCGATCAGCAGGACCGTCGGCCCATTCGCGGCGACGCGCACGACGAGGCTCGCCATCGCGTCGGTCTCTCGGGGGGTCATGCCGCCGGCCGGTTCGTCGAGCATGATCAGATCGGACTCCCTCGCCATTGCCCGCGCGAGTTCCAGGCGCCGCTGCTCTCCGAGCGGAAGCTCCTGGGCCAGTACGTCGCGGCGGTCTGCGAGACCGACCTGTTCCAGGATGTCCAGAGCCCTGCCCCGCCGCTCGCGTTCGAGGCCTGGGTGCGGAAATGCCGCCTGGAGGAACGACACTCCGGCGGCGCCGGTCTGCGCCCCCATGACGTTCTCGAGCACGGTCAGCCGGCGGAAGATCCTGAGGTTCTGAAAGGTGCGGGCGATGCCGCGCCGGGCAATTCGTTCGCTGGACAGACCGGTCAGGTCCCGGCCCCGATAGTGCACCGTACCGGCGGCGGGCCGGTAGACGCCCGAGATCACGTTGAACAGAGTCGTCTTGCCCGATCCATTGGGGCCGATGATCCCGAAGATGCCACCTGGCTCGACCTCCAGATGAAGATCGTCGATGGCCCGCAACGCGCCGAAATTCATTTCCAGAGCGCGGATGGAGAGCAGCGAAGGGATGTCAGACGAATTCATCCGAGTCGCCCGTGCGCGGACGACTCCCGCGTCCGAACCAGCCCCGCACCGATGTGGAGATCCGGTGCACCGTCTTCTCGTCGAGAATGCCGCGGGGCCGGAAGATCAGGATCAGGGCGACCAGGCTGCCGAACACGATCATCCGGTAGCCGCTGAACACCCGGAGCGACTCCAGCAACCCGATGTCGATGATCACGCCGATCAGAGGACCGACGAATGTCCCGAGCCCTCCGATCAGCCCGTACGCCAGGGAGTGCACCCCCAGCATGACCCCGAAGTTCCTGGGATCGATGAAGGTCATGTAGTGGGCGAACAGCACACCGCCGATGCCCGCGATGGCACCGGCCAGGGCGGCGGCCGCGATCTTGTGACGAGTCGGAGAGATGCCGACGCTCGCGGCGGCGGTCTCGTCGTTGTCGATCATCCTGAGCGCGAGGCCGAATCGCGAACGCTCGAGCACGAAGAAGAACACGAGAATCGCGAACAGGCAGGACGCGATCACCCCGAGATATCCCGCCGGCGAGATGGCGTTGTCGATGACGTATCGAATGTCCCGGAAGCCTTCCGCGCCCTTGGGGCCGACCATGAAGCCGTCCACTTCGATCTGGTAGATGAGGTTGACCCACGTCAGCCGCATGAGCTCCGCGAACGAGAGGGTGGCGATCGCGAAGTAGAGTCCGCCCAACCGGAACGTCAATGCCCCGACGACTGCGGCCGCCCCTCCTGCGACCAGTCCGCCGGCGAGGAGCGCGGTCGACAGGTCGAACCCCCACATTGCGGTCATGGCGCCGCCGGTGAAGGCGCCGATCCCGAAGTAGGCCTGCTGGCCGAACGAGATCTGGCCGGTGATGAGCAGGAGATAGGTACTGAGCGCGACGAACGACTCGATGCAGATGAGCGAGAGCACGCTGATCATGTAGTCGCTCATCGCTTCGACACCCTCCCTGTCGGGCGAACCGGACGCCCGGTGGTGGATTCCCCGGCTTGCAGTCCACGAAGTTCGGCGCAAGTCGACACGGCGAAGACCATGGAGCTTCGGTTTCGCAACGCGGCTCAGTCGCGAGCCGCCCCGGTTCCCAGAATTCCTCTGGGACGCACCACCAGGAAGACGAACAGCACGAGGAACGCGACGAGATCACGATAGCCGCCGCCCAGGTACCACAGCGCCTGAAGCTCGATCACCCCCAGCAGGAGCCCTCCGAGAATCGCTCCGGGGATCGAGCCGATGCCGCCGAGAATCATGACGATCAATCCCTTGACCGTCGCCCAGAGCCCGAACCCGGGGGTGATTTGGTGCAGGCTGGCCGCGATGAAGAAGGCGACCAGACCGCCGAACGCCGAGGTCAGGACGAACACCGTGCTCGACATCCGGGCCACGTTGATGCCCATGAGTTGCGCCGCTTTCCGGTTGGTCGCGATGGCCCGCACCGCTCGTCCGTAGGCCGTGCGGTAGAGCAGCCAGTAGATGAGCCCCATCAGCAACACGGCGGACACGAACAGGATGAAGTAGTCGCCGCGCACCATGAAGCCACCAATGTCGAAAGTGGCGAGGCCGGTCGGGTTCTCCACCGGGAAGAGTCGGCCCCAGGTCAGGAGGATGATGATCTCCTCGAGCACCATCCACATCGCGAACGCGCTCACCATCGAGGTCAGCGGGTTGTCGCTCCGGACCGCCCTGAAGCAGACGCCCTCGACGAGGAGACCCACGAGCACGGAGACGAGCACCGAGACGCACAGCGCCAGCAGGAGCGACTCGTGGATCTGCAGGCTGATCCAGGCGCCGGCGTACACCCCCATCGTGAGCGTCGGGCCGTAGGACAGGTTGAGCCGGCGCATGACACCGAACACGAGGGTGAAACCGAGACCGAGGAGGGCGTACGACGCACCCACCATGATTCCGTCGAGGACGTTTTGAATGAAGTCCAGCACGGTCGGCCTCCCGATGGATCAGTTCCGAACCGGTATCGCCATGTCACGTCCCTCGCACGATTCCCGACGCCTCGGCGCAATTCAATCGCTCGGTGCATTCCCGAGCAATATCGAGAGAAACGAGCGGTCGAGCTCATCCTTGCTTCCAACCGTCTGTTTCGTGCGCCAGAGCAGAGCCGGGCTCGCGAACGGAACTCGCACCCCTTCCAGCTCGACTGCCTCGATCAACTCGCGTGCTTCCTCGTACTCGACACCGCAAGCGGCCTTGAGCAGATCGACAACGAACTCGTCCGCAATTCTCACCACCACGTAGCGATCCAGGTCGCCCTCTCCAAGGTCCCGGACGGCCTGGTCCGGCAGGTCGAGAAGCGCGGTCCGCAGGCGTCTCTGATTGTCCTGCTCCGCATCGACCAGCAGGTCGATGTCCTCCGTGGCGCGCACGAATCCCGCCTGAATCATCGCCATGCCGCCTACGACGATATCTCTGACCCCCTCGCGATTGAGGCTCCGGCAAAGAGAGACGAGATCGGCTAGCTGCGGCGGCCGGGAATCCGGCGGCGCGCCATCATTCGGATCGACCATGCCTGGCTCTCTTCGAAGGTCGAGAAGCGGTGAACGCCTCTCGGAATGAACGGCTTGTCGCCTCGGAGCGCGATCACCATCTCCAGGAACTTCGCGGACGCGAGAAGTCCGGTCTCGTGCGCAGTACGCCGACCGAGGACCTTGATTGCTTCCGGACCCGCCATGACAAAACTATCGACAGGGCTCATTCGAATCAACTCCACCTGGGGCTTGGCGTGGGTGCTGAGAGAGGTCGAGACGAACCGCTCGATGTAGCCACCGGCAGTCGTTGCGGTTCCACTGCTGACGCTGACCGGATTCGAGCTCTCCGAGATTGCGACGTCGCATCGGGACAACCTGAATCGTCCGGCGCCTTCGCCTGCTGTTGCGTCCCGGAACCATGCGACGGCCCCTGTGGCTTGTAGCTATCGATACTCTCTCGCAGCCGATCCAGGCCAACACCGATCCAGGCCGGATTCGGGCGTTGATTGCTGGTGAGTGCCCACGGATGCCTGGGTCCATGTTCGAATCAGATGGCGGAGCTGCCGAGGCGTAGTCCAGGAATTCAGGCACCGGGCCGTGCTCTCGGGATGGTTCTCTCATGCCGTCTCGATCCCCGAATCGAACGCGGACGCGATCGAAGTGCCGGCTTCGCCCCATGTCCGCACCCCGACGCGAAGGTCGGGGTCGATCCGGTCGAAGCCTCCGATCTCTTCGACCCGAACCGCCGCGATGGCGATGGCCTTGCCGACCTTCGCGGCCGTGCCCCGCATCTCCGGGTCGCGCTCGGCGTACCAGCGAAGCCAGTCCGTCTGAAGCGAGAGCGTGCTCGCGATGCGCTGCGCGGTGCGCGCCGGCGGCTCGACCGGCCCCCTGTGGCAGCGGGCTTCGTGCGCGGCCTTCGTGTTCCCGTCGAGCGCGCGGATAGCGGCGGCAAAGCGCCGCCGGTCCACGGATTCGCGAATGCGGCCCCGGTAGGCGTTCTCGAGCTGCGTCGCAAGTGCATCCAGATCGTGCACCGCCACCGGCGAGAGCCCGAACCCGGCGATGACGGTCTTGGCCAGCGCTTCCGCCGCCTGCTGCGAGTCCTCGACGACCTTGGGGACGTAGAGACGACCGTCGAGCGCCGCGTCGCACAGGGCGAGGAACACGCTGCGCAGGTCGCGTATCGCGGTGTCGAGGTTCTCTCCGAGGTCTTCGGGTGTCACGTCGAGGTTCTCGGTGCGGCATGGCGGCGGCGTCCACTCGCCGGCAAGCAGCCGGCCGTGGCGCGCGATCGCACTCTCGAGCCGGGTCCCCTGGTTGCAGTGCGCCTCGATCGATTCCGGCTTCATCACGATCGGATGAACGCGCTCGAGGTCGTCGAAGAACCGTCTCGCGGCCCGTTCGTCATCGGGAGACGCGTGCGAGAGAATGGCGACGTCCCAGTCGCTCGCCGCCCGCGCGGTCCCACGCGCCCTCGATCCGTACAGCACCACGGCCTCGATGCCGGGAATAGAGCCCACGGCCTCGGCCGCTGTACGCCGGAGGCGCTCATGCGTAGTGGATTTCATGATGAGTTCGCTTCGCGAACGTGCCCGGTGGGCGACAGTGTAGCGCTGGCGAAGCTGCGGATTACCCGGGCCGGGGCAGGGGGTCGGCGGACTGGCGGAAACTCGAAGACGCGGGCATGGGTCCGGAGCGAATTGCGCTGGACGGGGCACGGGGTTGGCAAGCGCTCTCCCCTCTCCCGCCGGGAGAGGGGCAAGGGGGGTGTGGGGCCGATGTCGAGGAATCTCCTCGGGCAGGCAGGCCGCTGCTCACTTCCCTCAACCCAAGCCCCTCTCCCGGGGGAGAGGGGCTTGACACCACTCCAGCGTGAAGCGGCTCTGTCTGCGCGCCTCGCCCTACTTCACGCTCGCCAGATCGAAAGGCACGTTGAAGTTCGAGTTTCGCGAGCCCGACGGGCCGAGGCCGTCCGGTGGGTCGACGACGAGCGTGACCTGCTCGTCGCCGCTCAGATCGTCGGTCGGGAAATCGATGATGATCGTCGCCGCGTACATCAGCTTGCCCTTGAATCCGGAGTTCTCGGCCATGACCGGCTTGTCCACGTAGGCGGGCATCACCTTCTTGTCACCGGCCATCAGAGTGAAGTCGTACTCCTCCATGAAGTTCTCGCTGGGTCCGTAGACGGTCACCATGAACTGAAGATGTCCATCGACTTCGCTCTGGGCGCTCTTGATCCGCGCCTCGTTCAGCTTGTGGATCCGCTGGCTGCCGTACTTGCGCTGGTACTCGGAACGGCGCACGTAGTCCGAGACCGCCAGGTACTCGGTGCGCATCAGCACGTAGGGGTAACCGTATCCCTGGTTGTTGATGTACGGCCACCTGAACGCGGCGACGTCCTGGTCGAAGTGCATCTTGCCGTGCTCGACCGCTTCCGCCACTTGTTCGTCGCTGAGCTTGAACGTCGCCGACTGCACGGGTCCCGCCGCGAACATCACCAGTCCTGCCGCGGCGCAGGCGCTGACTGCCGCTCTTGTCAAGGAAAATGCCATCGTTTGTATCCTCCCTTACTTGTCGGTCGGGTGTGGCGCGGATGCGCCGGTTTCGGCTGACTCGACGGGCTTTCGACCCGCGAATGCCTGTTTGATCCGGGACTCGGTCACGCGAACCATGTCTCGGGTGATAAGCCCGTGCTGCCTGAACACCATGCACGCGAGCATGGCGATTCCGAAAATTTCCAGGCGGAATTCCTTGGTGTCCCGGGCAACCTCGGGCAGCAGAGTGAAAATCAGGGCCCCCAGCACCGGCCCCCAGAAGGTCTGTCCGCCTCCGATGACCACGTAGGCGAGAATCATCACCGTCAGCGGAATGTTGAAGTCGTCTCCCGTGATGAAGGTCAGGAGATGCGCGTACAGCGAGCCGGCCACGCCGGCAATCGCCGCGCCGACCGCAAACGCGAACACCTTCAGGAAATTGTGCGAGAGACCCACCCCCTGCGCCGCGACCTCGTCCTCCTCCACCGCGCGCAGGGCGAATCCCAGCCGGGACCGCTCCAGCATCCAGAAGTAGACCCCGAACGCGAGGACGACGAGCACGAGCCAGAACGCGTACTCGCCGGGCGTGATGTGGTTGTCGGTGAGATAGCTGATGTGCCGGAAGCCGAGGGGGCCGTCGGGGCCGATCCAGGGCATCTGCCGCGCGTCGTCGCTGGTGGCGTCGATGGCGAACTCGCCCTCGCGGCCGTACTTGACGTTGTGGAACACCACCCGGACCACCTCGACGAAGGCGACGGTCGCGATGGTGAGGTACAGGCCGCGCAGGCGCAGGGTCGGTATGGCGATGCCGAGGCCCACGACGGCGGCGACGATCGCGCCGGCCACCGTGGCCGGGAAGATGTGCCACCCGTAGATGGCCGTGAGCGAGGCGCTCGTGAATGCGCCGAAGGCGAAGAACCCCGCCTGGCCCAGCGAGACGGTCCCGGTCACGTAGCTCGCGTAGCAGCTCCACGCGAGGATCGTGTTGATGCAGACCAGCGAGATGACCGTGTACCAGTAGTCCATTGCGGCGGGCCTCAGATCTTGTCTTCGACCCGGGTGCCGAACAGCCCCTGCGGCCGGAAGCAGAGCAGCATGAACAGCAGACCCATGGCGATGGCGTCACGGTAGGCGAACGACACCAGGAACGCGCTCTCGAGCTCGGTGAATCCGAGGATCATCCCGCCGACGATCGCGCCGGGGATGCTGCCCGCGCCTCCCAGGATCATGGTGAACAGGCCCTTCACGGTGGCGAGCGTGCCGGAGTAGGGATTCGCCATGTTGGAGACGAAGCCGAGCAGGTATCCGGCGGAGGCCCCGAACGCTCCGGCGATGACAAACGCCGAGCGCAACGTCTTCAGCACGTTGACGCCCATGAGGTGGGCGATGTCGTGACCGGCCGCCACCATCCGCAGCGCCATGCCGAGACGGGTGCGGTAGATGACGAAGTAGAGGGTAACGACGAGCAGGATGGCCACGGCGAAGGTGATGAGATAGTCGAAGCGGATGCGGAACTCTCCGACCTCGAAGCTGATCATCGTGTACGGATTCGGAAACCGCATGAAGTCATGGAAATAGAGGTGGAAGTAGACCTTCTGCAGCATCTCCTCGGTCGCGATCCAGAAGCCGAGGGTGGCGATCATCGGCACCAGCTCGTGCGCGCGGCGAATCGGCCGGTAGCAAATCCGCTCGACGATCAGCGCGATCAGAATGCCGGTGACCACCGCGAAGGCAAAGGAAATCGGGATGGGGAGCTCGAGCTCGGTCGAGGCGATCAGACCGGCGAACATTCCGAACGCGACGGTCTGGCCGTGGGCCAGGTTCAGGATGCCGAGCACCCCCCAGATCAGCGCGAACCCGATCGCCATGAGGGCGTAGACGGTGCCCAGCAGGCTCCCGTCGATGGCGGTCTGAATCAGATCGATGAAAAACCACTCGTCGAATACCATGGTCCCTTCCTGTCAGCCTGCCGAGCCCGGCCGACCGGAGGCGGGGAACGATCCCCCGCCTCCGGACACAGTCGATGCGAGACGTCCCGGGATGCTAGATGTCCATGTAGCCCTTCTCGGGATGCCACCACAGCTTGAAGTCGCCGTCCTTGATCGTGACGTAGACGTAGTCGCGGGTGATGTCGCCGGTCGGACCCATGGTGAGCTTCAGGCCCATGGGGTTGACCCAGTTGTCCATGCCGGCGAGCTGATCCCGGATCTTGCGGCGGTCTTCGGCCAGCGACTCCGGCGTGTTCTTGACGCCGGCGTTCTCGATCGCCCACTTCATGATGTACATGCCTTCGTAGGCGAGATAGGTGAAGGCCGGCATGTACCACTCGCCGGTGCGCTTCTGGTACTCCGCGTAGAGCGACGCGACGCCCGGGTTCTTGAAGAACGCGGTGGACGGGAAGATCACGCCTTCCACCGCCTTGCCGCCCAGATCGATCATCTCCACCGCGTCCGCGCCGATGTGGCTGATCATGTACTTCGGCTTCACGCCCTGACGAGCCATTTCCAGCATCGCGCCGACGTTCGCCTGGTAGTGCGAACTGAGGATGAACAAATCGGGCTTCGCCCTGCGGATGCGGCGCACCTGCACCGAGAAATCCGTGTCCTGCTCGAACCACTCGACATAGGCCTTGGTGGTCTGGTTGCGCTTCTTGAGCGAGCCCTGGTAGCACACGCGCCAGGCGGCGGCGGAGTGCGCTTCGTTGGACTCCAGCGCACCGACGACGTTGGTGAAGTTGCCGCCGTTGGCCTTCTCGACGAGCTGCATCAGCTCCTCGTGCTGATCGCATTCCACTCCGGCGTTGCGGAACGCCCAGGGGGAGATCGAAGCGACGCCCGCCTTCATCGACATGAACGACATGGACGGCACCTGCAGCCCGGTGTCGCCCGCGTCGTCCAGCTTCTTCTGGAGCAGGCCCCACATGGTCTCGGAGACCCGGCTGTAGATGGTGCCGGTGATCGCGAGCGCCTGGTCCTTGCCTTCCAGCTTGCGGAAGATGGTGACGCCCTGGTCCGGCTTCGCCTGGTCGTCTTCGGAGATCAGGTCGATCTTGACCTTCTTGCCGTCGATCATGATGCCGCCGGCGGCGTTGATCTCGTCGACGGCGATGAACTTGCCGACGATGTTGGGCTGGCCGTACACCGCACCGGGGCCGGTCAGCGGCTCGGTGCTGCCGATCCTGACCGTGCCCTCGTCCTGAAAGGCGGTTGCGGGAAGCGCAGTCATGGCCGCCGCTCCGGCGACGGCAATCGTCAGTGACTTGAGGTATCTCATCGTTTCCTCCTTAGTGTCGATACCGATTCCGGTCCAATATCATTCCTCTATGCCTCGCCAAGATAGGCATCGAGGAAGCTCTTGTTGGCGAGCAGGCTCTTCGCGTCCTCCTGCACCACAATTTCACCCACGCGCAGGACGTAGGCGTAGTCGGCGACCGCCAGGGCGCCATACGCGTTCTGTTCCACCAGCAGTATCGTCGTGCCTTCCGCCTTCAGGGCGGAGACCGACTCGAACATCTGCTCGACGAGCTTCGGAGCGAGTCCGAGCGACGGCTCGTCGAGCATCAGCAGCCTCGGCCGGGCCATCAGGGCGCGTCCGATGGCCAGCATCTGCCGCTCTCCGCCGCTCAGCGTGCTGGCCTTCTGGCTCTTGCGCTCCTCGAGGATGGGGAATCGCTCCTCGACCGCCACCAGATCGGACTGGATACCGTCCTTGTCCCTGCGGCAGAACGCACCGGCCAGCAGGTTCTCCCGGACCGTCATGCTCTCGAGCAGCATCCGGCCCTCGGGCACGTGAATGAGCCCCGCCTGCGTGATGTCGTGCGGCTCGGTTCCATTGAGCTCCTTGCCATCGAATCGAATCGTGCCGCGCTTGGGTCTGAGCAGACCCGAGATCGTCCTCAAGGTCGTCGACTTTCCGGCTCCGTTGGCCCCGATCAGCGTGACGATCCGGCCTTCCGCGACGTCCAGCGACACCCCACGCAGCGCCTGCACTTCGCCGTAGAACACGTCGATGTCGCGCAACTCAAGCATCGGCCGTCTCCGCCATGCTTCCGAGATAGGCCTCGACGACCGCCGGGTCCTTGCGGATGTCCCCCGGCGGTCCGTCCGCCAGCAACTGTCCGAAGTTCAGCACCACCACCCGGTCGGACAGCCCGAGCGCCACGTTCATGTCGTGCTCGATCAGGACGATGGTCATTCCGGCCGCCGACAGTCTGCGCAGATCTTCCATGAGGTGTGCGGTCTCGACCGGCGAGAGGCCGGACGCCGGCTCGTCGAGCAGGAGCAGCTCGGGTTTCGTCGCCAACGCCCGGCAGACCTCCAGGCGACGCATGTCGCCGAAAGCGAGTTCACGGGCCTTGGCACCCCGTCGAGCCCAGAGGTTGAAGTCCGAGAGCAGGGACTCGACCTCGTCCTTCAGCGCCCTTTCGTCGACGCCGCGGCTCCAGAACAGGGGGTTGAGGTATCCGGCGCGATGATTCTGCCCGAGCCAGACGTTCTCCCACACCGTCATCTCGCGGAACAGGCGGACCCCCTGGAACGTCCTGCCGATACCCAGCCGACATATCCGGGCCGCGGTCATCTGTGTGATCGAGCCGCCCCGAAACCGGATCTCGCCCGAGGTCGGCCGCGTGAAGCCGGTGACCACGTTGAAGACCGTGGTCTTGCCCGCCCCGTTCGGCCCGATGATGCCGAGCGTCTCCCCGGGAGCGCAGGAAATATCGACGCCGTCGAGCGCACGCAGGCCGCCGAAGAATTTCGACAACCCCTCGATTTCCAGCAGTGCGGTCTGACGATTCTCAGTCATTTCGTGCCTCTATCCGGACCGCCGCCGCGGGCAGGGGAATCCTGCAACGAATTCGCGCATGGGACAACGGGCCACGCAGGCTAATCCGCAGCGTCCGCCGGCTGCCATTCGGGAAGCGCATGACCTGCCTTGATGTGGTGCGCCCCGGGGGTTTCGCGAATCAGCACGTAGATGTACTCCACGGGCGCATCGATCGTCTCCGACACCACACGCGTGATTTCGCGCGCCAGCGCCGCCTTCTGCTCCTCGGTGCGTCCTTCCCGAATGTCGCATTGAATGATGGGCATCGTTCCTGCTCCTCAGGTGTTTACCTTCCCGGCCACGCGCCTGCGGCGTGCAGCCGGCCCGATACGGCCTCGGCTCCGTTCAAGACCGCACTCTCGCAGTCTTCGGACAATTCGTAGTGGAACGGGACGATCGGCTTGTCCGGCAGGTCGACCCGAGCGGCCTCCAGGCGGCTCAGGGCAACGGTGGAGATGGCGATTGCGTCGGTGCCGGCGAAGACCGGCGGGAGGGTGGACAGATCCTTCGAGTTTCCCCGCACCTGCGGTGCGGAGATCCCGCTGCGTTCGATCACCTTCCCGGAAATGTCCGCAAAGAGCGTGTCCACGCACACGACCCCGAGGGTGAACCCCGCGCCCAGCTCCGAGAGGCGTTCGATCGTCTCGGGCGAGAACCGCGGCGAAATCGGCACCAGCACCGGACCGGGCTCGTCCAGGGATTCAGCGACCTTCTTCGAGTTGTACTTCGACGTGACGACCAGGTCCCGGTCGGTCGGCCCCGCGCCCTTGTCGATTCGGGTCTTGAGGCCACCCGGTTCGCAGCCCAGGGTCTCGCTTCCGGTCAGCTCCTCGATTCTGTGTCGGATGGCCTCGAAATAGGGAAAGTCGTTGTCGACGTACCAGACCCGCGACTGCCCCGCCGAGAACCGCTTCTGCAGCCAGATGACCGTCGCCAGGTCTTCGGTGGACAAGCCCAGCGAATGCGCCTCGTGTATCGCGTTCCGCACGAGCTCGCCCAGACGACTCGATTGGCGTTGCTGAATGTCGGCCCTGACGAACGTTCCCTTGCCGCGCGTGCTTTCGATCAGGCCTTCCGCCTTCAGACGGGCGTAGGCGGCCCGCGCCGTGTTGGGGTCGACGTCGAACCGCCGCGCCAGGTCTCCCGCCGTCGGCAGCTTGTCCCCGACCGTGTAGCGTCCGGTCAGAAGCTGACACTTGATGAAGCCGGCGATTTCGGCCGCGACGGTGATGCCGGTGGCTGCCTGTTTCACCATGGTCTTCTATTGCCCGGGCACCGAGTCGGACTCGAAGCCGTCGAGTTCGACAATCTCGTCGACCAGCGTTGCAACGGTGCTGAACCCGTTGCCATGGATGTGAATTGCCCCGTGGGCACGAGGCTGCGGTCTCGTATCGCACACCTGGCCGTACGCGGCGGAGATTGTCGCGGCGGATACACCCAGCTTCCGAGCGAGCACGTCCACCTGCGAGGAGTCAACTGCGTCCGAGAGGCGACCGGCGGCAATCTGAAACCGCAACCAGACCGCTACATCGTCGCTGGTGGGCATCCCGCGCATCGTCAACGGCACCTGAAAACACTAGTGGATTAGCATTTAGTCTACCTCAATTCCGCGCGCTGCGAATCGCGCGCCAGATCCGCTCCGGGGTGGCCGGCATCTCGAATCCGTCGACACCGACGGACCCGAGTGCGTCGAGAATCGCGCTCGTCACGCACGGCATGCTCCCGACGGTGCCCGCTTCCCCCGCGCCCTTCGCGCCGAGCGGATTCAGTGCAGTCGGCACCGGACGCAGTGCGATCTCGGCGAACGGCACCTCGTCGGCGCGCGGCATCGCATAGTCCATGAACGAGCCGGTGAGCGGCTGCCCGGTCTCGTCGAGCACGAAACGTTCGAGCACGATCTGACCGAACCCCTGCACGATGCCGCCCTGCAACTGGCCCCGCAGCAGCATGGGGTTGAGCACCGTGCCGACGTCCTCGACCACGCAGTAGCGCTGCATCTCGACCACTCCGGTCTCCGGGTCGATCTCGACTTCGCAAGCGTGGCAACCGGTCGGAAAGGTCGGGCCCGAAGGGGCGAACGATGCCGAGGCGGACAACCCGCCCTCCTCGTCCGGCGGCCGCAGAGCGGGATTGAACGCGATGCGCAGCACTTCCTGGAGGCCGATCGAGCGATCGGTACCGGAGATTCGGAATCGGCCTTGCGCGAACTCGACGTCGCCCGCGGCGCATTCCAGAGAGTGCGCCGCAAGTCGCCGGCCCCGCTCGACGATCCGATCCATCGCGCGCACGAGCGCCGAGCCGCCGAGCACCGCGACCCGCGAGCCGCCGGTCCCCCAGCCGTAGGGCACCTGGTCGGTGTCACCCTGCACGTAACGGATGCGTTCGAAGTCGAGACCGAGCCGCTCCGCCGCGAGTTGGCGAAACACGGTCTCGTGGCCCTGGCCGTGCGAGTGGGCACCGACGGAGATCGTGGCGGAGCCGCCGGGATCGAGCGCGATGTTGGCCCACTCGTCGGTCACGCCGGCCGACTGCTCGATGGTGTTGGCGATGCCGAGGCCCCGCAGGCGGCCGGCCGCCTCGGCTTCCTCTCGGCGCGACGCGAAGCCTTCAATGTCGATGGCAGCGAGCGCCTCGTCCATGTTGCGTTCGAACTCGCCGCAGTCGTAGCGAAAGCTCAACCCGGTGCGGAACGGCATCGCTTCGGGGGGGATGAGATTGCGCCGGCGCAACTCGACGCGATCGACGCCGAGCTCACGCGCGGCACGGTCGATGACATGTTCGATGGCGAGCGCCGCCTCCGGGCGTCCGGCCCCGCGGTAGGGTGCGGTCGGAGTGGTGTTGGTGAAGACCGCATGTACGTCGGCACAAATCGCGGGGGTGCGATACACGCCTGCCAACCCGCCCAGGTTGACGAACGGGGGAAATGGTCCGAAGTAGCTCAGATACGCGCCCATCGCCGCGACCACGCCGACCCGCAGCGCCACGAACCGGCCGTCGCGGTCGAGGGCGAGTTCGATCTCCATCACCTGGTCGCGAGCGTGGTCGTCGGCGAGGTGCGCTTCGGACCGATCCCCGGTCCACTTCACCGGCCGACCCAGCTTGCGCGACGCCCACAGCACGAGCGCCATCTCCGGAAAGACGCTCGCACGCAGCCCGAACGAGCCGCCCATGTCGGGGCTCACCACCCGCAACTGCGACTCCGGGATCCCGAGCACGTCACGCGCGATCCACTCGCGCATCGCGTGGACGTTCTGCAACCCGGTATGGAGCGTGTAGCGCCCGTCCGACGCGTCGTAGCTTCCGAGAGCGGAACGCGGCTCCATCGGGTTCATGCACACCCGGGAGATCGGAAGGCGAACGCGGGTGACGTGCGCCGCCCCCACTATGGCGGCCTCCACGGCCTGCGCGTCTCCGAGCCGGATTCGGTAGCAGACGTTGTCGGGACAGTCCTGCCAGACCGCCGGCGCTCCCTCGGTCAGCGCCTCCTCGGCGGAGGTCACCACGGGCAGCGGCTCGTACTCGACCTCGACGAGATCGGCCGCATCGCGCGCCCGGGCGGCAGTGTCGGCCACCACGAACGCCACGCAGTCGCCGACGAACGAGACCTTCCGGGACTGAAGCGCGAGACGTCCGGGCTCGAATATCGGCGAGCCGTCCGGACGGGTGAGCGCCGCGGCGCCACGCGCCAGACTGGGCAGGGTACCGAGGCCGTCCGCTTCGACATCCGCGCCGGTGAAGATCGCAGCCACGCCGGGCGCCGCCAGGGCCTGCACGATTTCGATGCCCGCGATTCGCGCATGCGGATGCGGCGAACGAACCACGCAGCCGTGGAGCTGATCCGGCAGGTTGATGTCGTCGGTGAAGCGACCCCTGCCGCGCAGCAGGCGATGATCTTCGACCCGAGCGACCGGTTGTCCGATTCCGAGCTTCATGCTCCGCGCCGTTGCCGCATCCTTGCAAACTCCTCCAAAGCCGGAATCCGATCCCTCACTCCGAACCGGCATCCCATCGGACTTCACCAGACCTGATCAGGCGCAATCAAACGCTCTTCGCACCCACCAGTCGAGTGCGCGTCGTTCCGCAGCCTCATTCCGTCATTCGTTCCGCCGGAAACCGGCCGTGGCGTCCTACCAGCGTCGGTCCACGCCGATGCCGTCGAAGATCCGGTCAGCCGAGATCAGGGCACAGCCTTCTAGACTGAACTTCCGAGAGAAATCTCCTGTAGTTTCAGTATATCTCATTGATTCTCATCGATTTGTTGGGCAGAGATTCTGTTGTTTTGTGTCCATGTAAATGGAGGAGATATCCAGACTCTATGCTTGATTATGTCGATGTGAA
>JAJDUQ010000045.1 GCA_022826505.1 Gammaproteobacteria bacterium
GCTCCGGCATGCATTGGAGCGTCGATGGCGCCAACGCCATCATCGCCCTGCGATGCGCCATCACCAGCAACCGCTTCGACGACTACTGGGAGCGCCAAGCTGCAACATCATGACCTCATACCACAAATCTGACGTGCACCCGGTTCGGGAAAGCACTGTCGAATTGCGGAGATAATGGGGTCTCGAGGAATCGAGATCCCGCCGGTGTTCACCGGCCGTTCGAGCGAGGGTGGTCTCCACGGAACATGATGTGTGGATCGGCGGCACCGTCAAGTATCGGAACTCCTCGACGGGGTGCGTCAGCCGGTGCGGTGGCGTGGTGGTTGATAGCGTGTGCAGCGCTGGTCTATGCGATGGTCGTGGTAGGAGGGGTGACCAGGCTGACCGGCTCGGGGCTGTCCATGGTTCGGTGGCATCCGGTTGCCGGCGTCCTGCCCCCGATGGGGGAGGATGCGTGGCAGCTCGAGTTCGATGCATACCGGGCGTCCCCCGAGTACCTGATCGTCAATCGCGGGATGTCCCTCCCCGAGTTCAAGCGCATATTCTGGATGGAGTACGCGCATCGCATGTTGGGGCGCGGGGTCGGGATTGCGTTCCTCGTGCCCTTCGTGATCTTCCTGATGAGGCGTGCGATTCCTTCGGGGATGATCCCGAGTCTCGTTGGCGTGTTCGTGCTTGGTGGCGCGCAGGGGGTGCTCGGCTGGTACATGGTCATGAGCGGACTGGTGGACGAGCCGCGGGTGAGCCAGTACCGTCTCGCGGCGCATCTGTCGCTTGCGGTGGTGATTTACGTCTGCCTTTTCGCTCTCGCGTTGCGCGTATTCGATTCGCGCGAATCGTACCGTCCTGTGGCGGCCCGTGCCGACTCCGTGCGCCGGCTGGCCCTCCTGGCGGCGATATCGGTATTCGTCACTCTCGTCATCGGTGCGTTCGTTGCGGGGCTGAAGGCCGGCTACGTGTATCCGACGTTTCCCATGATGGGCGAATACTGGGTGCCGCCGGGGATGTTCGAAACCGCGCCGTGGTGGAGGAATTTCTTCGAGAATCCGGTCACGGCGCAGTTCGCGCATCGAGTGCTCGCTCTCGCGAGCAGTGTCGCCGTCATCGCGGCCTGGGGAGCAAGTCTTCGCGCCGGCGCGCCACGCCGGGTGCGCCGGTGGGCCCATGCGAGCCTCATTGCCGTCGCCGCGCAGGTCGCTCTCGGTGTGTCCGCCCTGCTGCTCCACGTGCCGATTCCACTGGCCGCCGGCCACCAAGCGGGCGCGATTGCCCTGCTGACCTGTCTCGTGGGGTTGTATCTCAGCACACGTCCATCGAAACTTGCGTCGATGTCATTGACGGAACGTGCATAGCCGACCAGGGGCCTGCCAGCGATGGAACGCCGCGAACTGCTCATTCTCCGCCACGCGAAATCCGCCTGGGATACCGATGCGCCCGCAGACTTCGATCGCCCGCTCGCGCTGCGCGGTCTCCGGGCCTCCAAGCGCATGGGCCGCTACATTGCGGACACCGGGCTCGTGCCCGACGCCGTCGTCTGCTCCACCGCGACCCGTGCGGTCCAGACCATCCTCGGCGTGGCGCAGGCGGCGCGATTCACGCTTCGGACAGTCCGATTCGAGAGAGCGATCTACGAAGCCGACCTCTCGACACTTCTCGAAGTACTTGGAACCTGCGATTCCCAGGCGCAACGCACGATGATCCTGGGACACAATCCGGGACTCGAATACCTGCTCGACCACCTTGCCGGCGGCGTTCCCGTCCCCGGTGACGGCAAGCTGCTTCCCACCGCCGCGCTCGCGCGGCTCGACCTCCCCGGCGACTGGCGCCGACTCGCTCGCGGCGAAGGCAGTCTGCTCGGTCTGACCCGGGTGCGCGACCTCGACGATTGAGTTCGATGCCGATCTGACATCGCCTCCTGTCGCGCTGCCCCGTCAGGCCGGCGCCGTCTGCGATGGTGACGGTCCGGGAACACGAGGCACGAGGGCGGTGCGCCATCGAACCCGAAGGGGTGCGGGAGAAACGACCACGCGGTCCGATGGCATGGTGGTTGCCTGCCGAAGCATCCTTCCCCGCATCCGCCCCGGAGTCGACGAGGTCCGA
This sequence comes from Gammaproteobacteria bacterium, assembly GCA_022826505.1. Taxonomy (GTDB): domain Bacteria; phylum Pseudomonadota; class Gammaproteobacteria; order HK1; family HK1; genus HK1. The sequence continues at coordinate 2,101 of JAJDUQ010000045.1, forward strand.
CGCCGCATGCCGGGAGCAGGCACTCGATGACGCAACGGGTTCCTCGTTTGCTACATTGCGCGCGCCTTGCGTTACGGAGAGACCATGGATGGGTGCAGTGGAGCCCAGTGACGTTGACGGCGAGCGCTTGCTCGGCGCAGGCGACCCCGGCCCGGTCGAAGTGGTGCGACCTGCGGGAACCTCGCCGTTCGTTCTGACCTGCGAGCACGCAGGGCGCGCGTTTCCGGCCCGGCTGGGAACGCTCGGCCTGGCCGGCCCCGACCTCGAACGCCACATCGCCTGGGACATCGGTGCGGCCGGGGTTGCGCGGGTCCTCTCCGCCCGGCTCGATGCGACTCTCGTGCTGCAGCGGTACTCCAGGCTCGTGGTCGACTGCAATCGCACCCCGGGCGCTGCGGACTTCGTTGTCGAGGTGAGCGAGGACACCGTCATACCCGGCAACCAGGGCGTGAGCGCAGCCGCGATCGAACTGCGTGCCGCGGAAATCTTCCATCCCTATCACGACCGGATCCACGATCTGCTCGAAGCGCGCATCGCCGCGGGCCGTCTCACTGTCGCGGTCTCGGTGCATACGTGCACGCCGGTGTATCACGGCGCGCATCGCCCGTGGCATGTCGGCGTGATGTACGAGCACGATGATCGGCTTGCGCGCGAGATGTTGACTCTCCTGCGCGAGGAAGGTGAAGAGGCGGAACTGGAGGTCGGGGACAACGAGCCGTACTTCATGACCTCGGACAAGGATTATTCGATGCCGCGCCACGGACAGGGCCGCGGCATCCTCCACGTGGCGTTCGAGATTCGCCAGGACCTCGTCGAGGACGAGTCCGGTCAGCGGGAGTGGGCCGAGCGGATGGACCGCATGCTGCGCGAGTCGCTGGGGCGATTGAAGGAGTCGGGGGAGATCTGACCCGTCTGCCCCGACTTCCTGTTGGCCCCAGGGCTAATCAAAAGTCGTCCTGATGGTGTAATCGGGGTCCTGACTCGATTTGGCGCTGGCCATTCAAAGGTCGTTGTGGTAGACACAGCGTCATGGAGCAGGCGGACACGGGGTTTGCCGGTCGTTGGCTGCGCG
>JAJDUQ010000196.1 GCA_022826505.1 Gammaproteobacteria bacterium
GGTGGAAGTGGCCCCCTACAAGCGAGACCCGGCGGACTTCGTTCTCTGGAAGCCCTCGACACCGGACCTGCCGGGCTGGGAGAGTCCCTGGGGCCGAGGGCGACCCGGCTGGCATATCGAATGCTCGGCGATGATCGAACGACACCTCGGTGTGTCGATCGACATTCACGGCGGCGGTCAGGACCTGATCTTCCCTCACCATGAAAACGAGATTGCGCAAGGGACCTGCGCGCATGACGGGAAGACCTACTGCCGCTATTGGGTCCACAACGGCTTCGTCACCGTCGGGGGACGGAAGATGTCGAAGTCGCTTGGCAATGTGCTCCTCGTCCGCGATCTGCTCGGCGAGGCGCCGGGTGAGGCAATCCGCTTCGCGCTGCTGGGCGCGCACTACCGCCAGCCGCTCGACTGGAGCACGAACGGACTCGCTCAGGCGCGGCGTGGTCTCGATCGTCTTTACGGCGTGCTCCGCGATCTCGGCGATGCTCCCGATATTGCCTGTCCGCTCGGCCTGTTGGACGCGTTCGTGGCGGCCCTCGAGGATGATCTGAATTTCCCGAGAGCAATCGCTGAACTCTTCCGAACGGCGAAGGCGGCGCGCCGGGCGACGACCGTGGTGGATCGTGCCGCTTACAAGGCGGCCTTGCGCGATGCCGGCGGCTTGCTGGGCCTGTTGCAGCAGGATCCGGCAGCCTGGTTCGGACAGCCCACAGGAGAAGACAGAGACACGGCAAGGATCCGGCGCCTGGTTGAGGCACGGTTGGCCGCTCGATCAGCACGAGACTACGTCACCGCGGATCGAATCCGCGACGAACTCGCTGCCCTCGGCGTCGTGGTTCAGGATCGGGCCGATGGCCCAGCTTGGCAGAGAACCGGATAGGCCAATATCGCGATGTCCCCACTGTCTTCAACCCTTGCCAGCCATGAAAGCGGGTCGCTGGCTCAATGATCCGCAAGAACCCACGCGGCGATCTCCCGGTTGTCCATGACAGCGCCTTTGTCGATCCAACGGCCATTCTCTGCGGTCGCGTGGTCGTCCATGAGAACGTCTTCGTCGGACCCTATGCCGTGATCCGCGCCGACGAGGTGGATGCAAACGGCCATATGGAGGCCATCGTCATCGGTGCGCACTCGAACATTCAGGACGGTGTGGTCATCCACTCCAAGTCCGGAGCGGCAGTCACCATCGGCGAACGGACTTCGATCGCACATCGCGCCATTGTCCACGGACCCTGCACGGTCGGCGACAGTGTTTTCATCGGTTTCAACAGCGTGCTCTTCAACTGCGCGGTGGGCGAAGGCTGTGTAGTGCGTCACAACGCAGTGGTCGATGGCTGTGACCTGCCGGCTGGGTTCTACGTCCCCTCGACACAGCGCATCGAACCCCAAACCGACCTCGCCACCCTACCAAAGGTCACGGCCGATGCCTCCGAGTTCTCGGAGGATGTCGTGCGCACCAACAACTCCCTCGTTCAGGGATACAAGCGCCTTGAGGGGGAGTTCTGAACATGTGCCTCGTCCCGCCATGCCCGATCGCTCATCCCGCGCACGGACCTACCGGTTCATGCGAGCCCTCTTCGCGTTCCGGCGCTTTCCGCAACGCTTGGTGCGACTGCCGAAGCGGCGGGGCGTGCGACCTCCATCTTTCGGCCGTTCTCATGATCACCGGCACTTTGCTGGAGCACCACGCAGGCAAGCTTCCGTTTTGGCTGGCGTCGGTCCAGGCCGTCGTAGCGACGATCGCCTCCGACGGCGATTCCCATGCCAACGAGGTGGCCGACCAACTCGCGTCTCATGGCCTCCGGATCGAGACCGATCTGAGGAACGAGAAGATCGGCTACAAGAGCCGTGAGCGCAGACTGGCCAAAGTCCCGGTGCTCTTGGTCGTGGGCAAACGTGAGGCGAAAGAGGGCACCGTCTCGCTGCGTCGGATCGGGCGCAAGGACAATGAAGCCCTCACGCTACGCGACGCCGTGGTTCGGCTCGAAGCCGAGGCACTTCGCAGCACATGTTCTCCCGTAAGCCTTCCGCCGATCGAGGGTCGGAGCGAGGACAAAGGGGAGCTCGCAGAAGCTGCAGCAGGGTGACCGCGGTGCAATCTCTCGAGACTTACGACGACTGGAAGCACTGCATCACCGTGCTTTGCCGCATCCCGCTTACCCCGGCCTATGTCGAACAACGTCTCGCGGCGCTTCGCGACCCCGCTGACAACGGTACGCAGAGGTTCATTGCGACCTGGGGTGAGGCCCATCTTGTGCATGTAATTGGCTGGTTCGAGCAGGCGGAGCGTGAGCTGCAATGATCCTCAAAACGCACGGCCGCTACCACTACAGTCCCATCTCCGACCGACCGCATTACGAATGGCCCGGTGGCAAACGGCTTGCCGTTTACGTTGCGGTCAATGTGGAACACTTTCATTTCGGCAAAGGTCTCGGTCATACGCCGTCCTACGCGACACCGCCGCCCGACGTGAGGAATTTTGCCTGGCGCGATTATGGCCTGCGCGTCGGTATCTGGAGACTCTTCGATCTCTTCGACGAATTGCAGATCCCAGCCTGCCTTCTGGTCAATTCCGCAGTTTTCGACTATGCACCACAGATTCTCGAACGCGCACGGGCACGTGGTGACGAAATCGTCGCGCACGGCCGGACGAATTCGGAACGCCAGGGCGATCTCGACGAAGCAGCCGAGCGCGCGCTGATCGCCGAGGCAACCGCAACGATCACCCGACATGAAGGCTGTCCTCCACGGGGTTGGCTGGGTCCGTGGATTTCGGAAACGGGGATCACCCCCGACCTGCTCAAGGAGGCAGGCTATTCCTACGTTCTCGATTGGCCGCTGGATGACCAGCCGGTCTGGCTCGCGACGCGTGCTGGTCCGCTATTGGCGATGCCCTATCCGGTCGAGATCAATGACGCGCCAGCCATGCTCACCCGCCATCATACGGCCGCTGATTTTGCCGGCCTGATCGTCGATCAGTTCGACGAAATGCTGCGTCAATCGGCGCAGCAGCCGCTCGTCTGCGCGATCTCACTCCATACGCCCGTCGTCGGACAGCCATTTCGGCTGGCCCAGCTCCGGCGCGCGCTTCAGCATATCTGGACGCACGTTGACAGTGCGAATGTGTGGTTTACGCGACCGGGCGAGATCGCGGACCACGTCGTAAGTCTGCCGTGCGGCGTCGTACCCGGCTCGGAGACGGAGTTGTTGGGCTTTCCCCATCAACGCGCAGGCCAATCAGAATCAAATGCTCCGGTGCATCGCGGGTAACCGGCGATTGGGTGGTGCCGAGGCCCGCGACGGTCGAGAGTGCAGACGTTCGAGACGGCCGAAGCCGTGTGCTTCGCCGAGAAACGCGAGATCTGGCGCTCGCACGGTCCGGCGAACGGCTGGCGCCGCGCCATGGACCGCTACGTGCGTCGCCGCCTGCGCGTGCGGCGGCTTGTTTGAGAAGCGGCGCCCGGTCATGCAGGCGTGGGCCGACTGCATATCGGGGTAGAGGTGGATTCCAGACCGGACAGGGGCCGCTGCTCGACTCGTGCGGCGTTCGCCGGCTCCCTGACGATGCGTCGCTCGTTGCCGACCGCTTGGGCATTCCTGGTCTTGTCGTTCATGTGCCGTCCTCCTGACCCTGAGGCGTCTGTGCGGGCACGCCGCCAAGTGTTGCGGACGAACCTCCCGCGCGCCCGGGTCCATAGCATGACCCGGAATCTCGATCCACGACACCGAGTTCCGTTGGGTGCAGCGGTGGGTCGTTGACGCGCGGTGCGTACCCTCGCAATGTGTGCTTCATGAAAATCACGCTGTCCATCGACGATCAGATCGTCGCGGAAACTCGACGCATCGCGGCGGCGCGGGACACGAGCCTGAATCAGCTCATCCGCGGCGATCTGGAAGACCTGACACGCCAAAGCGACGCACGGGACGTGGTCGAACAGCTTGACGCGATGTGGTCGGAAGGTACCGGTCGTTCGCATGGCCCCTGGGTGCGCGAAGAGCCGTGCAACCGATCGTGAAGGCAGCCGACAATCCGTTCGCCGCCAGAAAACCATCGATATTCCACAGGCGCCACGCTAACCTTGTTTTCCGATAACAACCAGGTTCGAAAGATGAAACAGCACATTCCAGTGACTGTCCTGACCGGGTTTCTCGGTAGCGGCAAGACGACGTTGCTCAACCGAATCCTGACCGAGAACCACGGTCAGCGAATCGCCGTCATCGAGAACGAGTTTGGCGAAATCGGCGTCGATCAGGACCTGGTGATCAATGCCGACGAAGAAATCTTCGAAATGAACAACGGCTGCATCTGCTGCACCGTCCGTGGCGACCTGATCCGCATCCTGGGCAATCTGGTCAAGCGCCGCGACAAGTTCGACCGAATCCTGCTGGAAACGACGGGTCTGGCCGATCCCGGCCCGGTCGCCCAGACCTTCTTTGTCGACGATGACACGCGCGACTCTTTCGACCTGGACGGGGTCGTCACGCTGGTCGATGCGAAACATGCCGAGTTGCACCTGGATGACAGCGAGGAAGCTGCGTCGCAGATCGCCTTTGCCGATGTGATCCTGATCAACAAGGTCGACCTGGTCGACGCCGCCGCGGTCGATATGCTGGAACGGCGACTGCGATCGATGAACGCCATGGCCCGGATCGAACGCGTGCAGATGGCGGACGCGCCGATGGAGCAAGTGCTGAATGTCGGCGGGTTCGACCTTGACAGAGCGCTGGAGCTCAAGCCGAGCTTTCTCGAGCCGGAATATCCCTTTGAATGGGGTGGCGTGCTGCAGATCGACGACAAGGCGGTCTTCCGGCTTCGCAATGGCCCCGACCCGATCATGTCCGCGGTGATCGAGCCGATGGACGCCGCCACGCCCGAGGCGCTGATGGCGGCGGCGGAACGCGTCTATACCCGCTTCTCGGCAGAGAGCCATTTGTTGCAGCCGGGGGACTCGATGACCCCGGGTGAGACGCTGTGGACGCTGACGCTGACGGGCGCTGAACGGTACGACTATGCGGTCGAGGTACCGAGACCGGGTCTCTATGCGCTGTTTACCGAGCACATGCCCGAGGAGTTCGAGGCCGGGTTCATCGATGCTGGCAGCGCCGGGATCACCGTCGCGGCCGAGCACGTCTTCAATCCGGAACACACCCACGATGACACCGTGGGATCAATCGCGCTGGAATTCGAGGGCGAGGTCGACGGCGCCAAGCTCAATGCCTGGCTGATCCGGTTGCTGCAAACGCGAGGCCCGGACATCTTTCGCATGAAGGGCATCGTGGCGATCGCGGGCGAGGCGCAACGGTTCGTGTTCCAGGGCGTGCACATGCTGTTCGACGGCCGACCGGGTGATGCCTGGGGCGATGCCGAGCGGTCCTGCCGGCTGGTCTTCATCGGCCGCAATCTGGACGAGACCGCGCTGGACGCGGGCTTTCGCGGTTGCCGGGTCGCGTAGGGCCGGCGGCGATTGCACCTCCGACCAATCGATGACGGGATACACGTTCGACCGATGGTCGGTCGACGCGCCTTTGACAGGTGCCGCCGTCGACCGTAGCGGGCGCTACGCGGCATTTTCCGGTGGCGACGGGGCCGTGCGCATCGTTGCCTTGAGCACCGCGGCGCCCAGCCTCCCGGTCTGGCGACTCACCCAGGGTGCGGTGCTGACGCTGGCAGCCGATTGCGAGGAAGCTGCGTTTCTGTGCGGGACCGACGATGGTGCCGTCTTTCAGGTCCATGCAGAGGATGGACCGCGGCAACTGGCCGTGCTGGCGCGCGCATGGCCGGATCAACTGGTGACGCATCCGTGCGGCGTGCGGGTGATCGCCGACGGACCGGTTGTCCGGTTGCTGGACGGCGAGGGCCGGCCGAGCGGCGTCCTGGGGCCGCATCCCAGCACGGTCGCGGGGCTGGCCTTCGACGACGCGGGCCGGCGGTTGGCGGTCTCGCATTACAATGGCGTCACCATTTGGCAACTCGACGGGCCGAGCCGAGCGCACAGCCTGTTCCACCGCGGCTCGCATCTCAAGCTCTGCTGGCGGCGTGACGGGCGGTATGTGGTGACTGCCACCCAGGAGAAGACGGTGCACGCCTGGGATCTGCGCATCGGCGACAACGCCAGCCTGGGCCAATGCTTCAACAAGGTCAAAGCGCTGGGCTGGAGCGCGGATGGGCGGTGGCTGCTCGCCTCCGGCAACGATACGGTGAGTGCCTGGTCATTCGCAGATGGTGCGGACGATGGGGACCTCGGGGACGG